>JASHQA010000325.1 GCA_030037785.1 Streptosporangiaceae bacterium
GCCGGCGCCCGGCAGCGCCGGCGACGTCGGTGCTGCCGCGCCGCGGGGCCGCCGCGCTCGGCCGCCACGGCACCTCGCCGATCTCGATCCGGCCGCCCGACGGGCTGCCGTGGTGGCGCTGGGGCAACCGGGTTACCGCGCCGATCAGCTGGCCAGGCACTATTTCGCGCGGCTGACCGATGACCCGGCCGAGATGACCGATCTGCCCACGCAGGCGCGCGCGGAACTGGTGGCTGCGCTGCTGCCGCCGTTGCTCGCCGTCGAGCGCGAGCAGGACTGTGACGGCGGCACGACGCGCAAGACGCTCTGGCGGGCGCTGGACGGTGCGCTGGTCGAGTCGGTGCTCATGCGCTACCCGGACCGGGTCACGCTGTGCGTGTCGTCGCAGGCCGGGTGCGGTATGGCCTGCCCATTCTGCGCGACCGGCCAGGCGGGGCTGACCAGGAACCTGTCGGCGGCGGAGATCGTCGCGCAGGTGGTCGCTGGCGCGCGGGCGATGACCTCGGATGCCGTGCCAGGCGGACCGGGTCGGGTCTCGAACGTGGTGTTCATGGGCATGGGCGAGCCGCTCGCCAACTACGGCAGCGTGCTCGCGGCGGTGCGGCGGATTACCGACCCCGCCCCGGCCGGCCTTGGCATCTCGCAGCGCTCGGTGACGGTGTCGACGGTGGGCCTCGTGCCCGCGGTGCGCAAGCTCGCGGCCGAGGGTCTGTCGGTGCGTCTGGCGGTGTCGCTGCACGCGCCGGACGATGCACTGCGGGACGAACTGGTCCCGGTCAACCGACGCTGGCCGGTGGCCGAGGTACTGGACGCGGCGTTCGGCTACGCGGCCACGACCGGGCGGCGGATCTCAGTCGAGTACGCGATGATCCGCGACATCAACGACCACGCCTGGCGGGCTGAGCTGCTCGCCGACCTGCTGGCCGGGCGGCTCGCGCACGTCAACCTCATCCCGCTCAATCCGACTCCAGGGTCTCGGTGGACGGCCTCCGACCCGGATGTCGCCGACGAGTTCCAGCACCGGCTGGCGGCCCGCGGCATCCCGGTCACGGTGCGCGACACCAGGGGCCGGGAGATCGACGGCGCGTGCGGCCAGCTCGCCGCCGCCGCGCGGCGGGCCTGACAGCACGGAAACTTGACGCCCAGCTCGCCGCCGCCGCGCGGCGGGCCTGACAGCACGGAAGCTTGGCGTTCAGTGGATAGTTTGCGTCCTATCCGGACGCCAAGTTTCCGAGATCATGAAGTAAGCGCTTACCGAGCCGGGGAGCCCGACTAGCGGACTCGGCGACCCCGGCCGCTGAGGTACCGTTACCGGCCATGGCGTGGAAGCAGTCACTGGCCAGGCACCGCCGCGCGCTGATCGCCGGCCTGGTGCAGGACGGCTGGCGGCGGATCCAGCAGGCGGGCACGGTGACCGCGGAGTCCGCGGCTGGCCGCCGGTTCGCTGCGTTCGGGCCCGGCTCACTGATGGCGTTCCCGACCGGTGCGGTCTACGGCGAGCGGTGGATCGAGATCGGCGACCAGTGCATGATCGCCGAACTCGTCACGCTGTGCGCGGGCATGGCGCCGGGTCATGACCTCGGCCCCGAGTCGGTGCTGCGGGTCGGGGACCGGTGCGTGATCGGACGCGGCAGCCACATCGTCGCGCACCACTCGATCGAGATCGGCGCGGACGTGTTTACCGGCCCGTACGTCTACGTCACCGATCAGAACCACAGCTACGCCGACCTCGACGTGCCGGTGGGGCGGCAGTGGCCGGTCAACAGCAGCGTCAGCATCGGCGCGGGCACGTGGCTCGGGACCGGCGCCATCGTGCTGCCCGGCTCTGTCATCGGCCGGAACGTGGTGGTGGCCGCCGGTGCGGTGGTCCGCGGCACCGTGCCCGATCACGCGGTCGTGGGTGGCGTGCCGGCCAGGGTGCTCAAGGAATACGTGGCTGGCGCTGGCTGGCTATCGCCGGTCAGCGCGCTAGCCAGGGACGGCGCGGCCGGTTCGGGCGCTTCGCTCACGCCGGACGTCAGCTGATCAGACTTCGGCCTGACCGGTCAGGTCGAGGCTCACCTGCCACAACCGGGCTCGGGCGGCGCGGTCGTAGGCCTGCGCGTCTGCCCGCGCTTCCTGGGTGTGGTCGAAGAACCGGCCCGTTACCCCTGCTAGCGCTGGGTCGCTGACCAGCCGTGCGGTGGAGGCGACGCCGGCTTCGATAGTGTCCACAAACGCGCGCTCGGCCAGCACCATCTTGGTGGGCATGAACGTCGCAGGGTGCAGGCTGTTCACCGTCACCTGCTCGGCCGGGATGCGCCCGGCGAGCTCGAAACCGGACATGATCTGGGCAAGCTTGCTCTGGCAGTAGGCGCGCATGCCCGAGTAGCCGCGCTCCAGCATCAGGTCGTCGAAGTCCAGCGCCTGCTGACCGAGCGAGGCGACGTTGACGATGCGCGCGGGGGCCGACGCCCGCAGCAGCGGAAGCAGTCGCACCGCCAGCACGAACCCCGCAAGGTAGTTGACGGCGAACCGCAGTTCGTAGCCATCGGCGCTGGTCCGACGGTCGTGCCCGTCGGGCTGTCCGAAACCGATGCCCGCGTTGCTGACGAACACGTCCAGCCGGTCGGTCGCCCGCTGGACGTCGTCGGCCAGCCTGCGAACCTGACTCAGATCGGCGAGGTCAGCGCGGAAGGTGCGGGGCTTGCTCACGTTCGCGCTGTCGGCGATCTCCGCGGCCGCGCGGTCGAGCCTGGACTGATCCCGCCCGTGGAGCAGCAGCGTGGCGCCCTCGAGGGCAAGCCGCTCGGCGAGCGCCCTGCCCAGCCCGTCGGTCGCGCCGGTAATCAAGATCGTCGGCTGATCGGTCATCGTCTGCTCCCAACGGGTACCTCGCTACGCAAGCGTAAGCATGCGCTCGGTGTGCCGCTCGGCAGTCCCGGCAGCATTGCCGGCGTGATCAGGGCCTGCGGTGTCTGCGTGAGCGCGAAAGCACGTGGAGAAGGGCCAGTCACGGGGGGGAGTGACTGACCCTTCAGCAACTACAAGCTACCCATCAGTAGCTGTGTCGCGGTGGCGATCCTAAGTGCGGCGGCGCCGCTGTGTCAAAGCGGTGCGGCGGCGCCGCGGTGTCGACGGCACGCCGCCGCGGTGTCAAGGCGGTGCGGCGGCGCCGCGGTGTCGACGGCACGCCGCCGCGGTGTCAACGGCAGTGCGGCAGCGACCCGCGGCCAGCCACTGCCGTCGGCCCGCCCCAAGACGGTGCGCACACTCGTCGGCGCCGCACGACCCGATGGAGCCCGTGTCTAGCCGTTGCACGCCGCCTTGGCCGCGGCGGCGATCTGACCTGGTACGCCCGCAGGCAGTTCCGCTGCCCAGCTGCGGATCGCTGTCTCGGCCTGCGCTGGCCCCATCGGCGGTGCGGGAGCTGGCTGGCTACCGAGGCGGGTATCGCGTCCGACAGTCCGGCCACGGTGCGCGGTCATCTCGATGTCGTGCGTGGTCCAGCCGCTGCTCAGCAAGCCTCCGGTGGGCGTCACCGTCAGCCCCGGCTTCTCGTGCTGTCCGTTGTCAGTCAGGATCCCGGGGTTGTTGGGAGCTGGTCACCAGTTCGAGCAGGGCCCGCTCGTCGGCGTCAGTGAGCCCGGCCCGGCGGGTGCCACGGTGGTCTCTGGTCAGCTCCCAGGCAAGGGTGTCTGAGAGGGTCTGCTCCAGCGGGCGGGTGCGGAGTCCGGCGGCGCGCGCCTTGCCGCTGTCGCGGCTGCCGAAGCCCTGCCAGTCCGGGTCGGCCACCCACAGTGGCAGGGAGCGCGCCCCCATCCACTGCTGTACGCCCTGGTCCAGCAGCCACTGCGAGTCGGCGCGCACGACCGGCCCGGTATGCCCGGCCACAGCGCGCGCGGCGTCGATGTGCTGGGAGAGTGGCACCGTCGCGCCGGTCGCGTTGAAGACGCCAGCGACGCGGCGGAGACTGGCGTCAAGCAGCCACCCGGCCAGGTCGCGCACATCGATCACCTGCGTCGCGTTCTGCGGGGTGTCGGGCACCAGAACGGCGCCATCCCTGGTGGCGGGGCGCGCGAAGCGCAACGGCCAGTAGCCGGTGCGGTCGGAGGTGTCGCCGGGACCGCCGATCAGTCCGGCCCTCGCGATCAGCGCGCGGTCGGGACCGAAGGCCCGCCAGACGTGCTGCTCGCACGCGACCTTTGCCTGGCCGTAGGTGCCGAGGGTCGTCATGACGTCACCGTCCAAGGGCGGCAGGAGCTCGGCGCTCTCGTCCTGGCCCGGAGTGGCATTGTCGGAGTAGACGCTGCAGGTGGAGACGAAGACGTAGCACGCCGCACTGTCGGCCAGGGCTGCGATGGCACCCTTGACCTGCCCAGGCTGGCTCGACACGTCCAGCACGACGTCCCACTCCTGGTCGCTGACCTGGCTGTAGGCGCCGGGTTGGGTGCGATCCGAGCTCACCCACGCCGCACCGTCCGGGACATCGCCGGAGACCCCGCGAGCCAGGCAGGTCACCTGATGACCTGAGTCCGCCGCAGCGCTCGCGATGCACCCGCCGAGCCAGGCCGTTCCGCCCAGTACCAGAATCCGCATGACCGCAGCAGACACGATCCGCACTGTCGGCGCAACGCTGTCTGCCAAGGGCAGATGGCTATCGCGCTGCGATGTACTCCAGCACGCGACAGAAATTGTCCTCAACCGGCTCGATGGCATCAACGGTAAGGCGGTCGGCAGTTGGCGGGGTAGTCTCCGCGCGCATCCGCTCGACGTGGTCCCACCCGACCTCATGCCAGCCAGGAATGCCGCGCACTCGTCCCTCCACGCGTGCGCGGTGAACGGCCTCGTCGGAACAGACGCACTCAACGAGGTACAAGCGCGCCCTGAATTGATCCGTGACCTCCCGCCACAGGACGAACTGGCCATCGCTGACCACGTCATCAACGACAGCGCTCTGATCAAGCATCAGCTGCCGGGTGACCAGCGTTCGCAGTAGCCCGAACCAGGCGGCGAGGTACTGGGCGCGGTCCAACTGGCCAAGTGCCGCGTGCGCGGGCTCGAGACCGCCCATGAGCCAGTCACCAGCAAAAGCCGGTGCCCCAACCGTCCGCGCCAACTTCTCAGCCAGGGTCGACTTGCCGGTGCCCGGCAGCCCGGTGAAGATGATCACCTGCGGTTGTGCACTGACCTCACCCACGTCAGCACGCTATCTCCCGGCCCTGTACAAGCGGGTCAGCGTTCGCTGCCGGGGAAAGTGCCGGTCCGGCAGTGCTGCGGCGGGCTTTTGCGCATTGCCGGGCCCCTGGCCGTCACCTGCGACCTTCGGATCGCCGGAGCGACCAGCCGCAAGCACCCTAGCTACGGATCCGCCGGCCGGCTTCGCGCGACCCGGCGAGTTGCGGCACGAACGACTCGCCTCGCAGCGCGCGGGCGACCAGGTCCACCGCCCGCGCGGTGGTCACCAGCCGACGGCCCTCAGCCTGATACGCGGCGAGCACCGCGGTCAGGCCGCTCGGCGGCAGGTCCTTGCCCAGCTCCGCCCGCGCCCCCCGATAACCCGCCCGAGCGCCCTCGACACAGGCCGCCAGGTGATGTCGGGCGAGAGCGGCCAGCGCCACCGGGTGGCGCACGAGCACGCCGTGCAAGCGATAGTCCGGCGGCACCACGTCGAGCAGCCAGCTCACCGCCGTCCGCTCGAAGTCGGGGGAGCCCGGCGGGTGTACTCCCGCTGGCCATCCGGCTGGCACCTGCGAATCTGGCACAGCAGCAGCTTAGCCTTATTCGAACAGAGTTTCTATATCGAGCGGCGGGACCGCTGGCCGCTGGGCCGGGCGACTACAATGGCTCGAGAGCCGGACTTCCGGCGTTTCCCTCTGCACTTACGGAGCCTTTCGTCATGCCCAGCAGCGCTGCACCTGCCCTGGCGTCGCGCGCCGACCTCCGCAACGTGGCCATCGTCGCGCACGTCGACCACGGGAAGACGACGCTGGTCGACGCCATGCTGTGGCAGTCCGGCGCCTTCCGGGCCGGCGCGCAGGTCGCCGAGCGCGTCCTCGACTCCGGCGACCTGGAGCGCGAGAAGGGCATCACAATCCTGGCCAAGAACACCGCCGTGCGGCACGGCGGCCTGACGATCAACATCATCGACACGCCGGGCCACGCGGACTTCGGCGGCGAGGTGGAGCGCGGGCTGGCCATGGTAGACGGCGTGCTGCTGCTCGTGGACGCCAGCGAGGGTCCGCTGCCCCAGACGCGGTTCGTGCTGCGCAAGACGCTCGCGGCCGGCCTGCCCGTGATTCTCGTGATCAACAAGGTGGACCGCCCGGACGCGCGGATCGCCGACGTCGTCGACGCGTGTTACGAGCTGTTCCTGGACCTGGACGCCACCGAGGAGCAGATCGAGTTCCCGATCGTGTACGCGTCGGCGCGAGCCGGCCGGGCATCGCTGAACCGGCCCGAGGACGGCACCCTGCCGGACTCGGGCGACCTGGAGCCGCTGTTCGCCGTGCTGCGCGACGCGGTGCCCGCCCCCAGCTACGATCCGCAGGCGCCGCTGCGCGCGTGGGTGACCAACCTGGACGCATCCTCCTACCTCGGCCGGATAGCGCTGTGCCGGGTGTTCAGCGGTGAGATCAGCAAGGGCCAGCAGGTCGCGTGGTGCCGCCGGGACGGCTCAGTGGAGCGAGTGAAGATCACCGAGCTGTTCCGCACCGAGGCGCTCGACCGGGTGCCGACCCCGTCGGCGGGGCCAGGCGACATCATCGCCGTGGCAGGCATCAGCGACATCATGATCGGCGAGACGCTCGCCGATCCCGACGACCCGCGCCCGCTGCCGCTGATCACCGTCGACGAGCCCGCGATCTCGATGACGATCGGCGTGAACACCTCGCCCCTCGTCGGCGTCGTCAAGGGGTCGAAGGTCACCGCGCGGATGGTCAAGGACCGGCTCGACCGCGAGCTCGTGGGTAACGTGTCGCTCACCGTCCAGCCGACCGACCGGCCCGACACCTGGGAGGTGCAAGGCCGGGGTGAGCTGGCCCTCGCTGTGCTGGTGGAGACCATGCGCCGGGAAGGCTACGAGCTGACGGTCGGTCGGCCGACGGTGGTGACGCGTGAGGTGGATGGCGCGCTCTACGAGCCGGTCGAGCGGCTGACCGTGGACTGCCCGGAGGACTATCTCGGCACCGTCACCTCGCTGCTGGCCGTCCGCAGGGGCCGGATGGACAACATGTCGAACCACGGCACCGGCTGGGTGCGACTCGACTTCACGGTGCCGTCGCGCGGGCTGATCGGGTTCCGGACCCAGTTCCTGACCGAGACGCGCGGCACCGGCATCGCCCACCACGTGTTCGAGGGCTTCGAGCCGTGGTCCGGCGAGATGCGCGCCAGGGCCACCGGGTCGCTGGTGGCTGACCGGTCCGGTGCGGCCACCACCTACGCGATGTTCTCCCTGCAAGAGCGCGGCAGCCTGTTCGTCGAGCCCGGCACCGAGGTCTACGAGGGCATGATCGTCGGAGAGAACTCACGCCCCGACGACATGGACGTCAACATCACCAAGGAGCGCAAGCTCACCAACGTGCGGCAGTCCACGGCCGAGGAACTGGAGCGGCTCATCCCGCCCCGGCTGCTCAGCCTCGAGCAGGCGCTCGAGTTCTGCGCTGATGACGAGTGCGTCGAGGTCACGCCCACGGCGGTGCGGATGCGCAAGGCGACCCTTGATTCAAAGGAACGGGCCCGTCAGCGCGCGCGCCGCCGGTAGCGCTGGCCGCCGGTAGCGTCGGTCGTGGGGGCGCTGGTGAACGCGGCCCGTGGCGCTGGCGGTCCGGGGGTGCTGGCAGCGCTGGCCGTCGGGCGCCGGCCGTCGGGGCGCTGGCGAACTGCCGGAGCCACTGCGCTGGCAGAGCTAGCGCAGCTCGGGCGGCAGTGCCGCGGCAGCCGCTGTGTGCCCGATCAGTCGGCAGACGGCGGCGAGCCGGACCGACTCGAAGTCGGCGGTCCCGGCTGCAGCCTCGCCCTCGCCGGGCCACCAGTCTGCCCGGACGGCGGCCTCGACGAACCCGCACGCGTAGTGCAGCAGCAGCCGCAGTGGCAGTGGCGCGGCGTCCGGCTGCGACGCGCTGTCCGTAAACGGCACGTCTGGGCAGGCTGTCTCGGCCGTCGCGGAACTGACGGCGCCGGGTCCGCTCGCCGCGTCCGGCTCGAGCCGGGTCGCGGCGCCACGTCGGCGGGCGTGGTGCGGCAGCGCCACCCGCGATCGTGCCCGCTCGTGGGCTGCCTGACCTGCCAGTCGAGCCGAGCCTGGCTCCTCCGGCTCGCACGCCGCCAGCGCGGCGCGGACAGCCGCGACGTGCTGGTCGAGCGCGGCGGACAGCGACAGGTCACCCGCGGCCACCCAGTCCAGCACGGCGTGCCCGACCTCGTCGGTGAGCCGCAGGCCGACGGCCGATAGCGGGACATGCGGCTCGGGTGCTACCACACCTCCACAATACTGACGCTGAGTATGTGAACTGACACTCACCGCATCCAGAGTGGACCCGCTGAACCCGTCCGGCCTGCGCGGCGGCCAGCCAGACTCGACACCCTGGAGGTTGCGTAGTTCCAAATGGGGCTAAAGCGGACCGATAATTGTCTCAAACCTCCAGGATGTCGAGACCGCAGTGGAGACCGCGACCGGTTCCCGGGCCGGGCTGCTACTGCAGCTGCAGGTACAGGATGCTGGCGAGACCGAAGACCACGCAGTAGATCCCGAACGGGGTCAGCGTCCTGGTGCGGAAGTAGCGGACCAGGAACCGCACCGACACGTAGGCGCCGATGCCGGACAGGATGCTGCCGGCCAGGATCTGTCCGTAGATCCCGTGGCCGTACGTGACCAGGTCCGGCACTTTGAGCGCACCCGCGGCGAAGATGACGGGCGTCGCCAGCAGGAACGCGAACCGCGCGGCGTCTTCCCTGGACAGGCCTCCGAGCATGCCCGCGACCATGGTCACGCCGTCGCGGCTGATGCCAGCCAGCAGCGCGAGGATCTGGGCGGCACCGATCAGCACGGCGGCGAGGTAACTCCGACGGGTCAGCCGCTCGTCCGCAGCGACGGCGCGCTCGATCTCCTCGCCCCGGCGGGAACCAGGCGAGGCGATCGGCGGGCCGGAACCGGCGGTGCCGGCGGCTGTGCCCGCCGCGGCGGGGGTGGCCAGCGGCGTGCTGCCCGGAGCGCTGCCGACACGCTCTCGCTCGGGCGGCGCCGGATCCCGCTGGAGGATGGCCGCGGCCCGCTGTTGCTCGAGTTCGGCATCCGCCTGCCTGGACCGGCGGGTGCGGAATCGCTCGCCCGCGAACAGGATCAGGCCGTTGATGACGAGGAAGATGGCCGCCCGGATCGGCACGCCGAACAGCACCCGGAACTCGTGCTCGAACAGGACGCCGGTGAGGCCGACCGGGATCGTCGCCAGGATGAGCATCCAGGCCAGCTTCTGATCGGCGGTCCGGATGTCACGGTCGCGGATCGAGGTGAGGAATCCGATGATGATCCGCACCCAGTCGCGCCAGAAGTAGATCATGATGCCGATCGCGGTGGCGACGTGCAGCCCGACGATGAAGGCCAGATACGGGGACTCCGGCGCCGCGACGTTGAGGTCCGCGGCCCAGCTGCCCCCGACCAGCGCCGGGATCAGGACGTTGTGACCGAGGCTGGAAACCGGGAACAGCTCGGTGATGCCCTGAATGAACCCGACAACCAGAGCCTCGGGGTACGTCATGTGCACCATGGGCAGCCTCTCGTCGCGTTCATCGGTGACCGCGGCTTCGTCGGAAAGTTAGCCCCGCCAGACTAGCCGCCCCAGTTTCGTGACCCGGCGGCTGCGTCGGCCTACGGGCGCGGGAGATCGACGCGCGGAGCCTGCCCGCCAGCCCAGCGCGAACTCACCGAACCAGCGCAGTGCCGCAGCCCTCGACCGATCGATCAGCGGCTGCCCGAGCGGCGCCGGACGCAGGTCAAGTCTGCTTGCCCGGTACCTTCGGGGTTCCGGCCGACCTGGGTCGCCGGGAGATCTTGCTGCCCAACCACACCACCGGGTCGTATTTGCGCCCGGCCACGCGCTCCTTCATCGGGATGAGCGCGTTGTCAGTGATCTTGATGTGCTCCGGGCAGACCTCGGTGCAGCACTTGGTGATGTTGCAGTAGCCGAGGCCGAAGTCGTCCTGAGCGATGTCGCGCCGGTCGGCCGTGTCGGCCGGGTGCATCTCCAGCTCGGCGATCCGCATGAGGAACCGCGGCCCGGCGAACGGCCGCTCGTTCTCGGGGTGGTCGCGGATCACATGGCAGACGTTCTGGCAGAGGTAGCACTCGATGCACTTGCGGAACTCCTGCGAGCGCTGCACGTCCACCTGCTGCATCCGGAACTCGCCGAGGCCCACCGACGGATCGGGGGTGAACGACGGGATCTGCCTGGCTTTGGCGTAGTTGAACGACACATCCGTGACCAGGTCTCTGATCACGGGGAAGGTGCGCAGCGGCGTGATCGTCAGGACCTCGTCTTCGGCGAACGTCGACATCCGGGTCATGCACGCCAGCCGCGGGCGGCCGTTGATCTCCATGGAGCACGACCCGCACTTGCCGGCCTTGCAGTTCCACCGGATCGCCAGGTCGTTCGCCTGGCTCGCCTGCAGCCGGTGCAGCACGTCGAGCACGACCTCGCCCTCGTTCACCTCGACGGTGTACGGCGTGAGGTCGCCCTGGCCGTGATCTCCGCGCCACACGCGCAGCGCTGCCTGGTAGGCCATCAGTGCGTCTCCTCGGTCGCCGTAGCGGTCGCGGACGCTGCGGCGGTTGCGGCCGGAGCGGGTGCGGGAATGCTCGCCAGCTCCTCCTCGGTCAGGTACTTCTTGAGTTCGCTCTTGTCGAACAGGGCGAGCAGGTCCGCGCGCATCTGCGGGGTGTCCTGCCGGGTGATGGCGACCGTGTCGCCCTCGAGCGAGCAGGCCAGGATGACCCTGCGCCAGGCCGGGCTCATGCCCGGGTGGTCGTCGCGGGTGTGGCCGCCGCGACTCTCCTGGCGCTCGAGCGCCGCGGCCGCCACGCAGCGCGCCATCAGCATGATGTTGCGCATGTCCAGCGCCATGTGCCAGCCAGGGTTGTACGCGCTGCCGCCAGCCGCGGCTACGTTCGCCGCCCGCTCACCCAGCTTGTCCAGCTCGGCCATGGCCCGCCTGATCTCTGCTTCGGTCCTGATGATTCCGACCAGGCTGCTCATCGTCTCCTGGACCGCGTCGTGCACCGCATACGGGTTTTCCCCGCCGGTCCGCTGCAGCGGCGCCTGCGCCTCGGTCTGCGCCGCCTCGACCGCGCCCTCGTCCGGCACGGGCTGCTTGGGACCGAGGCGATTGAGATACTCGACCGCCCCGAGCCCCGCCCGGCGGCCGAACACCAGCAGGTCGGACAGCGAGTTGCCGCCCAGCCGGTTCGACCCGTGCATGCCACCTGATACCTCGCCGGCGGCGAACAGGCCCGGCACCGCCGACTCGCCGGTGTCCGGGTCGACCTCCACGCCGCCCATGACGTAGTGCTGGGCCGGCCCGACCTCCATCGGCTCCTTGGTGATGTCGACGTCGGCTAGCTCCTTGAACTGGTGGTACATCGACGGCAGCCGCCGGAGGATCTCCTCGGCGGGCAGCCGCGAGGCGATGTCCAGGAACACGCCGCCGTGCGGCGAGCCGCGGCCGGCCTTGACCTCGGCGTTGTTGGCCCGCGCCACCTCGTCGCGGGGCAGCAGCTCCGGCGGCCGGCGGTTGTGGTCCGGGTCGGCGTACCAGCGGTCGGCTTCTTCCTCGGTCTCCGCGTACTGCGCGCGGAACACGTCAGGCACGTAGTCGAACATGTACCGGCGGCCCTCGGAGTTGCGCAGCACGCCGCCGTCGCCGCGAACCGACTCGGTGACCAGCAGCCCGCGCACCGATATGGGCCACACCATGTGCGTCGGGTGGAACTGGACGAATTCCATGTTGATGAGCTTGGCGCCCGCCAGCAGCGCGAGCGCGTGCCCGTCGCCGGTGTACTCCCAGGAGTTCGAGCTGACCTTGAAGGTCTTGCCGATGCCGCCGGTGGCCAGGATCACGGTGGGCGCCTGGAACAGCACGAACTCGCCGGTCTCCCGGATGTAGCCGAACGCGCCGGCGATCCGGCCCTCGCCGTCGGAGATCAGCCGGGTGATGGTGGTCTCGGCGTAGACCTTGATGAGGGCTTCCGGGTCGCCGTGGGACACGGCGTCCTCCTGCTGCAGCGCGACGACCTTCTGCTGCAGCGTGCGGATTATCTCCAGACCGGTGCGGTCACCCAGGTGGGCCAGCCGGGGGTACTCGTGGCCGCCGAAGTTCCGCTGGCTGATCTTGCCGTCCTTGGTGCGGTCGAACAGCGCGCCCCACGCCTCGAGCTCCCAGACCCGCTCCGGTGCCTCCTTGGCGTGCAGTTCGGCCATCCGCGGATTATTCAGGAACTTTCCGCCCCGCATGGTGTCGCGGAAGTGCACCATCCAGTTGTCGTTGGGGTTCATGTTGCCCATTGCCGCTGCGCAGCCGCCTTCGGCCATGACCGTGTGCGCCTTGCCGAACAGTGACTTGGAGATGACCGCTGTCCGCTTGCCCGCCAGCCGTGCCTCGATGGCCGCCCGCAACCCGGAGCCGCCGGCGCCGATCACCACGACGTCGTAGGGGAGTCGCAGCACGTCGCTGTGCCCGATGTCAGCCATGTGCGCTCGCCTGCCTCACTGCCTCAGTTGAAGATCCGCGGGTCGTTGAACACCCCGGCTGCTACCAGCCAGATGTAAAGGTCGGTCAGCATCAGCGTGCCGAGCGACGCCCACGCGAACTGCATGTGCCGGGCGTTCAGCCAGGAAACCCTCGTCCAGATCCAGTATCGGACCGGATGCTTGCTGAAGTTGTTCAGCCGTCCCGCGGTGATGTGCCGGCAGGAGTGGCAGCCCAGCGTGTAGCCCCACACCAGGATCACGTTGGCCAGCATGATCAGCGTGCCGAGGCCGAGCCCGAAGTTCCCGTTCGGTCCCCGGAAGGCCTGCGCCACGTCATAGGTGAGCAGTATGCCGACGAGGACGGCGGCCCAGAAGAAGTACCGGTGCAGGTTCTGGCCGAGCAGCGGGAAGCGCGTCTCACCGGTGTACTTCGCGTGCGGCTCACGCACCGCGCACGCGGCCGGCGCCCGCCAGAACGCCCGGTAGTACGCCCGCCGGTAGTAGTAGCAGCTCAGCCGGAACCCGAGCACGAACGGCAGCGACACGAACGCGTACGGGATGATCGGCGGCAGGCTGCCGATCCAGACGCCCAGGCTGGACGAGCCGGGCACGCATTCCCCGCTGACGCACGGCGAGTAGAACGGCGTCAGGTAGTGGTACTGAGGCACCCAGTAGTAGTGGCCGATGAACACGTGCACGGTCGCGTAGATCACCCAGATGGCCAGCAGCACGGCGGTAATGCCCGGCGACCGCCACCAGGGATCGGTGCGCAGCGTCTTCTGGCTGATCTGCGCCCTTGTCTTAGCCGGCGCGTCCGTTGTTTGCGTCATTCGTTGACGTCTCCGCCCTGGAATTCATGGGAACGGCCCGGCCCGGTGCACCTGCGGGTTCGCGTGGGGCTCGCGTCGCGTGGAAACCCTAGTCCTTGAATACCACTGGCCGGGCCTCCGCAGGGGGCTCCTTGCGTGTGACACTTGCTACAAACGAGCGCGCTGCCCCGCCCGGCTGGCGGCTCGCGGCAGCATCACGGCAGGATGTGTGTCGGGCTCGGGACCTCGACGGTCAAAGACGGCGCCGGGATGCCGGTTTCCGGGTCGACGTCCATGCACATCACCTCGTGCGATCGCTCGTTGGCGACGTACAGCTTGTCGTCGTCGAGCGCGATGTGCCGCGGCCAGTCGCCAGTGGCTACCTCGGTGACATAGCGCGGCTGGTCGCGCCGGATGTCGAACACCGTCACCGTGTTCGGGCCGCGATTGGCGACGTAGAGGTAGCGTCCGTCGCTGACCAGCTCGGACGGCTGGTTGGGGCCGGGCCGGGCGCTGGCCGCCACCGCGCCGGCGAGGCGTTCGCTCGCGTCGTAGACGAGTACCTGTCCAGTCAGCTCAGCGGTGACGTAGTACCGGTTGCCGACCGGCAGCACGTGCCGCGGCCCCGAGCCCCGCGGCGCGACGAGGACCCCGTCCTGGCTGAGCGTGCCGTCCGGGGAGAGCCGGTAGGAGTAGATGGCGTCCGCGCCGAGGTCGGTGACCAGGACCGAGTCGCCGATCGGCAGCACCATGTGCGGGTGGGCGCTGTCCTGGCGCGGGTGCTCGCCGTGCACCTGGTGCTGCACCAGCTCGGTGCGCTCCCCGATGCTGCCGTCCGGCCCGAGCCGGTGCACGCTGATGCTGCCGCCGGTGTAGTTCGCGGTGATGAGGAACCGGCCGGAGGGGTGGACGGTCAGGTGCGCGGGCTCGGCGCCGCCGGTCGCCGCGGTGCCGAGCGGCTGCGCCGGAGTGCCGTCGTCGAGTTCCCAGGCACGCACGTGCCCCTGGTCGGTCTCCGCCACCGCGTACACCACCGGCAGCGACGGGTGCCGGGCGAGCCAGGACGGCGAGTCAGCGGGGATGGTGGCGACGATGCGGTCGCCGTCGAGCACCGTGATGCCGGTACCCGCGCCCTTCGCGCCGGAATACCCGCCGATGAGCAGCGTGGTCACGCAGCGGTGATACCCAGCGCCGTGCGCAGGAAGGCCACCTGCATCAGCAGCAGGTTCGCCGCGACGTCCTCCTGCGTGCCCGACATGTGGGTAACACCCGACAACGGCAGCACGCTGTGCGGCCGTCCGGCGGCCAGCAGCGCCGCTGACAGCCGCAGCGTGTGGGCCACCACCACGTTGTCGTCGGCCAGGCCGTGCACGAGCAGCAGCGGCCTGGTGAGCCTGGGCGCGTCCGCCAGCAGCGAGCTGCGCGCGTAGTTCTCCGGGTGGGCGTCGGGCAGGCCGAGGTAGCGCTCGGTGTAACAGGTGTCGTACAGCCGCCAGTCGGTCGGCGGCGCCCCGGCAACGGCCGCGTGGAACACATCGGGCCGGCGCAGCACGGCCAGCGCCGCCAGGTAGCCGCCGAACGACCAGCCCCTGATGGCCACCCGGCTCAGGTCCAGGTCAGCGCACTGTGCGGCGGCTGCGTGCAGCGCCTCGACCTGATCCTCCAGCACCGGGCCCGCCAGGTCGCCGGCCACCGATCGGTCGGAGGCAGGCCCGCGGCCTGGGGTACCCCGGCCGTCGGCGATCACGACGGCGAAGCCCTGGTCGGCGAGCCACTGCGGGGTGAGGTACAGGCTCGCGGCGGTCTGGACGCGCTTGCCGTGCGGACCGCCGTACGGGTCGCACAGCACCGGCAACGGGCCGCTGCCCGGCTCGTACCAGGACGGCAGCAGGACCGCGGTGCGCACCCGGCTTGGCCCGCCCGACCAGCTCAGCCGCGGTCGCGGAGCGGGCAGGTCAGGCACCTCCGCCGCCGACCCGATCGTCGCGACCTCGGCCAGGGTGCCGTCGGCCGCAGTGTGGTCGGCCACGGTGTCGTGGGCCACGGTGTCGTCGGCCGCGCTGTCGTCGGCCACCGTGCCGGCCGCGCGCAGCACGGTGACGGTCGCGTCCGCCGCGGCCAGCGTCCGGCCGGTGAGCAGCAGGGTGCCGCCGGCCAGCGTGCCGCCGTACACGCCGTCCGCTGGGCTGACCCGTCGCAGGCCGTCCGGCCCTGCGGTCCACACCGAGACCGACGCCGGGTCGGCCTCGGTGGCGCTGAACAGCACGACGTCGGCGTCGACGGCCAGTACCTCGCGCACGTTGATCTCTGGCGGGGTGACCAGCCTCGCCGTCCCGGCCGCGTGCTCGGCCGCCGAGCCCCGGACGAGCCGCTTCGCCCGGCCGACGTCGGCGGTCCAGACGACCTCGCCGGCCGCGGTGGTGGCCGGGACGCCCGCGACGATGTCGAGCCAGTACGGGTCGGTGTCAGCCCGCAGCAACCTGGTCGCGCCCGAAGCGGGATCGACCGCGAGCAGGCGCATGTCCTGCTGGTCGCGGCTGAGCACGACGAGCAGCGGCTGCCCGGAGCCGGCCCGTTCCCAGCTGGCGGTCACCAGGTATTCCAGTGCCTCGCTATCCCAGTCCACCCTGGTCAGCGTGCCGCCCAGCGTCGCGACGAACAGGGACACGGCGGCGTTCGGAGTGCCGGCGGCCGGGTAGCGGACGGCCCTGGCGGGGCTGGCCGGGTCGGCCGGGTCGGCGATGTGCCAGACCCGCACCGGAGTCTCGTCCACGCGCTCGACCAGGATGGCTGAGCTGTCGGGCGCCCACCAGTAGCCGCGGCTGCGGTCCATCTCCTCGGCGGCGACGAACTCGGCCAGCCCGAAGCTGATTCCGTCGGCCCCCGCGGGGTCTGCCAGCGCCCGGTCCTCGCCGGTGCCGAGGTCGTGCACCCGGAGGGCACCGGCGCTGACGTAGGCGACCAGCCGGCCGGCCGGGTCCGGGCGCGGGTCCGCCGCGGGTGTCCTGGTCTCCAGCGCGCGCGCGCCGCTCCCGCCCTGGCGCAGGTCGGCGACGTACACGACGCCCCCGAGCAGGAACGTCGCGACGGTGCAGGCCCGGTCCGTGGCGACGGACACGATGCCGCTCGCGCTTTCCCTGACCCGCTCCCGCCTGGCCTTCTCGATCGGGTCGTCCGCAGCGCCCGCGGTGCCGAGCTGCGCCGGATCGGCGATCAGCCGTTCCTGCCCGGCTGCGACGTCCAGTGCCCACAGGCACGTGATCGGGTCGGTGCCGCCCTGCGAGCGCAGGAACAGCACAGTCTCGCCGTCGGGCGAGATCATGAACGAGCGCGGTGCGCCCAGGGTGAAGTTCTTGGTACGGGCTGCCTGCCGGGGAAAGGACGACGTCACGCCTCGATCCTGCCAGCTAGCCAGGGACGGCTGGCGGGTAGGCTCGCGGCCGTGATCACGTCGGGCTCCAGGCGGGTGCTGTTCGTGCACGCGCACCCGGACGACGAGTCGATCGAGACCGGCGCCACGATGGCCAAGTACGCGGCCGAGGGCGCTGGCGTGACGCTCGTCACGTGCACGCTCGGAGAGCTGGGCCAGGTCATCCCGGCCGAGCGCGCGCACCTGGCCTTCGACCGCGACGGCGGCCTCGGCGAGCACCGGATCGGAGAGCTGGCCGCGGCGTGCCAGGCGCTCGGCGTGACCGATCACCGGTTCCTCGGCGGGCCAGGCCGCTGGCGCGACTCCGGCATGATGGGCACCGCCGGAAACGAGCTGCCTGGCTGCTTCTGGCTCGCCGACGTGGCTGAGGCGGCCCGGCTGCTGCTCGCGGTGATCACCGAGGTCCGCCCGCAGGTGCTCGTCAGCTACGACGCCCGCGGCTTTTACGGCCACCCCGACCACATCCAGGCGCACCGGGTGTCGAAGCGGGCATTCGAGCTGGCCGACGGCCTGGTGAGCAAGTTCTACGCGACGGCCGTGCCGAAGTCGGCGCTCGCTGAGGCCATGGCGCTGCTCGCCGACGACGCCCGCGGCGGACAGCTCGGCGGGGTCGAGTTCAGCCGGGTCGAGTCGGTAGCCGGGCTGCCGTTCGGCACCGACGACGCGAACGTCTCCACCCAGATCGACGCCACCGACTACCTCGAAGCCAAGCTCGCCGCGATGCGCGCGCACGGCACCCAGATCGCCGTGGACAGCCCGTTTTTTGCGCTTTCTGACATGGTGGGCCGCAAAGCGCTCGGTACCGAGCACTACACGCTGCTGGCGGGACCGCGCGGTCCCGGTGCCGGGCCCGATGGCCGGGAGACCGACCTGTTCGCCGGCATCGGGTAGCCCGGCTCGGGCGAGCGCTGGCTAGCCTCGGCTAGCCTTCACAGTCGTGAGCAGCAGCCGTGGCACCAGCGCTGGCGGCCGGGCCCGCGCGGCCGGGACGGCCGCCACCGGCAGCGGGCCGGCCGTCACGGCGGCTGGCTACGTCGCGCTGTTCCTGGTCGGCGGCCTCGTCGGGCTCATCGGCGCCTTCCAGTTCAGCCGCGGCCCGGCTCCGCTGGCCGCCGTCTTGTTTGACCTGGCCATCCTCGCCGGCTGCGTGCTGGGCTCATGGGGTATGCGCACGGTGCTCGGCGGCGTCCTGCCTGCGGCGGGCTGGTTCATCGTGACCCTGCTGCTGACCAGCACCTCGCCTGGCGGCAGCGTGGTCGTGACGGACACGACGGCCGGGATGTGGTTCCTGTACGGCGGCGCGGTGTGCGCGGCCGCCGGCGTGGTCTACGCCGTTGCCCGCTGGTCCCGGCCACGCCGGGAACGCCGGCGGTGACCAGCTAAGACGGCGGTCGGGCCGAAATAGTGATTGCTGCCGATGCGCGGCTGGGGGCCTTAGCCCGAACCTCGGGTATACGGACACCGCAAGGGGTCCGGACCACGAGGAGGACGCATGACGCCCCATCTGGCCCAGGCAATCGCCGAGCAGCGCATCGCGGACTTGCGCCGCGAGGCGGCGATGGAGAGGCTGGCCGCGATCGCGACGGCACCGGATGCCGCGGCGGCCAGCGGCTCGCCCCGGCGGCGGGTGCGTCGGCTGCATCGGCTACGCCGGCTGCTCGGTTCGCTCGGCGGCCGTCGGTACCGGCGGGTCGAGCTGGTCTGGCCGGACGGCGTGTGCAGCGTCGTGCCGGCCCGATCTGAGGAGCCGACCCATCCGCTGGCGGGCAGCCGGAAATAGCCGGTGGAGCGGCACGAGCCGGTCGCCAGGCTCGCCGGCGAGACCGGCCGGGACCCTCAGCTAGCGACAAACTCCCAGCCGGGCTGCCAGTCGCGCCCGCGCCCGACCAGTTCCGGCAGCGGCGTGCCGAGCAACGCGACCTCCAGTCCCCAGTGGGTGGCGACGTGCCCGATGACCAGCACCCGTTGGCCGGACCAGCGCAGCGGCAGGTCCGTGAGGAACCGGCCGACCCGGTCGGTCGCCTGCCGCCAGCTCTCCCCGCCGGGATACGGCCGGTCGAGGTAGCGCGCGCGGTCGCCGTGGACGTCCGCGGCCGGCTTCCCGTTCATGGACCCGTAGTCGCACTCGCGCAGCCGCCAGTCCAGCAGCAGCGGGATGCCCGTTCCGTCGAAGGCAATCTCCGCGGTCTGCACCGATCGGGCGAGATCCGAGCAGAACACCGCGGCGAGGCCGTCGCGGCGGCGACGGCGGCCGAGGTCGGCGGCCAGGTCCCGGCCGGCGGCGGAGAGCCTGCCTGGCAGCCAGCCCGTCGCGCGGCCGGCCTCGTTGTCCTCGGTGATCGAGTGCGTCTCGAAGACGATCTGCAGGGGCACCGCGCCCTCCGGAGACGGCCGGGTAGCGACGAAACGGGGTGAACCCGAGGCTACCGGCGTTCCGTTCTGCTGGCCTTACCGGACGGCGGCCTCGAGCTGGTCGATCCCCCAGTCCAGGTCGTCCTCGCTGATGACCAGCGGCGGCGCGAGCCTGATCGTGGAACCGTGGGTGTCCTTGGCGAGCACGCGGCGCGCCGCCAGCCGTTCGCAGGCCTTGCGGCCGGACAGCCGGGTGAACTCGACCCCTGCCCACAGCCCGCGGCCGCGGACGTCCCGCACCTGGCTGCCGGGCAGGTCGCGCAGCCGGTTGTGCAGGTGGGTGCCCAGCTTCGCCGACCGCTCCTGGTACTCCCCGGTGGCCAGCATGGCGATGACCTCGCGGGCGATCGCGCAGGCCAGCGGGTTGCCGCCGAAGGTGGACCCGTGCTGTCCGGGCCGGAAGACGCCGAGGATCTCCGCCGACGAGACGACCGCCGAGATGGGCACGATCCCGCCGCCCAGCGCCTTGCCGAGAACGTACATGTCGGGCACGACGTCCTCGTACTCGCAGGCGAAGGTCGTGCCGGTCCGGCCGAGCCCGGACTGGATCTCGTCGGCGATGAACAAGACGCCGTGCGCGGTGCACAGGTCGCGCACGCCACCGAGGAAGCCGGGCGGCGGGACCAGCACGCCAGCCTCGCCCTGGATCGGCTCGGCGAGCACGGCGACCACGTTCTCGTCGAGCGCGGCGGCGAGCGCCGTCAGGTCACCGTAGGGCACGATCCGGAAGCCGGGGGTGTAGGGTCCGAACCCGTCCCTGGCCTCCGGGTCGGTGGAAAAGCTGACGATCGTGGTGGTCCGGCCGTGGAAGTTGCCGTCGAAGACGACGATCACCGCCTCGCCCTCGGGTACCCCTTTGACCTGGTAGCCCCACTTGCGCGCGGTCTTGATGGCGGTTTCGACCGCCTCCGCGCCGGTGTTCATGGGCAGCACCATCTCCATGCCTGCCAGCGCGGCGAGCTCGGCGCAGAACGGGCCGAACTGGTCGTGCTCGAACGCCCGGCTGACCAAGGTGACGCGCTCGAGTTGCCGCTGGGCGGCAGCGACCAGACGCGGATGGCGGTGACCGAAGTTGATGGCCGAGTAAGCGGCCAGCATGTCGAGGTACCGGACGCCGTCGACGTCGGTGACCCAGGACCCCTCGGCCTCGGTGATCACCACGGGTAGCGGGTGGTAGTTGTGCGCACTGTGCGCATCCGCCTGCGCGCGCAGCTGAGCCGCTCGCGGGCCGGCCGTGCCTGCCATCACTGCCTCCTGCGGGTGGTTGGGGGTCACGTCCGGCTACCTGAGCTCCAGCGTGCAGCACTTCGGCCCGCCGCCGGCCTTCAGCAGCTCGGACACGTCTACCCCGATCGGGGTGAAGCCAGCGACGGCCAGCTGGGCCGCCAGGCCGGTGGCCTGCGCTGGCAGCACGACGCGCCGGCCGTCGCTGACTGCATTGAGGCCGAGCACCTCGGCGTCCTCGTCCTTAGCCTCGATGAGCTCGGCGAAGTGCCCGGCGAGCGCCGCCCGGCCCGCGTCGTCGAACGCGGCGGGGTAGTACGCGGCGACGTGGTCGGACAGCACGCAGAGCGCGGTGTCGAGGTGGTAGAAGCGGGGGTCGACCAGGCGCAGGCTCACGACCGGCAAGCCGAACAGGTCGGCTACGTCGGGCAGCACCGCCTCGGTGGTGCGGAAGCCGTGGCCGACGAGTACGGCCCGCCCAGCGAACGCGATGTCGCCCTCGCCCTCGTTGACGACCACGGACTCGCGGACCTCACCGCGGTCCCGGCCGTAGCCGTGCTCGCGCAGCCAGCGCAGGTACGCAGCGGCCTCGGGCTGGCGCTGCGGGTACCGGAACCGGGCGCCGAGCACCTTGCCGTCGATGACGGTGGCACCGTTGGCGGCGAACACCATGTCGGGCAGGCCGGGCTCGGCCGGGATCGTGTGCACGGTGTGGCCGAGGTCGGTGAAGATGCCGCGCAGCCGCCGCCACTGATCCATCGCCCTCGGGACGTCGACCGGTTCGTCCGGGTTCATCCACGGGTTGATCGCGTACTCCACCGTGAAGTACTCGGGCGGGCACATCAGGTAGGTGCGCGCCCGGACAGCCGGCGGCGTGGCGTGCGTCATGATCGGCTCGCTCCCGTTCGGCAGCTGCGTGCGGTCGGCGGCGGGTGATCCAGCCCTTTCAGCCTAGGGGGCGTGGACCACGCGCAGCAGTCGCGCCTCATGCGCGTCTGCGGCGATCCGTTGCGTCAGCAGCGGCTAATTCGGCGATTCGTTGCGGCTACAGCCCGACACCGCGGGCGTCCCGGCGGCGCCGCATGTCCTCGATGCGAGCCGCGTGCTCGAGCAGCAGCTCGCTGCCCCGCTCGATGTAGTGCGTGATCAGCCGCAGTTGCGCGTCCGAGTAGTTGTCGTATTCCGACAGCACCGCCACGAACGGTCCGTAGACCTCCGCCGCTGCCTGCTGTGCCTGCTCGGTCAGCTCGACCAGAATCCGGCGGCGGTCGGTCTCGTCGCGTAGTCGGCGCACCCAGCCAGCTCGCTCCAGCCGGTCCAGCAGCGCGGTGACCGCGCCGCTGGTCAGCCCCGTCTGCCGGGCGATCTCGCCAGCGGTGAGCCGACCGGCCCGCTCGAGCACGTCCATGCAGC
>JASHQA010000326.1 GCA_030037785.1 Streptosporangiaceae bacterium
GCGAGCGCCGCCGCGGGGAACAGCAGCACCGACAGCAAGAAGGCTCCGACCAGCGCCGCCGCGGCGGCCGGGCTCAGCAGCCGGAGGCTCTGGCCCACCTCGGCGACGGCGACGGGGAAGGTCAGCGTAGTAGCCTGCAGCAGACCCGCCGCGACGGCTGGCCTTGTCCCGAGCCTGCGCCGGTACAGCAGAGCGGGGCAGCTCCGGGCGATCAGGATGGCTGCCAGCAGGGCTGGCAGCAGCGCCAGCGACGACGGGCTGGCGGCCAGCGACCGCACGTCGAACCGCACGCCGGTCCCGATGAAGAACACCGGCACGAGGAAGCCGTAGCCGATGGCGTTGAGCTTCCCGACATAGCGTTCCTGCGTCGGCCGGTCATCGCTGTCGGCGACGTTCAGTATGACGCCAGCGACGAAGGCGCCGAGCAGCGCGCCGACGCCAAAAACGTGCGCCAGCCCGCTGACGGCGAGCAGGATCACGAACGCGCCCCGGACCCTCAGCTGTGCGGTGGACTGATCGGTCGCCGTCAGCGCTCGCCGCAGCCACGGTGCGCGCCACAACCTGCGCAACCCGAGGCCCCCGAGCAGCGCGGCGGCGCCGAGCGCGGCCACGTACGCCACCTGCGCCCAGGTCGGTTCGGGGTCAGCGGAGAACAGGACCGTCAGCAGCAGCAGCGCGGTGAACTCGCCCACCGAGCCAGCGAGGATCGCGACCTGGCCGAAGTCGGTGTCGATCTCGCCGGAGTCGCGCAACACGGGCACCATGACGCCAAGCGAGCTCGCGGTCAGCGCGAGCGCCAGCAGCCGAAGGTCCGCGCCGCGCGCGATCTGCCGCAGCGCCTCCGCGAGCGGGAAGGCCAGCGCGAGACTCATCGCGTAGCTGACGGCGGTCAGCCGGAACGTCGCGCCGCGGAACCTGGCGACCTCGATCTCACGCCCGGCCAGGAACAGCAGGAAGCCGAAGCCAAGCAGGTAGAGGATGTAGACGCCGCCAGTCGCGCGGACAAGGTCGAGCCCCTGCGGCCCGACGACGATGCCGCCGACCACCTCGATGACCACGGCCGGCACCAGCCGTCGCGGAATCAGCCTGGCCAGCAGCGGAGCACCGAACGCCACCACGGCGACAGCGAACAGGCCACCGAACTGAACGGTCAGCGAACTGGTCACGGAATGGCCCCCGTGACCTGCATACCCCCGGTGCCTGGTCACGACTCCCGCGGCGATCGCGTGCCGCGGTGCGTCGCGGTCGGCTGAGGCGTCTGGGCAGGTCTCAGGCGGATGCCTGCGCCGGACCGCTGGTTCCGGCTCCGAACGGGCCCGCGCCTACCGCGGCGCGCCGCAGCCGTAACCAGCGGTCCGGCAGTTGCGTCAAGTCCTCCAGTGGTAGCCGATGGCGAAGTCGACCGCGACCGCATAGGCCAGGTACATCAGCCAGATGCCGGTGATCAAGTGGAAGAACCCGAGCGCCCGCTCGCCGAGCTTGATACCGATCGCGGCGAAGAAGTCGGTGAAGTAGACGGCGAATAGCCCCAGGAACAGCGCCCCGACGGGCCAGTCGCCGATTTTGAAGAACACGGTGGCACCTATGGCCGAGATCACCATGAACGCGACGCACATACCGGCGTTCGGACGTGGGTCGTTGCCGCGGTACCGGTTCCACCCGATAGCAAACCAGTGAATGCCGTAAGCGGAGAACGCAAATGCGGCCATGTAGAGCGGCGCCGCCTTGCTGAACACCTGGAACCAGGTCAGCCCCACGAACAGGATCGTGCCGCTCACGAACTGGCAGAAGCCGGGCAGCCAGATGCCCCAGACCCCGGTGGCGCGGTCGACCCGGCCCTCCGCGTCGCGTTTGGGCCAGCCCGCTAGTTCCTGCGGTCCGTAGATCAGGTAGCCGGTCCCCAGCCCGAAGAACCCGAGGGCCAGGGGCGGGAAGGCAGACTGCGCGAACGTCACATCCATGCTGTACACCTCACAACGAGATCCAGTTGTCCACGTGCAAACCTGCAGTGAACGTCATGCGTGCACCTGCTGACAATGGGCGTCACCCCAGGCAGGACAGCTACGGCGACCGGGGAACGTGGATGGTGCGGAGCTGACAACCGCGCTGACTGCGCAGAGGAACATGGAGACCTCCGGTGGTCGGCCCCAGTTATCAACAAACATCGTACTACGAGAGGATGTTTATCACAGGAATGGCGTTGCGCACCAGCCATCGCGTCGGCGCGCTGCCGAATCACTCAGCGCACGCCCTCCAGGTGCCCGAGCGGTAGCTGGTCCAGCCGGTCGTAACCCATGCGGCGATGGCCGGCTAGGTAGAGTGCCGCAGGCCCGGCCGTGGCGTGGCTGGCGGCACGGTCTTGCCGGCCAGGGCGCGGTCGACCGGGATCACGACGCAGGCGCCGGACGCGGTGCGGACCGTGAAAGCCGCGCCATCGGCCGCCTCGAGGACGCCGAGAACGTCCGCGACCTCGGCGCCGACGCCGCGCCCCGGACGCCGCCAGCGGATCACGACCCGCCGTCCGACGTCCGCCGGGCCCAGCCGGAGCTCGAGTCGGTAGCGCACCACAGCGAGCCTACGCCGGTGCCGACGGTGCAGGTCAGCTCGCGGCGCTGGCTGGCCGGCCGCCAGCACCCGGCCAGCCGGGGTGCGACAATCTTCGGTGTGGCGGTGACCGCCGAGTGCAGGATGGAGGCGTTCGACCACGGCAGCCATCCAGGTGCGCCGCGTCTATGACGATCCGGCGCCAGCGGACGGGGCGCGGGTTCTTGTCGACCGGGTCTGGCCACGCGGCCTGCGCAAGGACGCCGCCCGGCTGGACGACTGGGCCAGGGACGTCGCTCCGTCGA
>JASHQA010000327.1 GCA_030037785.1 Streptosporangiaceae bacterium
CCGTCGGTTTCCCACGGGCCGACGGCGGCCGGCCCGGATCGCGCGGTGCCGGGTGCCCACGGCTCGGGGCGCCGGGTCTCCGCACCCGCCGCGAGGGCCCGCATCCGGTCCACCGCCCCGGGCAGCGCGAACTGGGCAGCGCCGAGTCCCTCCACGAAATAGCCGCGCCGGCACTGCCCGGCGTCCTCCAGCGCACGCAGCACCGGATAGAGCGCGCCGAACCCGCCGGTCACCCGCTCGGTCGCTGCCGCGCCGCGAATCAGAATGCCATGCCGGTCCAGCAGCGTCAGAGCTTGTGCGTGCAGTCGCCGGGTCGGATCGGACTCCGGCGACGGCAGCAGCGACCACCGGCCGCTGACGGTCGGCGGCCCGGTGTGCGACGGCATGGCGCCGCGGCCGAAGCCCGGCCGCCGGGAGACGGCCACGCCCGGCCGTCCGGGCGAGCTGCGCTGGCCGGCCTCGCCGCCGGCCGGAACTGGCCGCCCGATGCCGAGCACGGTGCGCAGCGGCGCCAGCGTGTCGTTGGTCAGCCAGCCCGCCCACACGAGGTCCCAGATCGCGCTGGCCACGTCCCGGTCGGTGGCGGTGCGACTCGCCGTCCCCCGCTCGGCGGCTGCGCGAGCTACCGCCGTGCCATCCGGGCCGGGCACAGCGTGACCCGGCGCCTGTCCGGGCCCTGCCGGCAGTCCAGGCCCCGGTGGCAGTCCGGGCCCTGCCGACAGTCCAGGCCCCGGTGGCAGTCCAGGCCCCGGTGGCAGTCCAGGCCCCGCCGACCCGTGTTCGGCCGTCGCTGGCTGCCGGGGGAGTGCTGCTGCGAGCTCGGCCGCGACGCGATCGGCTATGGCGCGGAAGAACAACGCGCCGCCGCCGCTCAGCGCGTTCAGCACCGCGGCGTGCACGGGCGTCATGGTGATCTCGGCAGGCTCGGGTAGCAGCAGTGGTGCGGTGCCGGCCGGTGCCAGGACGAGCCAGCCGTCACCGCCGGGCAGCGCGCCCGCTCCCGCCCAGACGACCTCGCCGGCCGCGGTGAGCTCGTCGAGCAGCGCGGCCGAGTAGCCGGGCACCCGGCCGGGCAGCACGAGGGTCTCCAGCGCGGACGCCGGGACCGCCGCGCCCGCGAGCTGGTCGACCACGTCGTAGACCGCGTCGGTCCGGGCCGCGTTCGCCCGGCCGCCAGCCGCGCGGGCCACCCGGTCCGCTCGCTGCCAGCCAGGCAAGAAGGCGGCGAACGCCGACGGCGGCGCCGGCTCGACCTCCTTGCGCAGCTTGGCGAGGCAACGGCGGCGCAGCATGCGCAAGACACCGGCCTCACACCACGCCGTTCCCTCCGCAGGGTCGTAGTCGCCCTCGGTCAGCACTCCGTCGGCGGCGAGCCTGCGCAGCGTACCCGTGACCACTGCCACACCCAGCCCGTACCGGCTCGCCACGGCTGCCGCGGCGAACGGCCCGTGCGTCCGGGCATACCGCAGCACCAGGTCGCGCAGCGGGTCGGGGACCGGCTCGGTGAACGACTCCGGAACGCCGACCGGCAGCGCGACCCCCAGCGCGTCCCTGAGCCGGCCCGCGTCCTCGATCGCCGCCCACCGCGCCGCGCCCGCGATGCGCAGCTCCAGCACCCGGCGCTGCGCCGCCAGCGACGCGAGCCAGGCCGGGGCGCTAGCCGGGTCGGCGGACCGCTGCTCGACCTCCTCGGTAGCGAGCGGGCCGAGCGCCCGCAGCATGTCGGCGACAGCCTCGGCGTCGCGGCAGGCCCGGCCTGAAGCCAGCCGCTGCAGCTCCCGCTCGGCCTCCTCGACCACGAGCGGATCCAGCAGCTCGCGCAGCTCCGCCTGGCCGAGCAGCTCAGCGAGCAGCGCGGAGTCGAGGGCCAGCGCCTGGGCCCGGCGCTCGGCCAGCGGCGCGTCGCCCTCGTACATGAAGGCGCCCACGTAGCGGAACAGCAGCGACCGGCTGAACGGCGACGCGGCCGGAGTCTCCACCTCGACGAGCCGGACCCGGCGCGCCGCGACGTCCCGCATGAGCGCGGTCAGCCCTGGCACGTCGAAGACGTCCCGCAGGCACTCCCGCATCGTCTCCAGCACGACGGGGAACGTGCCGTACTGGCTCGCCACCGCCAGTAGCTGCGCGGCGCGCTGGCGCTGCTGCCACAGCGGCGAGCGGCGGCCCGGCTGGCGGCGCGGCAGCAGCAGCGCGCGGGCGGCGCACTCGCGGAACCGGGACGCGAACAGGGCCGACCCGCCGAGCTCGGCGGTCACCAGCTGCTCCACCTCGTCGGGATCCAGCGCGGCGATGCCTGCGGGCGGCGGGTCGTCGGCGTCCGGCACCCGGATGACGATGCCGTCGTCGGTGTGGATGGCCTGCACGTCCATGTCGCCGTACCGCTCGCGCAGCCGCGCCGCGATCGCAAGCGCCCAGGGTGCGTGCAGCTGCGAGCCGTACGGGCTGTGCAGCACCAGCCGCCAGTCACCGAGTTCGTCCCGGAACCGCTCGAGCACCAGCGTGCGGTCGTCGGGCAGGTACCCGGTCGCGGCGCGCTGCTCGCCGAGGTAGGACAGCAGGTTGGCAGCGGCCAGCCGGTCCAGGCCCGCGGCGCGGAGCCGGGCGGCGGCCTGCTCGTCGGTCGCTTCGCCCAGCTCACGGGTGAAGGCGCCGATTGCGGCGCCCAGCTCCGCCGGACGGCCCGGCGCGTCGCCCTTCCAGAACGGCAGCCGCCCCGGCTGCCCGGGTGCCGGGGACACCAGCACCTGGTCGGCCGTGATGTCCTCGATCCGCCACGACGTCGCGCCGAGCACGAAGACATCGCCGACCCGGGACTCGTAGACCATCTCCTCGTCCAGCTCGCCGACCCGGCGCGAGTGCCGGGCGTCGCGCGCGGCTCCCGCGCTGGCGGCGCCGCTCGGCAGGAACACGCCGAACAGCCCGCGGTCGGGAATGGTCCCGCCGTTGCTGACCGCCAGCCGCTGACTGCCGGGCCGACCAGTGAGCGTCCCGGCCGTCCGGTCCCACACGAGCCGGGCCCGCAGCCCGGCGAAGTCCTCGCTCGGATACCGGCCGGCGAGCATGTCAAGCACCGCGTCGAGCACCGGTCTCGTCAGCCCGCTGAACGGCGCCGCGCGTCGCACGAGGAGTTCCAGCTCGCCGACGTCCCAGGTGTCCATCGCCGTCATCGCGACGATCTGCTGGGCCAGCACGTCGAGCGGGCTGCGCGGCATGCGCAGGTCCTCGATCTGGCCGGCCCGCATTCGCTGCGTCACGACCGCGGACTGCACGAGGTCGCCCTGGTATTTCGGGAAGAAGATGCCGCGCGACACGTCGCCGACGTGGTGCCCGGCCCGGCCGGTGCGCTGCAGCCCGCTCGCGACCGACGGCGGCGACTCCACCTGGATCACCAGGTCGACGGCCCCCATGTCGATGCCGAGTTCCAGGCTAGAGGTCGCGACCACGGCAGGGAGCGTGCCGGCCTTCAGCGCCTCCTCGATCTGGGCGCGCTCCCGCCGTGACACCGAGCCATGGTGGGCGCGGGCGACCACCGGAGGAGCGCCGGCTGCGGCGCCTGCCTCGCCCATGAGCTGGGCGGGCGGCCGCGTGCTGTCACCCCGAAGAGCAGGGGAACGCGGCTCGTACCCGTCGGTCTCGTCCTGCCCGGCCGCAGCCGCTCGCTCCGCCGCCAGGTCGTTGAGCCGGGCGCACAGTCGCTCCGCAAGCCGCCGTGAGTTCGCGAACACGATCGTCGACCGGTGGCTCTGGATCAGGTCGAGAACCCGCTCCTCGACGTGCGGCCAGATGGAGTGCTGCCGCACCGGATCGCTGCCGGTCGTGACGACCCGGCCGTCGGCCATGGGTACGCGTGCCGGGCGCGGCTGCTGTTCGACCTGAAGATCGCCCATGTCCTCGACTGGCACGACGATGCGCAGATCGAATCGCTTCTCGCTCGGTGGCGCGACGATCGTCACCGGCAGGGCGCCACCGAGGAAGGACGCGACCTCCTCGGGTGGTCGCACGGTCGCCGAGAGCCCGATCCGCTGCGCCGGGCGGGCTTGCTGAGCTGGCTCGTCGGCGGCGCTGGCGGCGCGCGCGCCGCTGGCTACGCCGCGCAGCGCGTCCAGCCGCTCCAGCGAGAGCGCCAGGTGCGCACCGCGTTTGCCGCCCGCGAGCGCGTGCACCTCGTCGACGATGACCGTCTCGACGCCGCGCAACCCATCCCTGGCTTGGGACGTGAGCATGAGGAACAGCGACTCTGGCGTCGTGATGAGGACATCCGGCGGCTTGCTGGCTAGCTTGCGGCGCTCGTCGGCAGCGGTGTCACCGGTCCGCACCGCGACCCGGATGTCCGGTTCGGGCAGTCCGAGCCGCCGGGCGGCGTGCGACACCCCGGCCAGCGGCGAGCGCAGGTTCCGCTCGACGTCGATGGCGAGTGCCTTGAGCGGCGATACGTACAGCACCCGGCAGCGCCGCTTCGGGTCGCCGGGCACCGGCTCGCGGGCCAGCCGGTCGATCGCCCACAGGAACGCGGCTAGCGTCTTGCCGGAGCCGGTCGGGGCGATGACCAGGGTGTGGTCGCCGCGGCCGATGGCCTCCCAGGCCTGCGCCTGGGCAGGGGTGGGCTCGGCAAACGCCGAGTCAAACCACGCCCTGGTCGCCGCGCTGAAGCGAGCGAGCCCGGCCGTCTGCAGGCCAGCCATGACTCCATCCTGCCCGGTGTCGCCGACACTCTGGCCAGCGTCGTCGCCGCGCCGGGCTAGGCGGGCAACCGCCACGCTCGCAGCGGCCGGGTCCTCGATGCCGCCGCGCTTCCTACACTGACGGAGTGAGCATCGCGCTGAGCCTGCTCGGGGACGTGCGCTGGCGGCAGCGGGTGGTGACGGGCGACCGCCCGCGGGCGCTGCTGGCGGCGCTGGCGGCGCGGGGCGGCCGGCCGGTGCCCGACGACGAGCTGATCGAGCTCATCTGGGGCGACGAGCCGCCGGTCAACGGCCTCAAGAGCCTGCAGGTGCTCGTGTCCCGCACCCGCAGCGCGTGCGGTGCGGACGCGATCGTCCGCGACGGCGCTGGCTACCGGCTGGGTGCCGCGCCGGGAGAAGTGGACAGCGCCCGGCTCGCGCAGCTGGTCCGTGACGCC
The DNA here is from genome assembly GCA_030037785.1 of Streptosporangiaceae bacterium. Classification (GTDB taxonomy): domain Bacteria; phylum Actinomycetota; class Actinomycetes; order Streptosporangiales; family Streptosporangiaceae; genus JAJYUU01. The sequence continues at coordinate 5,120 of JASHQA010000327.1, forward strand.
GGCACCGCGCTGGATCGGGATGCGGCGGCTGCCGCCGAGTTCGCCCGGCAGGCGCTGACCCTGGCCGACGGCGTGACCAGGGGGGCTAACGGCAGCGTGGGACCGCTGGCGGACGTGCGCCGGGCGGCGGCGGCGGACGCCGCGGCCGCCCGCGCCATTCTCGCCAGGGCGTCCAGCAGGATGGGGGCGCACGGCGCGGCACTCGCGGCCCTCGAGGCGGCGTATGCGGAGGGACCGCGCGACGAGTCGCTGCTCGCGGACCTGCTGCGCAGCGAGGCCGCGGTCCGCGGCCCGGCCGCCGCGCTCGATCGCTTCGAACGCTACCGCCGCGACCTGCGTGAGCACCTCGGCACCGACCCGGGGGAGTCGCTGCGGCGTGCGCACCGGGACCTGCTGGCGCTGGACCGGCCGGTACGAAGCGGCCTGCGATACGACGCCACCGCGCTGGTCGGCCGCGACCGTGACCTCGACCGGCTCCGGGCGCTGACGGCTAGCTCGCGGGTGGTCTCGATCGTCGGGGCCGGCGGGCTGGGCAAGACGCGACTCGCGCAGGCCATCGCGCGCGACGCAGTGGTGCCGGCCGTGCACGTCGTCGAGCTAGCCGGGGTTGCCGCCGGAGACGATGTGATCGGCGAGGTCGGGTCCGTGCTCGGAGTCCGGGACTCGATCCGGGGTCGCCAGGCGCTCACCGCGGAGCAGCGAACCGACATTCGCGGACGCGTCGCGCAGCGGCTCGCACAGGCGCCGGGCCTGCTGGTGCTGGACAACTGCGAGCACTTGATCGACTCCGTCGCCAGTCTGGTGGCGTTCCTGGTGTCTGCGACGTCGGACCTGCACGTGCTGACGACGAGCCGGGCCCCGCTCGAGATCGCCGCCGAGCGCGTCTATCTGCTGGGCGAGCTGGAGACCTCGGACGCCGCGGAGCTATTCCGGGAGCGCGCCATCGCCGCGCGGCCGAGCGTCCGGCTCAGCGAGCCCGCCGTGACGAGCATCGTCGGCCGTCTCGACGGCTTGCCGCTGGCCATCGAGCTCGCCGCGGTTCAGGTGCGCGCGATGGCGGTGGAGGAAATCGACCGACGGCTGGAGAACCGCTTCGCGCTGCTGCGTGGCGGCGACCGCAGCGCTCCTGACCGGCACCGGACGCTACTCGCGGTCATCGACTGGTCGTGGAACCTGCTCGACGCGAGCGGCCAGCGGGCGCTGCGCTGGCTGGCCCTGTTCGACGACGGGTTCACGCTCGAGGCAGCCGAAGCCCTGCTCGGCGCCGGCGCCGTGGTCGCGGTGCAAGAACTCGTTGGCCAGTCGCTGCTCAGCGTCCGGGAGGCGCCGGCTGGGGTGCGCTACCGGATGCTAGAGACGGTCCGCGAGTTCGGCCGGATGCAGCTCGTCGACGCTGGCGAGGACCACGAGGCTCACGCGGCGCTGCGCCGGTGGGCGGTTGGTTACGCGCGCGAGCACAGCGCCCGGCTCATCGGCGCGGAGCAGCTAGCGGCGATGGACGCCTTCGGTACTGAGGAGGTGAACCTGGCCGATGAGCTCCGCCGCGCGATCGCTGACGGTGATCCGGCGACCCTGGTCGAACTGCTCGCCGCGCTCGGGTTCTTCTGGTTCATCCGCGGCGCGCACATCCGGCTTTCCGTCCTGGCGGACGCCGTGGCCGACACCCTGCGGGACTGGACCCCGCCGCCAGAGCTCGTGGCGGCGAGCCGGGCGGCGGTCGCGATGACGCTGGCCAACACCCTCATCTCGGGCGGTGAGCGGGTCGGCGAGCTGCAAGCGTTCCTGCGCACGCTCGGCGCCGGCGGCAGTGCCGACGAGCGTGCGTCGGGGCTGGCGGCGGTGATGCTCGCGTATGAACCGGCCGACCTCGACGCGTTCGGCCGTCGGCTGGAGGAGCTGAGCCAGTCCAGCGATCCCGGTACCGCGATCGCCGCCTGGCAGTGGCTGAGCAATCAGCGGGAGAACGCCGCGGATCCCGCCGGCGCGATCGAGGCCGCTGAGCACGCGCTGGCGCTGGTCGGCGACGACGACGGACCGTGGGCGCGGGCGCTGCCGCGTGCCTTGCTGGCGCAGCTCGCCATGCACGTGGGCGACCACGCGGCCGCGGCCGGGCACGCCGCCGCCGCGCTGCCGGTGATGCACCGGCTCGGGGCCGTCGACGACGAGTTGCAGCTGCGCTGCCTGCTTGTCTTCGCCGCGATCGCGGCCGGACAACCCGCCGAGGCGCAGGCTGAGCTGGATCGGATCGACGCGCTCGGCGAGGGCGGACTGGCGTTCGGCGGGGCGGGATTCCAGCTAGTCTGCCGGGCCGAGTTGCTGCTCGCTCGCGGCGAGCACGCCGCCGGCCTCGCTGTCTACCGCGACTGCATGGCCCGCATGCGTGAGCTCGAGTTTCCTGGCGTCCCCTCGACTGGACTGGAGCCGTGGGTCCTGTACGGCTCCGCCGTGGCGCTGGCCGCCCACGCCTGGTATGCAACGGGAGCCGACGAGGCGCCCGGCCGGGCGCTGTACCGCGGCTGCCGCGAGGATGCGCTGCGGGTACTCGGCGCATCCGATCTCGGACTCGACTATCCCGTGGCCGGGATAGTGCTGTTCGCTATCGGGGCATGGAGCCTGCTGCGCCAGGCCGCGCCCGCCGCTGACGCGACGCGGCTGCTCGTGCTCGCCGACCAGTTCGCCTACAACCGCGCGGTCCCGACGCTGTTCTGGGATCGCATCGCCCCGACGGCTGAGGACGCGGCCCCTGGCCGGATCGCCGCGCTCCGGGACCAGTATGCCGGCCGCCGGTCGGCAGATCTGCTCGACGAGGCCCGGCGGGCGGTCGAGCAGCTGCCCGGCTGAGATCGGCGCGGTCGCTACAGGTGTCGCCTGTAGCTGTACACCGACAGCGGCGCGAAGATCGCGATCACGACCAGGCCGGCCAGCAGCGTCCAGCCCACCTCGCCGCTGATCACGCCGAGGTTGGCGAGGTCGCGAGCTGCCGACACCAGGTGCGAGACGGGGTTGACCCGGACGAAGTCCGCGAGCGCGCTGGGCAGCGTGTGAATCGGCACGAACGCATTGGACAGGAACGTCAGCGGGAACAAGATCAGCATGGAGATCCCCTGAACGCTGCGGGCGTTGCGGGCGATCGTGCCAATCCAGGTGAAGATCCACGCCAGGGCCCAGCCGGTGAAGATCGCCAGCGCAATCGCGCCGAGCACACCCAGCGGGCCGCCGCCAGGGCGGTAGCCGATGATCACGCCCATGACGAACGTCAGAGTGGCGGCGATGAGGTAACGCACCAGGTCCGCGACCATCGGGCCGGCCAGCGGCGCGATGCGGGCGATCGGCAGCGCCTTGAATCGGTCGAAGACGCCCTTTTCCATGTCCTCGCGAAGCTGCACTCCCGTGGCCATGCACGTGGTCAGCACGGTCTGGGCGACGATGCCGGGGATCAGTAGCGGCAGATAGCTCTTGACGTTGCCGGAGATGGCGCCGCCGAAGATGTAGGCGAACATCGCGGTGAACAGCAGCGGCTGCAGGGTGACGTCGAAGAACTGCTCCGGATTGCGGCGCATCTTCTTCAGCGCCCGCCAGGCCATCGAGAACGTCTGGCTGATGGCCTCGACCGGGCTGATGTGCGGGCGTGCCCGGGCGACGGCGGAGGCGGGATCCACGGCGGGTGTCCGCACCCGGCTGCCGCGGGCCGGGACCTCAGTGGCTGCGGCGCTCATCGGACCTCCAGGAGGGCCTCGTCGTGGCTGGAGCGGGCTGGCTGACCTGCGTCGCCGGCGTCATGACCGGTGAGGGTGAGGAACACCTCGTCCAGCGTCGGCTTGGCCACGCTCACCGCGCTGATCGCGACGCCGGCCTGGCGGAGCCCGATGAGCACGTCGGCGGCTGCGTCGGCGGTCTCGAGCGGCACGTTCATCCGGCCGGACTCAGGCGTCAGGACCGGCTCACGTCCAGCGACTCGCTGTACCACCTGGCGCGCTAGGTCCTGGTCGACGCCCGCCGCGAGCTCGAGCTGAAGGGTCGAGTTGCCGACCGAGGTCTTCAGCTCGTCCGGGGTGCCCTCTGCCACTTTGCGGCCGTGGTCGATGACGGCGACCCGGTCGGCGAGCTGGTCGGCCTCGTCGAGGTACTGCGTCGTGAGCATGATCGTGCAGCCATCGGCGACCAAGCCCCGGATGGTGTCCCACATCTGGCCGCGGGTCCGCGGATCCAGGCCGGTGGTCGGCTCATCCAGGAAGATCAGCGGCGGCCTCGTGATCAGGCTGGCCGCCAGGTCCAGCCGTCTGCGCATGCCGCCAGAGAACTGGGAGATCGGCCTGTTCGCGGCTTCCTCGAGGCCGAACTGGCTGAGCAGGCCGCGCGCGGTGGCACGGGCGTCCGCCGACCGAAGACCCTGCAGCCGACCGAATAGCCACAAGTTCTCGGTGGCGGTCAGATCCTCGTCGACCGAGGCGTACTGACCGGTGACGCCGACGAGCTGGCGGACTCGGTGCGGCTCGGTGGTCACGTCGACCCCGAACACCCGGGCCTGCCCGGCGTCGATCGGCAGCAACGTCGCGAGCATGCGCAGCATCGTCGTCTTGCCTGCCCCGTTCGGCCCGAGGACGCCGAAGATCTCGCCCTGGCGAACCTCCAGGTCGATCCCGTCGACGGCGCGCAGGCCGCCGAACGTCTTGACGAGGCCGGTAGCGGACACGCTGGCTGCAGTCGTCATGGTCGTGCTCCCCCTCGCAGGTCGGGCTGGCGCATGCGGCAACCGTAGGCGGGCCCGGTTTCACGGCGGCTACGTCGCGGTTTCGCGGCCGGGTGGCGTCGGAACCGGCGGCGCCCCAGTCAGGCCGGCCCGCCAGCCAGCGACGGTAACAACCGGCGAGCCGACGGTCCTGCCGACCGACCGGCGCGGCTATCCGGCGGCGCTGGCGGCTAGAGCCGCCGACCGGGACGCCGGGCTGGATGCCACACCTGGATGGTCACGGTCGCGGACCGGCGTGCCTTCGTGCCCGCCGGCAGAGACTGATCGACCACGAGTCCCTCCACCGGGATCGGGTCGCCGGTCAGCTGGACGACCCCGCAGCGCAGGCCGGCCGCGACCAGGAGACGCCGTGCACCGGTGACGAAAAGCCCGCGCACGTCTGGCACCGCGACGCGGCGCGGCGGCGCCGGACGCGGTGCCAGCCAGTCCGCGATCAGGCCGAGACCCTCCACCAGTGCGTCCGAGT
>JASHQA010000328.1 GCA_030037785.1 Streptosporangiaceae bacterium
CAGCGCGTCCTGCCGCCACGGCAGTTGCGGCCGGCCGCGACGGCCGCGGCGCTGACCGGCTGTGCCGCGCTGGTCGCCGCCGCGCTCGGCCTGCCGGTCGGGGCCAGCATCTACTGGATCGCCAGGGGCGGCGTGCCGTCGGTCTCCAATTCCGTCAGCGTCTCGATGGTCAGCGCGGCGTGGCACACCGCCGCGTACGGCGCGAGCGCCGCCGCGCTCGACACCCTGCTGGCCCTGCCGGTGGCAGTGCTGGCGATCCGGCACACCGGGACCGTCCGGCGCGCACTCGAGCGCAGTACGTACCTGGTGCTGGCCATGCCCGGCGTTGTGATCGCGCTCGCGCTCACGTACTTCATCGAGCAGTACGCCGACAGCTTCGGCTACCAGACCGCGCCGGTGCTGGTGTTGTGCTATGTGATCATGTTCTTCCCGCTCGCGCTCGTCGGGGTCAAGGCCGCGCTCGCGCGCGCTCCGGCGAGCCTCGAGGAGGTTGCCCGATCGCTGGGCCAGGGCCGGCTGTCCGCCTTCAGCCGGGTGACGCTGCGACTCGCCGCCCCTGGCCTGTTCGCCGCGTTCTGCCTGGTCTTCCTCGAGACCGTGACCGAGCTGACGGCCACGCTGATCCTGATTCCGACCGGGGTGCAGACCCTGGCAACTCAGTTCTGGCAGTATCAGTCCAGCTTGTCGTACGCGCAGGCAGCGCCGTTCGCGCTCGTGATGATCGCGGTGGCTGCCCTGCCGAGCATCGCGCTCGGCCGGTTCTTCCAGCGCTCGACGCGGGCGCGAGGATAAGGATCATGCGGCAGCTCACGGTGTCCGGTCTGTACAAGGCGTTCGGGGCGCACCCGGTGCTGACCGGGCTCGACCTCGACGTGCCAGCCGGATCGTTCACTGCCATCCTGGGTCCGTCGGGCAGCGGCAAGACCACGCTGCTCCGGCTGCTTGCGGGGTTCGAGCGGGCCGACGCGGGTTCGATCGCGATCGGCGACCGGATCGTCGACGGTCCGGGCATCGGCCAGGTCCCGCCCGAACGCCGTCAGATCGGCTACGTCCCGCAGGAAGGCGCGCTGTTTCCGCACCTCACCGTCGTCGCCAACGTGGGCTTCGGGCTGCCGGCCCGGCAGCGCGCAGTGCGCACGGCTGAGCTGCTTCAGGCCGTCGGGCTAGCCGGGATGGGCAGCCGCTATCCGCACCAGCTGTCCGGCGGGCAACAGCAGCGCGTCGCGCTGGCGAGGGCGCTCGCGATCCGGCCCGCAGTGGTGCTGCTGGACGAGCCGTTCGCCTCGCTGGACGCGCACATGCGGGCCAGCGTGCGGGCCGACGTGCTGCGGATCTGCCGGACGGCCGGCACCACGGCGATCCTGGTGACGCACGACCAGGACGAGGCACTGTCGATGGCCGACCGCATCGCGGTGCTCCGCGATGGCCGGATCGTGCAGTACGCGGCGCCGCACGAGTTGTACACGCGGCCCGCCGATCCGGCGCTGGCCAGGTTCGTCGGCGATGCCAATATCGTCGACGGCCAGCTGACCGCGGCGGCCGGCCAGCCCGGCCGGATGGTCGCCACGATCCTCGGCAGGCTCGCGCTCTCCGAAGGCAGCGCGGTGACCGCGGAGCCAGCAGCGGTAACCGTGCTGATCAGGCCGGAGCAACTGGAGATCGTGGCGGACGCAGCCGGCGCTCGCGGCGACCCGGACTGCCTCGCAGGGCGCGTGACCGCCTGTGACTACTACGGTCACGACGCGGTGGTCCGGGTCCGGCCCGACGGCCCGCCGAGCGGCGGCGAGGTCATCGTCCGAACGACCGGCGGGCCACAGCTACCGGTCGGCACGCCCGTCCTCGTCCGCGCCCGCGGCCCCGTCGTCGCCTGGGCCAGCAGCTAGCCCGCGTTACCTGCTGTGCTCGAGCTCTGGTACGTGCGCGATGCGCAACGGCACGTCGGCGAATGGATCGATGTTGTACGCGAGACTCACCCGGTGATAGCCGTCGGCGATGTCCCCGCCGCGATCGAAGCTGACAACGAGCACCGGCGAAAGCTTCTTGTCGCCGCTCTTGAGCAAGTCTTTGTGAACCCCGGGGTCGGATAGCGGTAGCGGCGCATAGCCGCAGGCTCGCAAGATGTCGTTGGCGCGCCGGGTGCTGACCTCGGCCTTCCGCAGCGCTTTCACCGCCACCTTCGCTCGGTCGGCGTCGAGGCGCAGGCTGAGGTAGTTGTACGCTGCCTCGAAGTCGTGATCGACAACGTCCTTGAGCCACTCGATCATCGGGCGTCTCCTCACGCTCGGCTCCGCTGACCGTCCATGCTGCCATTAGCTCGCAGCGCCGCGACGGCCAGGCGGTAGCCTGAGTGCCCACCCGCTCGGAATCGGTCGTGCCGTCACCGAACGCAGAAGGAAGCACCATGCCAGCCAGCCTCCCGGAGATTCTGCTCGCACCGGACACCCGGCCGCGGGTGATCGCGGACAGCCTCGCGCTGATCGACGCCGAACTGGCCGACAAGTCGGGGATCGCCGGCAACGCGATCCGGCTGGCGTACAAGACCGTGAGCAGCTTCGCGCCCGGCTACCTCCGGCAGACCGTGGACTCGATGCTGCCCGCGATTGCCGACCGGCTGCAGCCGTACTGGGCGGACTGCTGGGCCTCCGGCGGCGCAGAGTTCGGCGACTACCTCGCCAAGCGCGGCGAGGAAGTCGCGGAGTCGCTGCTGTCGATTACCGACGACATGGCCGCCAACTCCGACCGGCCCGTCGTCGTCAAGGCGTACCGAGCCGTGCGGAGCGGCGCACCCCGGCACATCGAGGCGGCGCTTCCCAGGGTCGGCGAACTGGTGCTGACGTACGCGGGCTGTCGCTCCTGACAGCGGCGCGTGCCGTCACTTGTTGCTGTACACCCTGATCGGCGTCACGAGCACGACGGCGCGTCGTTCGCGCTCCATGACCCGGTCGTACTCGTCCCAGTCGTCGTGGCTGCCGCCAGCGGCGCTGAAGACCGCGCGGCGCAGCAGCCGCAGCCGCTCGGCATCGACACCGGACGCCGGATCGTCGGGTCCGATGATCCGGGCACTGCCCTCGACTGCCGCCCACTGCCAGCCCGTCCGGAACGTGATCGTGACCTGCGGCCGCGCCCGCAGGTTGGCCAGCTTGGCCTTGCCGTACGTCACGAACCCGACGACATCCTGCCCCGACTCCGGATCTGCGAGCACGCCCGCGTTCACCACCGACGACTGGATCGTGCCGTCGGCGCGGGCCGTCGACACGACGGCGAGAAACTTGTCGCGGCTGCCGATGCCTGCCGCGTCCGACAGTGTCACCATGCAGGCCATCCTCCACCATCGTCATCTGTCTGCATGGCTGCACCAGGCGGCAACGGTACCGTCGTGGTCGAACCCGCGACCAGATCCGGCGCAGCCACGTCGACGAACTACGACAGAATCGCTCAGCTGACTGGCCAGCCGGTCGAGTGGGTCGTGCCTGCTGGACTGGCCGACTAGCCGCTGTTGGCACAATGACCCGGTGACAATCTCGATCGATGACCTTGAGCACGCCGCCGCGCCGGGCTGGCGCGCGGTCGAGGAGGAGCAACTGGGCGACTGGCTGCTCCGGGCGGCCGGAGGATTCACGGGGCGGGCGAACAGCGCGCTGGCGGCGGGCGATCCAGGCCGCCCGCTGCCCGCTGCCATCGAGGCGGTCCGGCGCTGGTATGCCGCGCGCGGCCTGCCGCCGATGATCGCGGTGCCGTATCCGACCGGACGACCGGCGGCCAGCTCGCTCGATCGCGAGCTCGCCCGGCTGGGCTGGTCGGTCCGGGCGGCCGCGACCGTGATGACGGCGGAGCCGACGCGCGTGGCCGACGGCTGCGGCTCCGCGGCCTTCCGGATCGACATGGCTGCCGAGCCGGACCCCGGATGGCTGAGCCGGTATCACTATCGCGGTCAGCAGCTACCGCCGATCGCCGTCCGGCTGCTGACCTCGGCGCCCTGGCAGGCGTTCGCCTCGGTCCGGGCTGACGGCGAGACGGTTGCCATCGGCCGGGTCGCGGGCAGCGAGCGGTGGGCGGGCCTGACCGCCATCGAGGTAGACCCGGCGAGCCGGCGCCGGCGCCTCGGCACCGCCGTTACCGCCGCGCTGGCCAGCCACGCCGCCGAGCGCGGGGCGTCCGGGCTGTACCTGCAGGTCGCTGACGAGAACAGCGGTGCGAGGGCGCTCTACCGGACGCTGGGATTCACCGACCATCACGGCTACCACTACCGGATCGCGCCGGCCGACTGACCCCGCGGGACCGCCACCGTGCGCCGACGTCCGGCCACGCCGAGCCCGTTACCCCCGTAGGGACCGCAGCACCACAGCCGCTTCCAGCGCGGCAACCGCCGCATCCCAGCCCTTGTCCTCGGCGCTGCCCCGCGCGCCGCTGCGGTCCCTGGCCTGCTGCAGCGTGTCGCAGGTCAGCACGCCGTTGCCGACCGGCGTCCTGGCATCAAGCGCGACCCTGGTCAGGCCGTAGGTCACCGCGTCGCACACGTAGTCGAAGTGCGGCGTGCCGCCCCGGATGACGGCACCGAGGCATACCACCGCGTCGTGCCGCCTGGCCAGCTCGGCCGCGACCACCGGCAGCTCGACCGCGCCAGGCACGCGCACGACCAGCGGCTCCCCCGCCCCGCAGGCTCGGGCTGCGGCCACGGCGCGGGCCAGCAGCTGGTCGGTGATCTCGCCGTGCCAGCGCGTGGCCGCGATCGCGATGCGCAGGCCGGACGCGTCGACCGGCTGCGCAGCCGGATGGCCCTCGCCACTCACGACCGGCTCACCGCAGGCTCACCGCAGTTTGCCGTGGCGGCGGGCGGCGGCCCGGAGCTGACCTCGCCGGTGCCGGGCAGGTTGTCGATCTGGTGACCCATGCGGTCTCGCTTGGCGGTCAGGTAGCGCAGGTTGTGCGCCGTTGGCAGGGACGGGAGGCCGACCCGCCCGGTGACCGAGATGCCGAAGCCGGCCAGCCCGTCGACCTTGGCCGGGTTGTTGGTGAGCAGCCGAAGGGAGTACACGCCGAGATCGGTCAGCATCTGCGCGCCGGTGGAGTACTCCCGCGCGTCGACCGGCAGGCCGAGCTCGGTGTTGGCGTCGACGGTGTCGGCGCCGTGGTCCTGGAGCTGGTAGGCGCGCAGCTTCGCCAGCAACCCGATGCCGCGGCCCTCGTGCCCGCGAAGGTACAGCACGACGCCGCGACCCTCCGCCGCGATCGCGGCCATGGCCGCCTCGAGCTGGCTGCCGCAGTCGCACCGGTGCGAGCCGAACACGTCTCCGGTCAGGCACTCGGAGTGCATCCGCACCAGCGGGTCGCGGCCCGGTGCGGTCAGATCCCCCAGCACGAGCGCGAGGTGCTCGGTGCCGTCCACGGAGTTCTGGTAGCCGAGCGCCCGCCACTCCCCGAACTCGTTGGGCAGGAAGGTCTCCACGACCCTGTCCACGACGCGCTCGTGGTGCCGACGGTAGGCGATCAGCTGCTCGATGGAGATCAGTGTCAGGCCGTGCTCGTCTGCGAACTCCCGCAGCTGGGGCAGCCTGGCCATGGTGCCATCGTCATTGACGATCTCGGCCAGCACCCCGGCTGGCGTCAGCCCGGCCAGCCTCGCCAGGTCGACCGCCGCCTCGGTGTGTCCTGGCCGCCGCAGCACGCCGCCCGGCGTGTACCGCAGCGGGAACACGTGGCCGGGCCGCACGATCTCATACGGCTCGGTGGCCGAGTCCGCCAGCGTCCTGATCGTCCGCGCCCGGTCGGCCGCCGAAATGCCGGTGGTCACGCCGTCGCGGGCGTCCACGGTGATGGCGAAAGCCGTGCGCATCCGCTCCGCGTTCTGACTGGTCATCAGCGGCAGCTGGAGCCGGTCCAGCGTCTCGCCCGTCATCGGCGCGCAGATCACCCCGCTGGTGTAGCGGATCGCGAAGGCCAGCAGCTCGGGCGTCGCCTTGCTGGCAGCAAAGATGATGTCGCCTTCGTTCTCGCGGTCCACGTCGTCGACCACCACGACGGGTCGGCCGGCGGCGATGTCGGCCACCGCCCGCGCCACCTCGTCCAGCGGCACGCTGGCCACCTGCTCCGGACTGTCAGGATTGCTCACGATGTCCTCCCGGCGAGGAGCCGCGCCACGTACTTGGCGATCATGTCGACCTCGAGATTGACCACCTCGCCCGGCCGCTTGCTGCCGAGGGTGGTGCGCGCGAGTGTTTCCGGGATCAGGCTGACTTCGAACCACGGATGGTCACCTGGCGGGCCGCCGTCCGCCGGGCCGCCGTCCGGCCCGAGCGCTGATACGGTCAGGCTGATGCCGTCGACCGCCACCGAACCCTTTTCAATGACGTAACGGGCCAGCTGCGGGGGAATCGTGATGCGCACGGTCTCCCACGCTCCGGCTGGCGTCCTGGCCACGATCGTGCCGGTGCCATCCACGTGGCCTTGCACGAGATGACCGCCGAGCCTGCCGTCCGCACGGAGCGGCCGTTCGAGGTTCACGGCAGCTCCCGCGCGCAGACTGCGCAGGCTGGTCCGCGCCAGGGTCTCGCCCATGACGTCCGCGGTGAACTCGCCGTCGGTGATGCTCGTGACGGTCAGGCACACCCCGTTGATGGCGATCGAGTCGCCGCGCGCGGCGTCCGCGGTGACGACAGGTCCGCGAATCCGGATCCGGGCGCTGCCACCGTCGGCGTCCAGGCCGACGACCTCGCCAAGCTCTTCCACAATTCCGGTGAACACCGTGCCTCCTCCGGAGCCCTACCTGGGCCTAAGCCCTGCCCACGGGCTCCGGGGGGATGCGCCTGGCGCATACCGCGATCAGGCCGCCGGGTCGGGGTAACCGCGGCTAGCCGCTCTCGCGCACGTGCTGCCTCCCATCCGGACTTTTACCGTCGGTCCCGGAATTTCGCCGGGTCAGCCAGCCAATGGACTCGGCCGGGTCGCGGACTGTCACCGCCGGTTCGGAGTTTCACCGACCCCGGAGCACGTTAACTGCCGTAACCAGTCTGCCATAACGGGTATTCCGCCGCGACCGGCTGGCCCCGGCGGATGCCGGGGCCAGCCGGTCGCAAGCACGGCCCGCGCCGCTAGGTTGACCGGGCGCCGCGACGGGCGAGAGCATCCAGCGTGACCGCGGCCAGCAGCACCAGCGCGGTCCAGATGTACTGCCCGGCCGCGCCGAGACCGAGCAGGTCAACGCCGTTGTAGATCACCGCGACCACGAAGCCGCCCAGCACCGCGCCGAGCATCCGGCCGCGACCGCCGAACAGGCTGACGCCGCCGATGACCGCGCCGGCGACCGAGTACAGCACGTACTGGCCACCCTCGAAGTCGTTCGACATCGAGCCGAGCAGCGAGGTGTACAGGATGCCGGTCACCCCGGCAAACAAGCCGGCGAGCAGAAACGCGAGCACCCTGATCCGGCTCAGGTTGATACCGGCTCGCCTGGCTGCCTCGGCGCTGCCGCCGATCGCATACAAGTAGCGGCCGAACCTCGTCCTGGTGAGCAGCAGGGTGGACCCGCCGAGCAGCACGAGCACGATCAGCACGACCCACGGCACGCCTTCGAGCGGCGTGAACGCACTGCCCCGGTTGACGTTGAGCACGGCCACGAGGACCGCACCGACCACTGCCATCAGCCCCAGCTTGAGCAGGGTCACGCCGAGCGGCGGAGCCGCAAGGTTATTCGTCCGCCGCCGCTGGTCGCGCCAGATCAGGTAGCAGCCGCCGAGTAGCAGCGCGACGATCAGGATGACCCAGCCGGCCACCGGACTCAGGTTGCCGCCCGCCAGGTCGTTGATGAAGTTGTTGTGACTTGAGATCACGCCGCCGTTACCGACCTGGCCCGCCTCGTCGAACAGCCAGATCAGCACGCCGTTGAGGCCGAGCAGGCCGGCCAGGGTCACGATGAACGACGGGATCTTGAGCCAGACGATCAGCAGACCCTCGATCGAGGCGATCGCCCCCGACACGGCCAGCCCTACGATGATGGCAAGCCAGGTGGGGAACGGGTGATGCACCGACACCATCCAGATCGTGATCGTGCCGCCGATCGCCGCGTTGAACGCGACCGACAGGTCGATCTCACCCAGCAGCAGGACGAAGACCTGCGCCATCGCGATCGTGATGATCCAGCCTGCCTGCGCCATCAGGTTGGCGATGTTGGTGGCCGACAGGAAGGCCGGCTCGCGAATCTGGAAGTACGCACCGAGCACGATCAGGCCGACGATAACCGGCAGCGCGCCGCTCTCCCCGCTGCGGGCTCGCCGCAGCCACAGCCGGAAGTACTCGCCAAGCGAGTTGGCCAGCAATTCCGGCGACGTGGTGCCGCGTGCCAGGTGCGCAGCCTCGTCGGCCTCCGCCGCCGACTCGCCCGCGCCGGCCACCGCGACCGGGCTGCTAGGGCTCTCCTCGGCGGGAACGTCGTGGTCAGTAGTTGCCATCCCTCAGCCCTCCGAGCCAGTGCCGAAGCCGGACGATGCGGTCGGCTGACTGAGGCTGCCATTGCCGAGGCGCCCCGACGTGCCCGTGGTCATGTAGTCCACGACCGATTGCGGGTCGAACTCGGCGGCCGGGCCGGTCGCGACCAGCCTGCCCAGGTAGAGCACGGCGAGCCGGTCAGCGACGCGGAACACGTCCGTCAAGTTGTGCGAGATCACGATCACCGCGTGGCCACGACGGGCCAGGCGCGTGATCAAGCCGAGTACGAGCTCGGTCTGGCTGACGCCGAGCGCGGCTGTCGGCTCGTCCAGCATGACGAGCTGGGCGTCGAGCATGACCGCCTTCGCGACCGCCACGGCCTGGCGCTGGCCACCGGACAGCGAGCCGACAGGCTGCCGGATCGAGCGCACCGTCGTGACGGACAGGTCCCTGAGCGTCTGTTTGGCGGTCAGTTCCATGCTGATCTCGTTCAGCAGCCCGAGGCGCGTCACCTCATGCCCGAGCAGCATGTTCTGCACGATGTCCAGGTTGTCACACAGCGCGAGGTCCTGATATACGGTCGCGATGCCGAGGTCTGCGGCGTCCTTCGGTGAGTGCAACTGCACCGGATTGCCGTTCCACACCAGCTGGCCGCCGTTCGGCTGGTAGATCCCGGCGATGCACTTGACCAGGGTGCTCTTGCCTGCGCCGTTGTCCCCGACCAGGGCAGTGACCTCCCCGACGGGGATGTCGAGGTCGATCCCGGTCAGGGCCTGGACCGGGCCGAAGGACTTGCTGATGTCGCGCAACTGCAGCAACGGCCCGTCGGTGGGGGTTGTGCCGGGCACGAACGGTGCCGCGCCCGCTGCTGCGGGCGCGGCACCGTCCCCGGTGCTGTTGGCTACCACCGTGCCGTCCAGGCCCGGCGGTCAGCGCTTCTGCTCATCAGTGGATACCGTACTTCGCGCAGTCTTTCGCGTAGCTGGGCTGACCCGGCAGGCCCGGCGAGCCCGAGCAGATCTGGGAGGCCGGCACGAAGCCGTCCTTCACGATGGTCGACTCGATCGTGGTCGGGGTGACCCACTCCGGGGTCTCCAGGATGGAGGCCACCTCCGTGCCCGTCTGGACGTCCTTGGTCGTGCCGTTGACTAGCGACGACGGCGGAGTGATGCCCGCGCGCAGGTACATGGCCAGCGCCACGGCCGCCTGCGACTCGAGGTAGATCGGCTTGTAGACGGTGCCGCACTGGTAGCCGGAGATGATGTTCTGGATTCCGGTCAGGGTCGCGTCCTGGCCGGTGACCGGGAAGGTGTCCGGCTTGATGCCCCTGGTCTGCAGGTAGTGGATGATCGGCGCGCCGTTCTCGTCGTTCGGCATGAGCACGGCGTTGATCTGCGGGTTGCTGGTGTAAGCGGCTTCGAACTCGGACAGGGCCACGGTCGGCGTCCAGGTGCCGGCCGGGTTGACCACGTCGGTCCAGGCCCCGCTGGAGAAGTACGTCTTCAGTACGGCGTTGTACCCGTCGGCGAACAGCGTGGCGTTGTTGTCGGTGACGGCACCGTGCATGACCATGACCTGCGGCTTGCTGACGTGCCAGGCGGAGATGCAGCTAGCCAGGCCCTTGCCGAGCAGGGTACCGACGTAGACGTTGTTGAAGCTGACGTAGTACTTCCGGCTGCCGCCCAGGGTGAGCCGGTCATAGTCGATCACCGGCACGCCGTGCGACTTCGCGTACGACTCGATCTTCGCGCCGACACCGGAGTCCAGCGGGTCCATGATCAGGACCTTGGCGCCCTTGGTGATGTCGGACTGGGCGTCGGAGTACTCGGTCGCGTCGGAGCCCTGCGCGTTCTGGATGATGATCTGGTTGCTCTTGAGCCCGGCATCCAGCATCGACTTGCGCAGGTAGGGCGCGTCGAACTCCACGTACCTGGTCGAGGATACGGTGTCCGGCAGGATCGCAGCGACGCTGCCCGTGCCGTGCGAAGCCAGGATCTTGATCTTGGACATCGCACTGAAGCTGAGGTTGAAGTCGGTGTAGCTGAGTTTCGGCACCTGGCTGGCGCTGAGCTTGCCAGTCGAGCCCGAGTTGCTGGAGCCGCAGGCGGCAACGAACAGCGCCGCACTGCTCGCGATGGCCACCGTGGCCACTGCCTTGGAGACTGAGCGCAAGAAAACCACCTCGTTTGCAGGCGGGACCGGCGGCCACGTGTCACGAGCCCACCGGACTGATCCCGCGGGGGGTCTAACCCTCTTCCGGGGCAAACACTAAGACGCGTTCAGTGAACGGCTCCGTTAACATCGTCGTAACCTCGTGAATATTTCGTTAACGAGATTTCCGCAGGTCATAGCCGCTTTATGGCATCGAGACGGTCTCGTGACCATTACATTTCGAGAACAGATCATGATCCTGTCATTTACCTGCGCCGTCAGTCATTCCGCGAGGATCCGGTAGCCGACCCTGGGCTGAGTCACGATCAGCGGGTCGCCGCCGCTCTCGAGCTTGGCGCGCAGTCGCCGCACATAGACCCGCAGGTACTCGGTCTCGGTTTCGTAGCCGCGGCCCCAGACCCGGCGGAGCAAGTGAGCGTGGCTCAGCAGCTTGCCCCGGTTGATCGCGAGCTCGCGGAGCAGAGCGAACTCGGTGGGGGTCAGGTGGATGGCCGCGCCCTGCCGGCTGACCTGCTGGTTGGTCAGGTCGATGGTCAGGTCGGCGACGGTGATGACCTCGGGCCTGGCCTCCTCTTCGGGCGGGTCGGCCGGCCGGGTCCGGCGTAGCGTGGCGTTGATGCGCGCCAGCAGTTCCTCGATGCTGAACGGCTTGGTCATGTAGTCGTCGGCACCCACGTTCAGCGCGCTGACCTTATCCCGCTCCCCGCCCCGTGCCGATACCACGATGATGGCGACCGACGACCGCTCGCGGATCTGCCGGCACAGCTCGAAGCCGTCGATCTCCGGCAGCATGAGGTCGAGCAGGACGATGTCCGGGGACTCGGTCTCCAGCAGCCGCAGCGCCCGAAGCCCGTCTGTGGACACGACCGTGTCAAAACCCCGGACGGCGAGATTGGACCTGATCAGGTCGACGATGTTCGGGTCGTCCTCCACGACCAGCGCCCTGGTAGAGGTCACCGCGGCCACCGGCTCAGCTTTGCCTCGCGCGGCTGGCTGACG
>JASHQA010000329.1 GCA_030037785.1 Streptosporangiaceae bacterium
GCCGTCAGGCCCGGCGGACACGGCCGTCAGGCCCGGCCGCCGCGCCCGCGGCCGGCGGCGTGGCCAGGTCGGCCAGCCGGGTCAGGGCGTCATCCCGAGCTGCCGCCGCGGCCGGTTCGGGGTGCCGATTCGGGGTCCGGTCGGCGGGCCTGCCCGGTCGGCTGCCGCGCGCGGACCGGGCCGGATTGCCGCGGGCCCGGCCCGCCGGGCTGGCGTGGGCGTCGATGACGCGCTGGGCCACCTCGGTAGCCCGCAGGTTCGACCGCTGCGAAACCTGCCGCATGCGCTCGAGCGCATCGTCCGCGCTGCAGCCGAGCGCGTGCATGAGTATTCCCTTGGCCTGATCGACTATCGCTCGTGAGCTGGCCGCGTCCCGTAGCTGGTCGGCGAGCCGCCGAGAGTCGCTGTACTGTGCCACGGCGCCGACGAGCGCACTACCGTAGGCGACCAGCAGCTCGGCCAGCTGGACCTGGTCGGGGTCGATCGAGCGCGGTCGCAGACCGAACAGCGACAGCGTGACGAGCACCTGGCCGCGGTAGGTGAGCACGAGGCAGCTGCGGATCCCCAGCCGCAGTGCCGCAGCAGAGAACTCCGGCCAGCGGCCCGCCGTCAGCGTGTCGGGACAGCTCACCGGGCTGCCCGCGGTGATGGCGTCGATCAGCGGTCCGCGGTTGCTGCCGAGCTGCACCTGGACCAGCCGGGACGGTTCCGGGTGACTGGACGCCTGGGCGGAGAGCTGACCGTGTCGCCATACCGCCACAGCCGCTGCCGCGCAGCCCGCCACCTGGCTCGCTGCCAGCTCGGTGAGCTGGCACAGCGATCGCTCCTCGGTCGCCGCGGTGAGGCTGAGCAGCGCCGCGGTCCGGTCGGCTAGTTCGGAACTCGGCACGTGCGCGCTACCCGTCAGCCGGGTCGGCCACGTTCGCCAGCGCGGCGAGGCCCTCGTCCACCGTGTCGAACAGGGTCAGCTTGTCCGCGAGCCCGGTGATCCACAGCGTCTTGGTGTACCGGTACCTCGCGCCGGCCAGCGCGAGCATCCCGCCGGTGGCCTCGGCCTGCTTCCAGTGCCCGACGATGACCGCGAGCGCGCTCGTGTCGAGGAAGCTGACGTCGCCGACGTCGAGCAGGATCCTGCTGTGGTCTGTCTCGGCCTGTGTCAGGCACTCGTCGAGCTGCGGGCTGGTGACGATGTCCAGATCACCGCTGATCGTGATGACCATGGTGGTACCGCGACTCTCCGCCGAGAGCGAGGCTCCTTCCAC
The DNA here is from genome assembly GCA_030037785.1 of Streptosporangiaceae bacterium. Lineage (GTDB taxonomy): Bacteria > Actinomycetota > Actinomycetes > Streptosporangiales > Streptosporangiaceae > JAJYUU01. The sequence goes on from JASHQA010000329.1 coordinate 1,263, forward strand.
GCTCCACCACACTCCGCCCTGATTCTTGACGCTCGCACCATAACGGTATACCGGTGGTTGGCAGCTGGCCGCCTACGCCGATTCCGGGTGCATACACGCTGATCCGCCGGGCAGGTAGCGACAGAGCCGGTGCAGGCTGCCGGTTCGGTACGGTCGGCAGTGACGACAGGCCAGGCCGCGTGCTGCCCAGGACGCGCGGCCGGTAGCTGATGCATGGGGGTTGGCGTTGAGCGACCGGGCTGCCACTGGCGGCGGCTTCCGCCACGTGGCCTGGTTGTACCGGACACCCGGCGAGTACCTGTCCGGCATCCGTGAGTTCGTTGCGGCCGGGGCAGCGGCCGGCGAGCCGGTCATGGTTGCGGTGCCAGCTGACCGGCTGCCGGCTGGCTGGGATCGGCTGGATGGCAGCGCCGACGTGCGCGGTCTGGACGCCACTGACCTCGGCCGGAACCCGGCGCGCATCATGCCGGCGGTGCGCGCGTTCGCCGACGAACAGGCGAATCGACGCGTCCGGGTCATCTCCGAACTGGCGTGGCCAGGCCGCTCGGCACCCGAGCTTAGTGAAGTAGTCAGATATGAAATGACGGTAAATCTGGCTTTCGCCGCCCGATCCATCAGCATCCTCTGCGCGTATGACGCCGTCGGCTTGCCCGGATCCGTTATATCCGCTGCCTGTGCCAGTCACCCGCTGGTGCGGAAAGCCGACCGCCAGGTCGACAGCGGTGGCTACGACGCAGCGGTGGCGAGACGGGCTCGCCCCGGGGCGTCGCTGCCCGCGCCGTCGGGGGCGACAGCCCTGTCCTACCGGCACGACCTGCGCCGGGTGCGCGCGTTCGTCGCTGCCGAGGCCGCCAGGGCGGGGCTGTCGGGGACGCGCCGGACGGACCTTGTCATCGCCGCCAGCGAAGTAGCCGCCAACACGCTCAAGCACACCGGCAGCGGCGGCGTGGTCCGAATCTGGGTGACCAGCGACGAGATCCTGTGTCAGTTCGACGACTCCGGTTACATCGCTGACCCGCTCGCGGGATATGGCCGCCCGGCGGACGACGTGCTGGGCGGACAAGGGTTGTGGCTCGTCAACCAGGTGTGTGACCTGGCCGAGATTCACACCAGCGCCCTGGGCACGACAATTCGGCTGCACATGCTGCGGGACGGGCCGGGGGCAAGCCTGGCAGGCCGAGCCCGGGCGGGTCATGCCTGACAAAGACCGATCCGTGACGACGGGCCCGTTCCGGTAAATTCTGTCGCTGGTCTGGTAGCGGCGTCAGCCTCGCGTCAGTGGTCGGCACCTGGCGCCGCGCCCGTCGGCTGCGGTTCTGTCGGGCCCGAGTCGGCTGGCGCCCGGTCGGCTGGCGCTGACTCATCGGGCGGCTCTTGCTCGCCTTCGGGCGGCGGGTGCGCAAGCAGTTCGAGCGCAGCGTGCGGCAGTTCGCGCAGGCGCAGATTGCTGAACACCGGCGCCCTGGCGACCAGGACCACGCCACATACCAGGGCGATGACGCCAGCGATCTGCACGGCCACGAGCAGCGGTGAGATGTGCACGACGTCGCCGAACACCACCACGCCCAGCACAATGCCCGCGGTCGGCTCGGCCGCGGTGACGGCCGGCAACGACGCGTGCAGCGGGGCGGAATTGAAGGCATTCTGCATGAGCCAGAATCCGATGAGGCTGGCGATCACCGTGGCGTAGCCGGGCCACGCCACCAGCAGACTCAGCGGGTGCCTGCCGTCGATCATCTGCACGCTGCGCCTGGTGAACGCGTCCGCGATGCCCAGCATCAGACCGGCCGCCGTGCCGGTCAGCGTGGCGCGCACGCTGCCGGACCGCTTTCGTCCGAGCTGGACGAGGAACACTGCGATCAGCGCGATGCCCGCTGCCGCGGGCCAGTGGGTGAACGAGCCGAACGACTCTGACGGAGCCTTCACCGTCCTCGTCAGCGACAGCGCGGCCACGCCGGCGCTGAGCACCAGCGCGCCGATGACCTCCGTCCTGCGCAACTGCTGGCCGGACAGCGGCACGGCCAGCACCAGGGCAAAGATGAGGTTGGTGGTGAGCAGGGGCTCGGTCACCGACAGGGTCAGGTGGCCGAGCGTCCAGGCCTGGACCAGGTAGCCGACGACCATCACCACGATGCCGACGAGCCATCTGCGGTTCCGCACCAGGCGCGCTATGAGGCCGATGTGCAGGAACTCGGTGTCGCGGACCTGTTCCGCCGCGTGCTGCTGCAGCACGAAGCCGAACCCCGTGAGCATCGCCGCGAGGATGGTGATCCCGACATAGGAGTCACTCATGGCGTGCCCGCCGGCCAGCCGGTCGGTCGGCGCGTCGGCCAGCCGGTCGGCCGGCGCTGCGAATCACGGCAGCCGCCGCCCACCAGTCAGCGCGGGCGAGGCCATAGCGCCAACCGGGCTGCCTTGGCAGCTCCAGTTGGGTGCCAGGCAGCCACGGTTCAGTGCGCACATACTCCCCAACGAGCGGGCCCGCTCCCGCGTTCTCCGCGATCTCCGCGGCACCCTCAGGCCGACCATGGCCAGGCGCGGACGTCTAACACAGTACCCGCTGACCCTCGCCTGGCACGTTGCTCACCCGTCGGCGGGTCGCCCTGTCCCGATAGCGGCAGGAAAATGTCAGACGCTATCGATACTGTGTACGAAGAAAGAAGCTGACATCTGTGATCGCTAGGGAGGTGGGGCTGGTGGCGGAGTTCGGGGAGACCGGCGATGGCCAGCTCGACCTGTTCTGCGAGGCAGGGCCGGGGAGCTCGGGTGACGAGTTCGTGCTGGCGGGCTGGGAGCCGGGTGACCGCGGCGAGGAGGCGGCCGATCCCGGCGGCGAGGAGGCGTGGCTGGCTGGCCTGCCTGCCGACGTGCGAGCCGAGCTGGCGGCTCGGCCGCCGCTGCCGGTGCCGCTGTGGTCGGCGGATGGAGACTGGCGGGCCGAGGCGGCGCAGGCGGGGTTCGCCAGTGGCGGGTTTGCCGACGCCGCACTGCCCGGGCCGGTTCTCGGGCAGGTGCTGGCGGCGGCGACGCGGGACGGCCTGGGCGGGCTGGACGATGATCAGCTCGCCGGGGTGCTGCGTGGCTGGGCCCGGCAGGTCGCCCACGGTCAGGCTGGGCTGGCGGTGGCGGTGAGCGAACTGGCCCGCCGCCGGGCCGCGGGGTCGTCGCGGGCGGCCGGGCAGCTCGGTGATGAGCTGGCGATCGAGCTGACGCTGACGCGGCGGGCGGCGGGTCGGCTGATGGAGGTGTGCGACGGGCTGGACCGGCTGCCGGTGGTGCGGGACGCGCTGGGGTCGGGGCTGATCGACTGGCCGCGGGCGTGCGTGCTGGTCGACGAGCTGGCCGTGGTCGACGACGCTGTTGCGGCGGAGATCGCCGCGCAGCTGATCGAGCAGGCGGCGGGGTGGACGACCGGGCAGCTGCGAGCGGCGGTGGCGCGCGCGGTGCTGGCGGCCGACCCCGGTGCGGCGCAGCGGCGGCGTGAGCAGGGTCGCGCGGACGCACGGGTTGAGGTA
>JASHQA010000330.1 GCA_030037785.1 Streptosporangiaceae bacterium
CACCGCGCCCAGCACGCCAGCCACGGCGTCTTCTGGCCTGCCGTCCAGCAGCACCCGCCGCAGTCCAGGGCGCACCGTCGTAGCCGGCGCCGCTGAGGCCGCTGAGGCGGCGACGGCGGCCAGGTCAGCTTCTCGCCAGGCGTGCAGGAAGCGGCGCATGTACGGGAGCCGGTCGTACCGGGTGGACCACGTGATGGCCGGCACCAGCGGCGCCAGAATCGTGTCCGCCTCGGACCACCCGATCCGGTCGAGCAGCTCGAAAGCCTTCTGGCAGTAGATCATCGGGTGCCCGTACCCGAGGAAATGGTCAGTGATCGCAGTCAGGAACGCGTGCCGGATCTGGCTGGCGGGCACGTCGGCCGCCAGCAGGCCGCGCAGCAGCGCCTCCGCTGCATCGCCGCGCTCGTCGTCGATGAGCGCCGGAAACGCCGCGAGCCCGTCAGCCACCGACCCGTACTCGCGGGCAACGTCCGCGGGGGCGGGCTGGGGCCGCGGCGGGCGGCGGACTTCGGTGCGACTGACCGTGGCCAGGCCCTGGATGACCGGGAGCGTGCGCAGCGGGCCTTCGAACGCGGCCGCCATCGTCAGGCAGTCAGCCAGGGTGGCCAGGGAGTGATTCCACCCGTACTCGGCCCGGCTGGCGCCGTAGGTCACCCCGGTGCGGACCACCTCGGCGAGCGGCATCCCGATCGCGTTCAGGCGTACGGTGTCCCTGGCGAGACGCCCGGTGTCCACATCGCCCATCGCCGTCAGCAGGCTCGCGAACAACTCCGGCGCGATCTCCTCCGGCGCCGGATCGGTGACGTCGACATACACCCAGCCGTCCTGGACCGACACCGGATAGGTCCGGATGTTCTCCCCGCCGAACAGGCACGTGCCGTCGGTCAGCTGGAACTTCCAGTTGTGCCACGCACAGGTCAGCACGTCCCCCCGGATGTCGCCGTCCTTCAGCGCGTACCCCTGATGCGGACACCGGTTGTCCGCCGCGTACACCCCCGCAGCAGTCCGGAACAGCGCGATCCGCTTGTCGCCATGACGCCAGAGCCTGCCGTGCCCGTCCGGGATGTCTGCCGTGGCTACGGCGCGCACGAATTCAGTCATGGGGTGACGGTAACCCCGGCTGCCCGCGCGCACATCGGCCGTTCGGCCTACGACTTCCGCCGGATTCAGTCAGCCTCCGGCTGCTCGGCAGCCTGGCGCAGCAGCGTCACAAGGTCCGCCCGCGAGGCCGGACGGTTACGCCGCAGTGAGCCGGAGAGCAGGCCGCCATCGACCGCGATTGCCTGTCCGGTCACGAAGCTCGAAGCGTCGCTGGCGAGCCAGAGCACGGCCTCGGCGATGTCGCCCGGCTGCCCGGCCCGCCGGATGGGCGCGGTGTCACTCAGGGCCGCGGTCATGAACTCGACGGTGCGCTGGGCGGCGTCACCGTCCAGCCCGGCCGCCCGGCCGAAGATCGCGGTGGCGACTGCGCCGGGGCAGACCGCGTTGACCCGGACGCCGTGCTCGCCAAGCTCGTTCGCGGTCGTGACCGTGAGCTGGCTGATCGCGGCCTTGGCCGCGCTGTAGTCGTGACCGGCCAGGTTCGCCCGGAAGGCCGCGACGCTCGAGGTGTTGACGATGCTGCCGTGGCCCTGTGGCCGCATGACCCGCGCGGCGGCCCGGATGCCGAGGAACACGCCGCGCAGGTGCACGCCGAGCGTGCGGTCCCACTCCGCCGCGTCGATCTCCTCGATGCCGCCGATCGAGCCGGGCACCCCGGCGTTGTTGAACATGACGTCAAGGCCACCGAACGTGCGGACGCAGGCAGCCACGGCGTGCTCAACGTCGGCCTCGCTGGAAACGTCCGTCGGCACGAACGCGGCCCGTTCCCCCAGCTCGGCGGCCAGTCGCTCACCACGCCTCACGTCGACGTCGGCGAGCACCACGCTCGCGCCCTCGGCCACGAACAATCGCGCCGTCGCCGCGCCGATCCCGCTCGCCGCGCCGGTGATCACCGCTCGCTTGCCATTCAGCCTGGCCATTCGCTGCCGCCTGTCGCTCGTCCGGCCGCGGCCGGTTCACATGAGGTTTTTTCGATACGGTAACGGGCCGCTATGGCGCCGGTCACCTGATTCCGGCGCGCTGTGCCGCCAGCAGCGGCGTGGCGGCGAACCTGCGCTCACCCGGATCAGAGCGCGGTGAGGAGCTGCGGGCCGCGAGCGGTGATCGCGATCGTGTGCTCGACGTGCGCGGCCCGGCTGCCGTCGCCGCTGCGCAGCGTCCAGCCGTCCGGGTCGACCAGGTAAGAGTCCTCCCCGCCGGCCATGAACCACGGCTCGATGGCGATGACGAGGCCAGCCTGCAGCTTCATCCCGCGGCCCGCCCTGCCGTCGTTCGGCACCGACGGCGACTCGTGCATCGTGTGACCGACGCCGTGACCACCGAAGTCGGTGTGCAGTCCGTACCCGGCGACGCGCGCCACCCCGCCGATGGCCGCCGAGATGTCACCGAGCCGCCCGCCAGGCACGGCTGCGGCGATCCCGGCCGCGAGCGCCCGCTCCGCCGCGTCGATCAGCCGCAGATCGGCCGGCCGGGGGGTGCCGACCGTGAACGACACCGCGGCGTCGGCCGTCCAGCCGTGCAGCGTCGCGCCGAAGTCGATGCTCACCAGGTCGCCGTCGGCCAGCCGGTACCCGCTGGGGATGCCGTGCAGCGCGGCGTCGTTCACCGACGCGCAGATGACCGCGGGGAACGGCGAGTGCGCGAAGCTCGGCTGATAGTGCAGGAACGGCGAGGTCGCACCGTACTCAGCCAGCACGCCGCGGGCTACCTCGTCAAGCTCCAGCGTGGTCACGCCGACGGCAGCCTGCTTGCGCAGCTGCGCCAGCGCCGTCGCCACCACCCGGCCCGCGGGCCGCATTGCCTCGATCTCGGCCGGCGTCTTCAGTTCCACCACCAGAACATCGTGCCAGGTAGCCAGACGGGCTCCTAGAGCGGCTGCAGATCCGGGCGC
>JASHQA010000331.1 GCA_030037785.1 Streptosporangiaceae bacterium
GGCGCGAGCTCCCGCACGGCCATGTGCAGCGCGCTCGCCACTGGCCGGCGAACTGACTGGTCAGGCCGGGCCTCAAGCTTGCCCGTTCCCCACAGGCGCTGCATCGCCATGGAGCGGAACGAATTGAGGAGAACGGTCTTCCCCACGCCGCGCAGCCCGGTCAGTACCATGCTTCGCTCGGGGCGCCCGCGCGCGACCCGCTCGAGCACGACCTCGAACTGGCTGATCTCGCGGTCCCGCCCGGCCAGCTCCGGCGGGCGCTGACCCGCGCCAGGCGCGTAGGGATTCCGTACCGGGTCCATGCACAGGAGAGTATGGGCCGTTCTAGCGGATTCCCTAGATTGGCATAGAAAACGTCGGCCGGCGTGTCGCGGCCTGGCTCACCGGGCCGGGCAGCAGACGGGGCCACTAGTCCGCTGCCCTTGCCCGGTGGGCGACGCCGTGCCAACGGGTGCGGCCACAGCACGGTGCTGATGATTACCACGAGCGCGCGGGCGGTGCGGTTCAACCGGCGCAAAAAATCTTGGGGGGAACGAGGCCGAGCGGGTGACCGCGGCACGCCGGCCCGCGGTGCCCGGGGCCAGCCGCCCGGCCCGCGGAGCCCGGGGTCAGCGGCCCGGTCAGTCGGCCGGGTCGCGCTGGCGGTTGAGCCTGGCCAGGTACGCGTTGTAGGCGGCGAGGTGCTCGTCGTCATCGATGCCACCGCGGCCACTGGCCGCGGGCAACGGTGTCGCGTCACCGCCGTCGCCAGAGCCGGGCCCGGCCGAGGCTGGCTTGGCCGACGCGACCAGGGCAGCGAGGTTCTCCCGGCGGGCCCGCTCGAAGAAGCTGCGGCCGCTGGCCGCAGCCCGCTCGTCCCGCGCCCACATCAGGAAGACGATCATCATCAGCGCGAACATGATGCCGTCGCCGCCGACCCACATCACCGCGCCGCCCGTGTGCAGGTCGGACACCGGGCTCGGCGCCCAGGCTGGCCGCGGGCCGGTCGGCACGCCCGGCGACGTCGCGCTGCCGTAGCCAAGCGCGACACCAGTGAACGTGTCGATGGGCATGAGCAGCACCAGCAGCACGAACCTGACCGGGTAGGACAGCCGCCACCGGATCGGCTCGGTGCCGAGGATGGGCAGGAAGAACAGGTAACCGATGAGCACGAACAGCGCGTGCTCGGCGTTGTGCACGGTCTGGTTCTGCTCGACGAGGTTCGCGATCGGAGTCAGGTGGGCCGCCATGACACCCAGCGCGTAGAGGGCCGCGCCAAACACCGGCCAGGTGAGAAAGCGCGCGACCCGTGACCGAAGAACGCGCTTCGCCCAGGTGTGCACCGGATTCCTGCTGGCGTGCAGCAGCAGCGTCAGCGGCTGACCCGCGATGAGGAGCGGCGGCGCCACCATGAGCAGCAGCAGGTGCTGGATCATGTGGTCGTAGAACAGCAGGTCGTCGTAGACGCCGATGCCGCTCTGGGTCGCGATGACGATGACCGCCAGGCCCGCGCCGAAGAACATGGTGCGCCACCCCGGCCACGGCCGGGCGGGATGGCGGCGCGCGACCCGGACGACGCCCCAGCCGTAGAGCGCCGCAAGCACGGCGACGACCCCGGTCACGACCGGCGCAAACTGCCACTGCGTGACCACGGCCGGGACTCCATATTGCGGGAGCATCCGTGCCTCCTTCCATGGCGAGCCTACTCAGCTAGCTGGCCAGCCCGGACGCTGGCGCGGCACCGCTATGGTTGACGCGGAGGGTTCGCCTAGTGGCCGAGGGCGACGGTCTTGAAAACCGTTAGGGCGCGCGAGTGTTCTCGTGGGTTCGAATCCCACACCCTCCGCAAGCAAGCTGGAGTGAGCCGCTCGCTGTAGTCCGTTAGGGAACGACGAGGTCTTCCAGGTACCGCAAGACCGGCGGGTCGCCGCTCAGATCGAATTCGACCCGGCAGCCGATCGGAAACTGGATGTTGCCTGGCTGATGGCCGAACGGGACGTTTGTGATGACGGGGAACCGACCACGGACAGTGCGAAGCACCAGGTCGTCCGTGCTGGCGTCCGCTGGGTCCTCGGCCGGCCAGTCGGCTGGCGCGCCGATTACCAGAGCAGCGATGTCGTCGAAGGCGCCTGCCAGCCGCAGCTGCGAGAGCATGGATTCGACCTGGCCGTAGGTTGCGCCTATCGATTCGAGCAGCACGATGGCACCCGACGGAGCTGGCATCCAGCGGCTTCCCGGCAGGGCCGACACCGGCCGCAGGGTGCCACCGATGACCGGCCCGGAGATGGCGTCCCGGTCAGTCCGGTGGACGCGCCAGCCCTCGCCAGGGATCTCGTCGCCCGCGATCGGCCCGCACACCATGCGCCAGAACGCCGCCTCCTCCTGCTTGTTGATCTCAGGCTGGAAGAAGGCGAACCCGCTCATCCCCTGCTCACTGGCCAGGCCGGCACCCGCGAGGATCGCGTTGTTCAGCACCGACGGGTCGCTGAACGCGGCGAACACTTTCGGGTTCGCGCGGATGACTGCGTAGTCGAGCAAGTCGACAAGGTCGCTTGCGCCTCTGCCGCCGGTAGCCGGCAGCACGAGCGTGACCTCGGGATCTGCGAACATCGCCATCACCCCCGCCGCCCGGCGCTCCGCGCTGCCCGCCAGGTATCCCATCCGGTCGAGCACCCCGTCGGCGATCCGCACCCGATAGCCCCGGCCGTCCAGGTAGGCAGCGACCAGGTCGAGCTCATCAGCTGTCACCGGCGACGACGTCGAGACGATGCCGATCACGTCGCCGGGCCGCACCGCCCGCGGCCTGAGCAGGTTCATGAATGCACTTAACCACCGCGCTGCGACACAATGCTCCGCCCGTCGACTGGCGATTCGACCGCGCGCGCTCGTGCCGGGCGCGCTGGGCGGATGGCCGGCCCCCGTTTTGTGCCGGCGCCACGCGGCCGGCAGACTAGGCAGCATGAGCGAGCCGAACGGTGAGATCCGTGATACCCCCCGCATCGTTGTCGTCGGCGCCGATGGCATCGCAACCGAGGCCGACGCGACGGAGGCACGCGAGCGCCCGGTAACCGAGATGATCGAGCAGCCGGCCAAGGTCATGCGGGTCGGCAACATGATCCGGCAGCTGCTCGAGGAGGTCAGGGCCGCGCCGCTGGATGAGAAGAGCCGGGCTCGGCTGAAGGAAATCCACGCCAGCTCGATCAAGGAGCTGGAGGACGGACTTGCGCCCGAGCTGGTGGACGAGCTGGAGCGGCTGTCACTGCCGTTCGCCGACGACGAGGTGCCGAGCGAGGCCGAGATCCGGGTCGCCCAGGCCCAGCTCGTGGGGTGGCTCGAGGGGCTGTTCCACGGCATCCAGACCACCCTGTTCGCGCAGCAGATGGCCGCCAGGGCACAGCTGGAGCAGATGCGCAGGGCGCTGCCGCCCGGCATGTCGCCCCAGCCGGGTGAGGGAGAGGACGCGCAGCGGCAGCGCTCAGCGGGCCCGTATCTGTGACCCCGGCTAGCGCTGGCTGGCTCTGATCCGCGCCAGCCAGTCCGCCGCGGCGACGAACTCGGCGTCGCACTTGTCGGCTGCGGCGGCCGGACCGGCCGCAACCGGGCCGCTGTCCCCAGGCGGTCGCGCCTGGGGGTAACTGCCCAGAAACCGCACGGCGCTGCAGACCCGGCGCAGGCCCATCAGTGCCTCGCCGACCCTGGCCTGGCCGACGTGCCCTTCGCAGTCGATGAAGAAGCAGTACCGGCCGATGCCGTCACCGGTCGGCCTGGACTCGATCCTGGTCAGGTTGACTCCGCGGAACGCAAACTGGCCGAGAATGTCCATCAGCGCGCCAGGGTGGTCGTCTGCCAGGAACGCGACCACGGACGTCTTGTCTGCACCGGTCCGCTCGGGTGGCGGCCCTGGCAGCCGCACGGCGACAAACTTCGTCACGGCGTCGTCGCGATCGTGCACACCGGTCGCCAGTGCCGCGAGCCCGTACAGCTCAGCAGCGAACACGCCCGCGAGTGCGGCGTCGAGCTGGCCCTCCGCCACCTGCATCGCGGCGTCCGAGTTGGACGCGGCCGCGCGGAAGCTCGCCTGCGGGAGGTTGGCCGCGAGCCACCGCCGGCACTGCGGTTGTGCCACCGGATGGCCGCCCACCACGCGGACATCCGCGAGGCTGGTGCCTGGCCTCGCCAGCAGCGCGAACTCGACGGGCACCAGCACTTCGGCCCGAATCACTAGCTCGGTGCCCACGGCGAGCTCGTCGAGGGTCGCGGTGACAGCGCCCTCGACCGAGCTTTCGATCGGCACGACGCCGAGCTCGGCCGCGCCGGACCTGACGGCCTCCAGCGTGGCCTGTATCGACGGGCACGGCACCGCGTCAGGATGCGGGCCGCCGTCGAGCTGTCGCACCGCGGCCTCGGTGAACGTGCCCGGCGGGCCCAGGTAGGAGTACCGGTACGTCACCGCATCATGATCCCATCGCCGCCGCTCGGCCGCTCACCGACCGGCCGGCCTGCTCAGCCGACCGCGCAGCCGGAGCACCGCGGGCTCCCGAACGGCCAGTGCCCTGGTGACGTCCACGAGCTGCTGCAGCCGGTGCAGCTGCGC
>JASHQA010000332.1 GCA_030037785.1 Streptosporangiaceae bacterium
GCACCACAGGGAGATGAGCCCCCATGTTTGCTCACGTCGGCGACCGGCTCATCGTCGAAGGCGACGCGGCCAGGGCAGGCCTGATCATCGGCGTCCCGCACGCCGACGGCTCCCCGCCCTACATCGTCAAATGGCTCGCCAACGGTCACATCGCCATGGTCTCCCCCGGCCAGTTCGCCCGCATCATCCCTGCCGAGCACGAGGCCGAGTTGGATTACGACAGGTAATCGGTTCCCAGCCGGTGATGTGGTCTCAAGGCTCGGCCCCGGTCAGCCGAGCGCCCCTGCCGCGCCATCGAGGTGATCCCTGAACGGATCTGACAGCAGCCGATCCCGCTGGACGGTCTCGCTGGACGGTGACGGCCGGCCGGGCCCAGGGCCCGGCCGAGCCATCGAGACAGCCGTTAGTTGCTGCTTGGCGGGAACTACCCAGTTCCTGGGGGGGTTCCTGCTGCTGCCGGTGATCCCGGCGACCGCCGCCGGTCAACAGACGGCGTGGGAGTGAGTTTGCTATGGGTCCGCCCATAGTGATCCCACTCCCACGGTGGCCGCGCGGCTCGCGCCGGCCTCGATGATCAGTTCCAAGGCTCGTGATCGGCGTGGCATGGCAGCAGAGATTGAACCAGCCCCGACTGAAGGACCCCGCGGGTGCGGACCGGCGAGCGCACCTCGACGCGATATGGGGTTGCGGTTCATCGGCCGGCTCCGCGAGATCCTCGCAAAGTACCCATCCTGGACCGCTGACCAGGAGGCCACGATGGCCGTTCAGGAACACCAGATCATCGCCGGGTACGACGGTCGAACGCCAGCGCTGACGCCCTTGACTGGGCCGTGCGCGAGGCGCGGCTGCGGGACCTTCCGCTGACCATCTGGTACGCGTTCGTGCCGGGATACACAGCGGCCGGCGACACAGCGGCCGGCGAGGACAAACCAGCCCGCGAGTACGCCGAAGGCATTCTCACCCGCGGCGTCCGGCAGGCGCGAGCCTGCGACGCGACGGCGGAGATACGGCCGCTGCTGGCCTGCGGACGGGCGGCCCGTGTGCTCTGCGAGCAGTGCGCGGGCGCCGACATGCTCGTGGTCGGCGCCCGCGGTGCGGGCGGCTTCGCCGGACTGCTGATCGGATCGGTTAGCTCCCCGGTCGCGGCCCACGCACCAGCGCCAGTGGCCGTGGTGCGCGGCCGCTGGCAGCCGGCGGGCGACCATCGGGCGCCAGTGGTCGTCGGCGCCGACGGGTCACCTGCCTCCGCGGGCCGCCCTGGAGTTCGCTGCCAGCGAGGCAGCCCTGCGCAACGTGCCGCTCGTGGCGAAATGCGCCCTGTCGGACGCCGCGGGCGTGCTTGGCATCGGTGACATGATCGAGGCGGACTTCACGACCGCGGCGGGCAAGGGACAAGCCGATCATCCAGGCATCCTCGTGCAGCCACGCGTGGAGCACGGCACGCCGCGGACGGCACTGCTGACCGCGGCGACTCGCGCCCAGCTTCTGGTTGTAAGCGCCCGGGGCCGCGGGGGCATCCGGGACATGTCGCTCGGCTCCGTCGCCGTGGCCTTGCTGCATCGCGCCCGCTGTCCCGTCTGCACCGTGTGAGCGAGCCGAGCGGTGCCGGGGACCTTAGTACTCCCACTGCGGTCCTTGGCCCCTGATCGGCATGGGAACGGCGCGCCAGCATCGGAACTGACTACGGCGCGACTCAGGAGGCAACGATGAAGGCGCTCGTTTATCACGGTCCGGGCGAGAAGGCATGGGAAGCCGTGCCGGACCCGGCGATTCAAGACACCACCGACGCGATCGTCAAGGTGGAAGCCACCACGATCTGCGGCACCGACCTGCACATCCTGAAGGGCGACACACCCGAGGTCGCCAGCGGCCGGATACTCGGCCACGAGGCCATCGGCACGGTCCAGGAGGTCGGACCGGGCGTCACGAGCGTCAGGCCCGGCGACCGGGTCCTGGTCTCGTGCATCTCCGCGTGCGCGCGGTGCCAATATTGCCGTGAGGGCCACCCCGGCCAGTGCACCGGAGGGGGCGGCTGGATCTTCGGCTACATGATCGACGGCACGCAGGCCGAGTATGTCCGGGTTCCCTTCGCCGACACCTCGACCTACAAGATTCCGGCCGGCGCGACCGACGACGAGATCCTCATGCTCGCCGACATCCTGCCTACCGGGTATGAGGTCGGCGTGCTCAACGGCAAGGTCAGGCCAGGCGACATCGTCGCCGTCGTGGGCGCAGGGCCGATCGGTCTGTCCGCGATCACCGGCGCGCGGCTCTACACGCCCGGCCGCGTCATCGCCATCGACCTGGCTGACGCGCGGCTGAAGGCAGCGCTCGAGTTCGGGGCCGATCTGACCCTCAACAACGCTCGCGAGGACGCCGTGGCGTACGTGCAGAGCGTCACCGGGGGTCGCGGCGCCGACGTGGCCATCGAGGCTGTCGGCGTGCCAGCCAGCTTCGAGCTGTGCACGAGCCTGGTGCGGCCGGGCGGACGCGTCGCGAATATCGGGGTGCACGGCAAGCCAGCGACGCTGCATCTGGAGTCGCTGTGGATCCGCGACATCACGGTGACCACCGGCCTGGTGGACGCCACCTCGACCGCCACTCTGCTGCGGCTGATCGAGTCGCACCAGATCGACGCCGCACGGTTCGTGACTCACCGGTTCGCGCTCGAGGACATCCTGACCGCTTACGACGTGTTCGGGCGGGCCGCCGACACCGGTGCGATCAAGGTGATGATGACCGCGTGATGTATTCGCCCCGGTCGCGCCCAGCGCTGACCGGGGCGATCACACCACACAGGGCTCGCACCCATCGAGCCGCAGCCAAGCTAGGTGGCCAGCGCGCAGGAACCCCGTTCCCTCCGGTCGTCGTGGCCCCCGGGTTTTCGGCCGGGCACCAGGTCTTGCAATGGCCGCGACCTTGGTCCCTACGCAGCGCCGAGCAGCCCGCGTTTCACTGGGCAAACAGGCGGGCCGCGGCCCTGGGCGGCCCGGCGGCCCCATGGACCCAGGACGTCAGGAAGCTTGTCATGACTGCAAACCGCACGATCCTCGTCGGAGTGAGCGGCTCGGCTGCGTCGGTTGCGGCGCTGCGATGGGCCCGGACCGAGGCCGAACGGGATCGGTGCAGGCTGAGGGTCGTGCTGGCCTGGCAGCCGGAGCAGCGCGCGAGCTACGCGCAGCGGGCCGACCGGATTGAGGGCACAGCCGGGCCCGAGGAAGCCCGGCGCGTCCTCACCAGGACGGCGCGCGCCGTGCTCGGACCGGGTCCGTGGCGCAACACGAGCGTCCAGGCCGTCCAGGGCAGGGCCGAGCAAGCGCTGGTGGCGGCCTCCGACGATGCCGATCTGCTCGTCCTCGGCTCGGGACCCGCGGCAGTGATCGGCCCGGTCATCCGGACCTGCCTGGCTGAGGCGCACTGCCCGGTCGTCGTGGTGAGCTCAATCCGTCCGCTGCGTGGCCAGCACCTCGGCGTGCGGGCGTCGCGGCGTGGCGATCGCCGCGTTGGAGCGGCCGAACTGGAGCACCATCTGCGCGTGCCCGCGGCCGGTGAGCAGCGCGTGGACCGCGCGCCGGTGCCGCGGTGACGCCAGGCGCTGAGACTGGTACCAGAACGGGTCTGAGTCCGACACCGGGACCATTGCTCCCCGGTCGGCGGACCTTCGGCCCTGCCTCCCGGCAGCCCCCAGCGGTAGACAGGACGTGTCGGGTCCGCGGAATGGCTCACGGCATGGGGCAGGAACCGGGGAGGCCATGATGACTCGCCAGGATGTTCATCTCGACGCGATGCTGCGCCATCTCGGCGCTGCCTACTACGACTCGCTGCAAAACCGGGCGGCGCCCGAGGACGTGAAGCGGGCTGTCGCGCAAGTCGCGACGGAACTGGGCGAAAAGGCCGCGAACGGCCGCCAACGGCCGTCCGCGCCCGCAGGGCAGCAGCATCGCCCGTCCCCGCACCACGGTCGGTGGCATAGCAGGGTGCGCGACGTCATGACCACGTCCGTGGTGACGGTCGACCGCATCACGCCATACAAGGAGATCGCCCGACTCCTCGTCGAGCGTCAGGTCAGCGGCGTGCCCGTGCTCACCCTCGACCGACACGTGGCCGGAGTCGTCTCCGAGGCCGACTTGATCGCGGCCAGGGACGAGGACGTGGCCAGGCGCAGGCTATGGACGGGCATGCTGCGGTATGGCACCGACCGAAGCCGGTACACCAGGCTCACCGCTGAGAGCCTGATGACGACCCCGGCTGTCACCATCCATCCGGACGCGCCCATCGCTGCCGCAGCCAGATACATGACCAGCCAGCACGTCAAGCGTCTGCCGGTCATCGACGGCGACGGCAAGCTGGTTGGCTTGATCAGCCGCCGTGACCTGCTCGGAGTCTTCCTCGTCCCGGACGCCGAGATCGAGCGCCAGGTGCGCGACCTGCTGGCCGAGGTGGCACCGGGAGCGGACATCACAGCGCAGGTCAAAGGCGGCATCGTGACCCTCACCGCGGCAGCTTCCCGGGCCGCGGTGCAGGACGCGATGCGCGGAGCCGTGGACCTGGCGTGGGACGTTGACGGCGTGGTGGACGTCATCGAGCACACCGCGAGCGCGGCGTAGCGCACCAAGCGGCGCTGGGCTTCCCGGGGACCTTGGCCGCTTGCCCAGGGCCCTTCTGCCCGTGACGGGTCCCATCGGCAAGCGGTCGCATCGAAACATGACGACCATCCGCCAGGCTCCTACGGCTGCAGCCGGTCCCGGCCATGGGGCGCCAGGAAGCCGACGCTGGCTGGCACTCGCAGTGCTCTGCATCTCCCTGCTGATCGTGACGCTCGACAACACCGTCCTCAACGTCGTGCTGCCGACGCTGGTCAAGGACCTCGGCGCCACTGACACCCAGTTGCAGTGGATCGTGGACGCCTACGTCATCGTGTTCGCCGGGCTGCTGCTGGTCGCCGGCAGCGTAGCCGACCGGGTCGGCCGCAAGCGCACGTTCCTCGCAGGCCTCGTGCTGTTCGCGGCCGGCTCGACCTGGGCCGCGTTCTCCGGCTCGGTCGGCGTCCTGATCGCCGCGCGCGCCAGCATGGGTGTCGGTGGCGCGCTGATCATGCCGTCGACGCTGTCCATCATCACGCGGATGTTCGACGAGCCGGCCGTCCGGCAGCGCGCCATCGGGTTCTGGGCCGGGACCAGCGGGCTCGGCATCGCACTCGGGCCCATCATCGGTGGCCTGCTGCTCGCCCACTTCTGGTGGGGGTCGGTATTCCTCATCAACGTGCCAATCGCCGCCGTCGGGCTGGCTCTGGCCATTCCGCTCGTCCCGGACTCACGGAACCCGACCGCCGCCGCGCCCGATGTCGCCGGCGCGCTGCTGTCGGTCGCAGGACTCGGACTCGTGCTCTGGGCGATCATCGAGGCACCCGAGCGCGGCTGGTCGTCCGGTCTCGTCATCGGCGTCGGCATCGGCGGACTCGCCGTGCTGACCACGTTCGCCTGGTGGGAGCGGCACTGCAGCCACCCGATGCTCAACCTCGAGTTCTTCCGTCACCGCGCCTTCTCAGCGGCCATATCGTCCATCGGACTGGCCACGCTCGGCCTGTTCGGTGCGCTGTTCGTGCTGACTCAGTTCCTGCAGTTCGACCTCGGCTACACACCGCTGCAGGCCGGAGTCCGGGTGCTGCCCGCGGCAGGCGCGATCGCGGTCGTAGCGCCGCTGTCGGCAGTGCTCCTGCGCACCGTCGGCATCAAGCTCATCGCGGCGGCCGGGCTGCTCGTGGTCGGCGCCGGACTGTGGCAGATCTCGCTGGTGTCCGCTAGTTCCGGGTTCCAGGACGTGCTGCCGGGCATGGTGATGCTCGGCGTCGGCGCCGGGCTGGCGATTCCGGCCGCCACGGCGTCGGTCATGGGTTCCGTTCCGCCCGATCACACGGGCGTCGGCTCGGCGACCAATGGCGCGGTCATGCAGGTCGGCGGCGCCCTCGGCGTCGCCATCATCGGGAGCCTGCTGACGACTCGGTATTCCGGCCGGATGGCAACGCTGCTGGCGCCCTACCACGTCCCCCGGCCGGTACTCCACGTGATCCAGGGATCTCTGGGCGGTGCGCTCGAGGTAGCCGCCAGGGCCGGTGGCGTCCTCGGTACCGAACTACAGCACGCGGCCCGAGCCGCCTTCGTCAGCGGTATGCAGCTCGGCTTCATCGCCGGCGCAGCCCTCGCCATCGCTGGTGGCCTCCTGGCCCTCGCGGCCATGCCTGGCCTGCCGCTATCACTACGCCGTCGCAAGACAGCCCACCGGCCGACCGCGCAGCCGGAGCAGTCGCCTGGCTCGACCCCGCTGACCTGAGCGCTGCGGCCGGAAGCCCAGCCCGCGCCCTGCCAGGCCCCGCGCAGCGGAGGCTCAGCTACACGTAAGGCAATTCCAGGAAGCTGTAGCGCAGCCGGCCGCTGTGGCGGCAGCTACCTGACGGAGGACGGCATGACCATTCGTGATCGCCAGTGGCTGCCGGGTACGAAGGTGCCGACCAGACGTGGCCGACCGCACGGCCCGCCAGCCGCAACAGGCTGGTCGCGCGCGCCAGGCACGCCGTCACCCCCGGTCGCGACGGGCCTGCGGACGCTGCTCGTCAGTCTCCCGGCACAAGTCGACGAGTCCAACGCGGCTCAGGTCCGAGCCACCCTGATGGCCGCTGCCGACCGTCGGCCCCGTGTCCTCATAGCGGACATGTCCGGTATCCGATGGTGTGACTGGGCCGGGGCGGGTGCGCTGGCGAGTACCTTCTGCCGCGCCGCGACCGCTGGCACTGAGCTGCGCCTCGTGCTGACGGATGAGGCGGTACTGCGGGTCATCAGGCTCAACGGTCTCGATCAGCTACTGCCCATTTTCGAGGACGTGACAACCGCGGCCGCAGCGGCGTCTGGCAGCTAACGGACGCGTCCACGTCGGCCCGAACGATGCCCACTCCTCAGCCCAGCTAGCCAGCCTGCACCGAACCTCGCAAAAATTACGATACGGTGCTGTTCTCAAATGCTGGGGGCCGTGCCCGCGACTGCCGTCCGGGTCGCTCAGGACGTTCTGCCCCGCAGCCATGACGTTCGCCCACTGGCGGGCACCCTGGAGGGTGGTGCTGACTAGCAGTGCATGACAAACCCCGGTGCCAGGGAGGTGCAGCCGGTGAACGCCGTCGTCCGGGACGTGATGACCCGGCGGGTCGTCTCGGTCCGCGAGGACGCATCGTTCAAAGAGATGGCCGCCATGCTGCGGCGTACCAGGATCAGTGCGTTCCCGGTCATCGACAGCGCCGACCGGGTAATCGGGGTCGTGTCAGAGGCTGACCTCCTGGTCAAGGAGGCAGTTCAGGCGACGGGGACCAGCTTCATCGCCGCCCTGCGGCACATCCGCGAGGAGGACAAGGCCAGCGGCGTCACAGCCGTCGCTCTCATGACCCGGCCGGCAATCACGATCGGCCCGGACGCCCCGGTAGCCGAGGCCGCCAGGATCATGTATGACCGGCGCGTCAAGCGGCTTCCTGTGGTGGACGCCGTCGGGCGGCTGCTCGGAATCGTCAGCCGCGCCGACGTCCTGGCCGTCTTCAGCCGACCGGATGAGGAGATCCGCGACGAGATCGTGCACCGCGTGCTGCCCGCCGTCGTGGTCGGTAAGTCTGCGGACTTCGACGTGACGGTTCGCGATGGCATCGTGACCATCTCCGGCCCGCCGCTCGACGAGCAGGCTCGGCACGCTCTTCTCGACGCGGCTCGTCACGTCCAGGGTGTGGTCGCCGTGCGGGATCGACTGAGCTGACGCGCCGAAGCTGACGGCCTTGCCGCCTCGTCCGGCTGGAGTCAGCCGCGGACGTAGACCGGCGTCCCCGGGGTCGGGACCAGCGTGTAGAAGAACTGCGCGATGTCCATCGGGATGCGCACGCAGCCGTGCGACACCGGCTGGAGCGGCACGTCGGTGTCGCCGTGGATCGCGAAGGCGGTGCCGATGAAGAACACCGGGTTGTACATCTCGCCAAGCGGCACGGTCACCCAGCCAGGCATGAAGGTGGTGGTCTGGTAGTCGCCTGTCGGGGTAACCGCGTAGCCGCAGCCACCGCCTGGCGAGCAGAAGTAATAGCCGCCGCCACTTGAGACGTGGCTGACCAGCGCGACCTGTCCGGCCTTGTACAGCACCAGCACCTCGTCAGCCAGGTTGACCTCGACCCGGGTGCTGCCGCCGTTCGGAACCAGCACAGTAGGACTGCGTGGATTGGCAAGCGCCGCCTGCGTTTGCGGCCCGACCGTGCCGGTCACCGGCAGTCCCTGGGTCTCCTGGAACGCCCACACCGCCTCCTCGGTGTCGGGGCCAAACTGGCCGTCAGGCGGACCCGGGTAGTACGTCAGCGCCGCCAGCCGCTGCTGGAGTTGCAGCACCGCGGGCCCGCTGCTGCCCTGAGCCAGCACGGCAGGCGTCGCCGCCGGCGAGCTGGGCGCTGGCGCGGGCGTCTGAGCTGGCGGTGCGGTCGGCCGCGCGCTGGGCGACGGAGTAGCTGCCGCGCCAACCAAGGACTGACGCTGCTGTCCCTGCGGTGGTGACGCCGAGCCGCAGCCAGCGGCGACCAGCGCAGCGATCATTGCCAGCACCGATAGGGCCAGTGACCGATGTCGCATAACAGCCTCCCGCCCAGGCTGTGGAGAACAACCACTACACCCATTGTCAGCATCGGCGCCCCGGATGCCAGCATCACACGGACGTAAGTCGCATATCGCGCCTCGAAGGTCCCTCAGCCGTCACCAGCCGTGGGCCCCGATCGCCCGCCGCCCCTTCCTCGTCGGCGCCGCGGTGGCCGAGCAAGCTGACAGCGTGGCCTTCCTCGAGGCAGCGCTCGCCTAACGTTCAGCGGAGAGGTGGCGCCGACGCCAACTCGTCACGCTAGGAGGCGCCACCGTAGTGCAGCCTGCGCCCGTCCTCGACGGCCGCGGCTAGCTGCACCAGCCTGGT
>JASHQA010000333.1 GCA_030037785.1 Streptosporangiaceae bacterium
TGGGCCGCCTGTCCAACGGCCTCGTGGCCGCGCTCACCAATCGCGGGATCAGCATCCGGGGCAGCAGAGTGCTGTCCGTGCCGGGCCGCACGAGCGGCCAGTGGCGCAGCACGCCGGTGAACCCGCTCAGCTACCAGGGGACGACCTACCTGGTCTCGCCGCGCGGTCAGACCCAGTGGGTGCGCAACATGCGCGTCGCGGGTGGCGGCGAGCTTCGAGTGGGACGGCGGGTGGAGCCGTTCACCGCGACCGAGGTGCCGGACGAGCAGAAGCCACCGCTGCTCCGCGAGTACCTGCGGCGCTGGAAGTTCGAGGTCGGGATGTTCTTCCAGGGCGTCGGCCCGGACGCGCCGGATGCCAAGCTGCTGGAGATCGCCCCCGGCTACCCGGTGTTCCGGCTCACCGCGCGGTAATCCCGGCGCGAAGCCGGCCAGCGCGGCCGACCGGGACGCAACCAGCACACTCTGGCGGCTGTGCTACCACGCTCCGAAACTCTCAGAAAGTTCCGGAAGCGGGCTTGCAAAATGCAACATGCGTAACAACAATCAGTAGTTGCGTAATTGCGTGGCGTACGTACCCGCGCGACTGGTTGGCGACAGTGTTCGGGCGAGCGATTGGGGGACCTGTGCCGAAACGACGGCCAGTGCTGTACGGCCCACTGAGCGAGTCTCGATCCTTCTATCGCCCGCGGCACGCCGCGCCGTCGCTGCTGCTGCGGCTGGCACGCGCGCTGGTCCTGATGCTGACGTGGGCGCACCAGCTCGTTGGCTACTACCCGCCGCGCCACCGCCGCCGGCCGCGCATGGCCCAGGCGCCACTGCCGCGATTCGGCACCGCCGCACCGCGCGGGCTCAGCCCCTACCCGGTCTTCGTCTCGAGCCAGGCGTGGGTGGCCATCAGGCACGGATAGACAACACCTGGGTCCCCGACGGTTTCCGGAAGCGATGGGCGTGACCGCTTGGTCACCTGGCCGTCAGGACGAGGGAACGACGTCACTTCCCCGTACCGCCGGATGCAACCGGCGACTCGTCATCCGCGAGCCGGGGCCAGGCTCATCCGCTGCGCCCGGTAGATCATGACGCCACGCTGGACGCCGAGGCTCGCCACCAGGTACAGCACCACGGTCGCGTTTCCGATGTCACCGATGTCCTTGTGCTGGCCGACGAGGTAGTCGAAACCGAGGTGCGCGGCCAGCGCCAGCACCCAGAGCACGGCGGTCAGCAGATTGCCCTGCACCCACGGCTGGCCGTCCTGCGCCCAGATCCGTACGGTGAAGGCTCGCACCGCACCGAACACCACCGCCAGCACGAGGCTGCCAACCAGCGCCACGGCAGCAGCCGAGGCGCTGCGCTTGCCGCCCTCGAAGTAGCCGTACGTCTCGATCACGCCGATCACGAGCAGGATCAGCAGCAGCCGCTGGTTCGCGCGCAGCGGCCGGGCGCGCAACTGCCGGTACACGAGCAAGGCGAGTATGGCTACGCCAACGACCAGTTCGGTTACCGTCTGGCTCGACACCGCATCCCCTGTCAGCTACCCCCGCGGGCCCTCTGGCCCGGCGCACACAGCGGAGCAGCTCTCGGTCTCAGCGTAGGGCCGAGCGTGCCGGGGCGGGCCGTGTCGACCGTCGCGACCTAGGCGTTACAGATGTCACTGCTCCCGCCTTTAGATCACCAGCTGACAACAGGCCGGTTACGAGCTGATCACAGGGTAGCTGTTACCTTGTCCCCCTGGGGGAGACGCCACACGGGAGGTGTCGAATGGGCCTGCCTGCACGCCAGCGGCGGGTGCTCGGTCGCATGGACCGCACGCTGTGCGGGACCGACCCGAGGCTTGCGGCTCTTTATGCCATTTTCTGCAGGCTGACGTGCGACGAGGAGATGCCGCGCTTCGAGCAGTTGCGTCACGGCGCGATGGCGCGGCTCGGCTGGTTGCGGCGGGTCCTGGCCGTCATCGGCCGGCGGCTGCACATCCGGTTCCGGCGGCGGCAGCGAATCGTCCTGTTCTACCCGCTTGCGATCGCGCTCGCGGTCGGCTCGATCGTGCTGGCCGTCCGGTCCGGGCCAGCCAGGACGTGCCTGCCGGTGCGAGCGGCCGCGGCCGCGAAGAACGTCGCTCGGTCGGGGCTGTGCGGTCCGCAGCGCTACGCCCCGCTCACCTCGGACCACTAGACAGCTCCTAGATCAACACCGCGCCTAGACCAACACAGCACCTAGATCAACCACGGTGCCTAGATCAACGCGGCACCTAGATCAACACAGCCGCGAGTTCCGGTCGCAGGCAGT
The DNA here is from genome assembly GCA_030037785.1 of Streptosporangiaceae bacterium. GTDB lineage: Bacteria > Actinomycetota > Actinomycetes > Streptosporangiales > Streptosporangiaceae > JAJYUU01. The sequence continues at coordinate 2,283 of JASHQA010000333.1, forward strand.
GCGCGGCGCCGGTCGGGGATGTCTTCGCACCCACCCGCGCGCAGGTAGCGAGCAGCACCACGCGCCCGCCAGGGCTCGCGCTGCCGCCGAGGCCCGACAGATCGACAAAGAAGTGCGGCCACGGGAGCCCCGCCGAGGTCCACAGCACCCGCCGGGAGTCGAGGCTGTATCCCCAGGCGTCGCCGAGCGCGTTCTCGTCGAGCCCGAGCGCCACGCCCCCGGTGACCCAGTAGAGGCTGCCAGCGACCGAGAGCGCGGCCCGGCTCAGCACGGTGCCCGAGGAGATGTCGACGCCCTCGAGCGCCGCGCCGCTGGCGAGGTAGACGGTGCTCGCGCTCGGATCAGCGAGCTCGAGCACCACCTTCGCCCGATGCCAGAGTTCCGCGCCGGTGTCGCCGTCGTACCCGGCTACCTCGCCGGGCGCCGTGAACACCATGACGCCGTCGACCACCGCGCCGAGCGTGCCGGGGAAGGCAGAGCCTTCCGACGGCCGGAGCACCGCCTCGGCCCCGGTGCTGAGACTGATCCGGCGCACCAGCAGGGTGCCGGCGGACCCATCTGGCTGCGCGACGTAGACGTTCTGGCCAGATACCCGCCAGGTCTGGCCAGGCGGCCCGAGCTGCCGACTCCACAGCACCCGACCGGTGGAGTTCGCGTAGGCCGTCACCGTCGTCCGGTCGACCACGACCACGCTGGCGCGGTACGCCGCGATCGCCCCGCCGTAGGCGGCGGCAGGATAGGTCCGGGACTGGAAGCCGGTCGCCGCGGACAAGATCACCTCGTCCCGTTCCGGGGCGACACCCGGTGGCGGCTGCACGCCGACGGCGACCACCGCACCGAAGGCCCGCACGCCGACGATGGCCGACCCAGCCGGCACTCCGGTGATCGTGGTCTGCCACGCCAAGCTGCCCGTGTCGACGTCGAAGGCGGTCACCCGCAGACCCGCCGCGAGCAGCGCGAGGCCGCCGCCCATGGCGGCATAGCCCGCGTCTGTGCTCGGCACCGTGCCGGTCACGCCCGTCTCGGCAACCCACTGGCCGGGCAGCTTCGCCGTCCACAGAATCGAGCCAGCCGCGCGGCAGCCCGGCCCGCTGCAGTGCTGGGTCTGCTGGCTGCTGGCCCGGCCCGGAATGACCACGGCGCCGACCAGGACCACGCCGAGCACGACTCGGCGCGTCCATACCCAGGCACCGCGCCCGATCCTCACCCCACGACCGACCCTTCCCGACGCCGGCGTCCGCCCGCGATCAGCCCGCTCCACCCCGTTCCCGCCGTTGATGTCCGCACGCCCAGCTGGCGCGCATTCCTCGGCGCCGTTCGCCCCGGCATGGCGCAGTTTAGCCCGGATGCACGGCGTGGCCGGCCAGTCGCGTTCGCGGACGTAAGCAGCATCGGGCGATCTGGCGGCCATATCCGTTAGCGTGGGCTTGGCCGATGCTGGCCATTCCGATTGGGAGGAAGCAATGACCGATCGTGCTCCGCTGCCCCACGACTTCCTGCCGCCGGTTCCGTCGTTCACCGTCGAGAGCGACGACGTAGCCCACGGCACGCAGATGTCCGACGACCACGTCTATAACAGCTTCGGCATGAGCGGCGCGAACATCTCGCCGTCCCTGCGCTGGCACGGGTTTCCCGCTGAGACCAAGGGATTCGCCGTTACCTGCTACGACCCCGATGCCCCGACGGGCTCCGGGTTCTGGCACTGGCTGGTACTCGACATCCCGGCGTCGGTCACCGAACTGGCGCGAGGCGCTGGCAGCGCTGACGGGTCCAAGCTGCCAGCCGGGGCGTTCCAGGTCCGCAATGACTACGGCACGAAGGACTTCGGCGGCGCCGCCCCGCCGCCCGGCGAACCGCACCGCTACGTGTTCACCGTGTACGCGCTCAACACCGACCACCTCGGCGTCGATTCCGACGTCACGCCCGCCGTCGCGGGATTCAACCTGACGTTCGCCACGATCGCGCGGGCTTCCATCGTCCCGGTTTTCGGCCACTCGGGCTGAGCCGCACTCTGCCATGATCGCGGCGACCTCGCGCCCGCAGGAAACTCGACGGGGGTCGCCGCGATCACGCGCTTGCAGACCACGCTCATCCAGGCCCGGCATCCTGGCCCGGCAACCTGGCCCGGCAATCCGGCGCGGCAACCCGCCGCGGCAACCCGGCGCGGCAACCCGGCGCGGCGGCAGGCCTAGCGGGGTCCGTCAGCCGGTGCTCGGCTGGATCGTCGCGACCCGCTCGCCGCACCCGGCCACGCTGTAGCCAGGCAAGCTGGCCAGCTGGTCGTGCAGCCACTGCGAGCTGAGCGCGCGGTGCAGCCCCTGAATCTCCCGCGACCCGGCCTGCGCGGTCGGCACGACCAGGTCGAACCGCTCCGCCGCGAGCGGCACGAAGGCCAGCTCGTGCGCCAGCGCAGCCGGCTCACTGGCGATGCCCACGTCGGCCAGTCCGGCGGCGATGGCGGCCGCTACCTCCAGGTGCCCGCCCGCCTTGGTCTCGTAGCCGATCAGCCGGTCCGGCCGAATGTGGTGCTTCGCCAGCTCGCGGTCGAGCACGGCCCTGGCCTCAGCGCCCGGTTCCCGGTTGACCAGCCGCAGGCCAGCCTTCGCCACGTCGGCGACGTCAGCAATGGAACCGGCCAGTTCCGGCCGCAGCACCAGGCCCTCGCGCCAGGAGCAGAACCCGATCACCTCGCCGCCGCCGGGCAGCAACTGCGCCGCGAGCGGGCTGGCGTGCTCACCCTGCGGCCCGCCCAGGTGCACCCCGGCGACGTGCACCAGACCGTCGCCGGCCAGGGCGAGCGCCTTCCGGCTGGCGCAGCGCCACCACAAGAAGGAGACGGGCGGCTCGAGCAGACTGAGCGGCAGCTCCAGCAGCGGCAGCGCCGGGTCACACCCGGCCACGACCAGCGTCGGACGCGGCGGCCCGAGCGGGACGACCGTGTCCGGCCCGGTGACCCGCCCCCCAGCGGCCGCGAACCCCACCCGCGTCAGGGTCGCTCCGGCCAGCGGCCGCGCGACCAGCACGTCCCCCACCGGTGCGAGCGACACGCGCGAGCCGGGCTTGCCGAGCACCTCAGCCGGCCGGACGGGCATGACCGGTTCCGGAATCGCGGGACCGAACAGCTCCTCGACGGTCATGCCGAGCGCCCGGCTCAGCGCGAGCGCGACCCGCAGTGACGGGTCGGACAGCCCGGACTCCACCGCCGACACCGCCTGCCGCGACACCCCGGCCATTCCGGCGAGCTGCTGCTGGGAGAAGCCCCTGGTCTGCCTCGCAATGCGAAGCCGCGGACCGACCCGAGCCGCGCCGGGCCTGGGATCAGCCGCGCCGCTCGGCTCCTTGGTGCCGGCTTCCCGCACGCCGGGTCCGCACTCGCCGGCTTCCCGCCCGCCGGGTCCGCGCTCGCCGGGTTCCCGCCCGCCGGGTTCCCGCCCACCGGGTCCGCGCTCGCTCGGCTTGGACCCGCCGCACCCGTATCTGACAGCCACCATGCCCAGACGATAGCCACCCCGTGCGTGCGCTCCCCAACAACCCGACGACGGCTGCATTGCCGCTCAGGCAGGGCGCCGTTCAGCGGCGGCGGAGCGGACGTTCAGTCAGCCCTCAGCATCATTCGGTTCGATAACGAAGGCAGCCGCATCGGCAGCGGCGTCCTAGCATGGACTTCGGCATCTCGACCCCGTTGAGTCCCCGCACGGGTATCGGCACGCCTGGACCGGCAAGCGTTCCGTTGCCATGGCGGTCACACCGGAGGATTGGAAGCGCTGTGGCGAACCAGAACCGCCGCCCGAGCGGCACGCAGACCGTGCGCAAGGGCTCGCAGGCGCGCCGGAACCAGTCCACGGCAAGCTCAGCGCGCAACTCTGGCGGCGGGTCCAGACCCCGTTCGCCGCAGACTAGCTCCAGGGCACCGGCGGGCAAGCCGGTCACCGGGGGCGCGACGGCAGTGGCCGCGACCAGCACCGGGTGGACGCCGCGCTGGCTGCGCTGGACCACGCTAGCCGTCTCGCTCATCGGTGTCGGGCTGAGCATCTACCTGACGATCGCTCACCTGGCCGGGGCCCAGATCCTGCTCTGCAGCAACCATGGTCTGGTGGACTGTGCGGCGGTCACGACGAGCCCGGAGTCCGAACTCTTCGGCATCTTCCCGGTGGCCGAGCTGGGGCTGGCGTTCTACGTCTTCATGACCGTGATCAACGTGCCTTGGGCCTGGCGGCCAGAGTGGCGCTGGCTGCCGGTCCGCGGTCCGCGTGCGCAGGCCCTGCGGCGGACACTGCCGCTGGCTGCGTGGCGCCTGCGGCTCGCCGCCATGATCGTCGGCGTCTTGTTCATTTTGTATCTGATTTACACTGAGCTCATCACGCTCAGGACTATCTGTCTGTGGTGCACATATGTGCATATCACGACATTCGTCCTGTTCGTGATTCTGGTCGCGCAGGCGGCTTTCTGGGGCAGTCCGGCGAAGGCGACTGCCGACAGTACCTCTGGCAGATCAGTCCGATAGCAGCCCAAGCCAGCACGCACGCGTAGTTCCCCCGGGAGTCACAGATGAGCAAGGCCGCGAGGCTTCGCGAGAAGACCGCCAGAGAGCGGATTGCAGCACAGCGGGCCGCCGCGCGGCGTCAGGAGCAGCGCCGCCGCATGATGCTCTTCGGCGGCAGCATCCTGGCGGTGATCGCCATCGTGGTCGGCTTCGTCGTCTACTACAACCTGCGGTCGCCCGCCAGCAGCACTGCCGCTGGCGGCGTACACGGCACGGTCCTGCCCGCCAGCACCGCCGACAAGATCACCGACGTCCCAGCCGCAACGCTCAACCAGATCGGCGGCGGGTCGGTCCTCAGCTACCAGACTCCCAACACGGCAACTAGCTGGTCGGGCTTCGAGGGGTCGCCGCCAATCATCAAGGCCAACGCAAGCCTGCTCACCAGCGGCGGCAAGCCGGAGATGCTCTACATCGGCGCGGAATTCTGCCCGTACTGCGCCGCCACGCGCTGGTCGATGGCGGTCGCGCTGAGCCGGTTCGGCCACTTCACGACGCCGCTGCGCGGCTTCCACTCGTCGTCGACAGACGTCGACCCGAGCACGCCGACGCTAACCTTCTACCAGGCGAAGTACCAGAGCAAGTACCTCACCTTCACCCCGGTCGAGAACGAAGACGTCAACCGCGACCCGCTGCAGGCCACCACGTCCGCCCAGCAGGCGCTGTGGGTGAAGTACGACACCACCACCAGCGACGGCGAGACCGGGCAGGGCTACCCGTTCATCGACTTCGGCAATAAGGCCTTCCTCAAGTACCCGATCTTCGACCCGGCGATCCTCAAGGGCCTGACCTGGGCGCAGGTGGCGACCGATCTGCACGACCCGTCCAGCACGGTCGCGCAGGCGGTCGACGGCGCGGCCAACTACTTCACCGCCGCGATCTGCAAGATGACGGGTAACCAGCCGGGGTCGGTGTGCAGCGCCTCGTCGATCAAGCACCTGGAGTCCAGCGTCTGACCCGCCAGCCCGGCACGGCACTCGTGGCTGAGCCGCGATGCCTCCCCATGCCGGCCGCCCGCGCCCTGGCCACGTGCCTCCCCCTGGGGCGCCCGCCCTCGGGCGACCTGCCTCCCCCTGGGGCCGCCCGCGCCCTGGCGACCTGCCTCCCCCTAGGGCTGCCCGCGCTCGGGCGACCTGCCTCTGTCATCATTGATTGACAGAGCGTTACATTTTGCCGCCGATCGAGGTCAAACTCGTCATGAGCA
>JASHQA010000334.1 GCA_030037785.1 Streptosporangiaceae bacterium
GCATCGCCGGCCTGCGGGTGCGTGGCTATCACGGCGTGCTGCCCGAGGAGCGAGTGAGCGGCCAGGACTTCATCGTCGACGCGCTGCTGTGGCTGGACGCTGCCCCCGCAGCCGCCAGCGACGACCTGAGCCTGACCGCCGATTATGCGGCGATGACCGGGCGGCTCGCCGACATCGTGGCCGGGCCGCCGGTCGCGCTCATCGAGACGCTCGCGGAGCGGCTGGCGGCTGCCTGCCTGACCGATCCCGTGGTGCACGCGGCCGAGATCACCGTGCACAAGCCCCGCGCCCCGGTGAGCGCGGACCTAGCGGACATCAGCGTGACGATCCGCCGGAGCCGGACGTGACCCGCGCGCCGGACTGCCGACGGCGCGACGTCGTGCTGGCGCTGGGCAGCAACCTCGGTGACCGGATGGAAAACCTGCAGCACGGCATCGACGCGCTGGACGGCGACGGGCTGACCGCCGCCGCCATCTCGGGCGTATTCGAGACGACGCCGGTCGGCGGTCCGGCGCAGGACGACTACCTGAACGCGGTGCTGCTAGCCCGCAGTTCGCTGCCAGCGCTGGAGATCCTGGCGCGCTGCGCCGCGGCCGAGCGTGCTGCCGGGCGAGTCCGGGCCGTCCGGTGGGGCCCTCGCACCCTCGACGTCGACATCATCACCTGCGGCGAGGAACGGAGCGCAGACCCCGACCTGACGCTTCCGCATCCGCGGGCACACGAGCGGGCCTTTGTCCTGGCACCGTGGCTCGACGTGCAGCCGACGGCCGTCCTGCCTGGCTCCGGCCCGGTCGCCGACCTGCTCGCCGGAACCTCGACGGCCGGGGTGTGGCGCCGGGCGGACCTCGCTCTCGCGCTGCCGGCTCGGGCCTGCGGGCGAGGCATGACGCCATGCACATGACCAAGCCCAGCACGATCGCTGGCATCGTCGTCGTCTGTGCCATCGTCGGCTGGCTGGCGACCAAGGCGACCTTCACGAACCTGCCGCTGCTGCCGATCACCGCCGTGCCAGCCCTGGCCGCGCTGGCGCTCGCCGAAGCCGCGGTCGGCCGCAGCGTGCGCATCAGGGTGACCGGTCGCCGGAAGGGCGCCAAGCCGCTGGCGCCGCTCGCGGTGGCACGGCTCGTCGCGCTGGCCAAGGCCAGTTCCACGGCGGCGGCCGGGATCGGCGGGCTCGTCGCCGGGTACCTGGCATACGTGCTGCCGGAGCTTGACAAGAGCGTGCCCGCGCGCGACGCGAGGGTGGCGGGGGTTACGCTGGCGGCTGCCCTGCTGCTGCTGGCGGCCGCGCTGTACCTGGAGCACTGCTGTCGCGCACCGAAGCCACCGGACGACTCCGACGACGAGTCGCAGCGCTCGCAGGGCAGCTGGCAGTGGCACGCGTGACCGGCCGGTGCCCGCCGTGACCGCGGCCAGCACGCCAGGCGAGGCGGCCCGGCCAGGTGCCGGTCCGGCGCATCCGGCCCGGCTCAATGTCGGCGTCGTCGGCGCGGGCCGAGTCGGCACCGCGCTGGCGGTGGCGCTGAGCCGCGCCGGGCACCGGATCACGGCGGCGTCGGCGGTGTCCGACGCGTCCCGTCGGCGCGTCGACCGGTTCTTGCCGGGCACCCCGGTATGCCAGCCGGACGAGGTCCTCGGCGCCGCCGACCTCGTGCTGCTCACGGTGCCGGACGACGCCCTGCCCGGCCTGGTGCACGGGCTCGCTGCTACCGGGGCGCCGCTCGCGGGCCGATTGCTCGCGCACGCCAGCGGTCGCCACGGGCTCGGCGTGCTCGAGTCGGCGACGCAGCAGGGTGCGTTGCCGCTGGCGCTGCACCCGGTGATGACGTTCACGGGCCGGCCCGACGACGCTGACCGGCTCGTCGGCATCTGCTTCGGCGTCACGGCGCCTGCGGTGTTGCGTCCGGCGGCCGAGGTCCTGGTCATGGAGATGGGCGGGGAGCCGGTGTTCATCGCCGAGGAAGACCGTGACCTGTACCACGCCGCTCTGGCGGGCGCTGCCAACCACCTGGTCACGCAAGTCGTCCAGGCCGAGGACCTGCTGACCAAGGCCGGTGTCGGGAACCCGGCCCGGATGCTCGGCCCGCTGCTGGCTGCGGCGCTCGACAACGCGCTGCGACTGGGCGACGCGGCCCTGACGGGCCCGGTTGCGAGGGGCGACGCCGACACCGTGGCCGGTCACGTTGCTGCACTGCGGACGGAGGCGCCGGAGGCACTGCCTGCCTACCTGGCCCTGGCACGGCTCACGGCGACCCGCGCGCTGGCCACCGGCATGCTGACCGCACCCGATGCACGGCGGCTGCTTGACGTGCTCGCCGAGGCACCGCTATGACCGGAGCGCCGACGTGACATCGGCGGGTCAGGCGTCCCCGCCGAGCCAGGCGTCCCCGCCGAGCCGCACGGACATGGCCGCGCCGCCCGTGCCGATGCTGGTCAGGACCCGTAACGGGCTGGCAGCGGCGCGGCGCGCGCTACCGGGCCCGGTCGTGCTCGTGCCCACCATGGGCGCTCTGCACGACGGTCACCGGGCCGTCCTGCGGGTCGCGCGGGAGCTGGCAGGGCAGGGCGGCTCCGTCCTGGTCTCGATCTTCGTCAATCCGCTGCAGTTCGGTCCCGCCGAGGACTTCGACCGCTATCCGCGGCCGATCGAGCAGGACGTTGCCGTCTGCGCGCAGGAGCGGGTGACCGCGGTCTTCCACCCGGCCACCGCGGAGATGTATCGGCGGCCGCCGCTGGTGACCGTGAACCCGGGACCGGCTGGGCTGGTGCTCGAGGGCCGATCCCGGCCGGGCTTCTTCGACGGCGTGCTGACGGTCGTGCTCAAGCTGTTCCAGCTGACCGAGCCGGACGCGGCGGTGTTCGGGGCCAAGGACGCCCAGCAACTGGCGCTGATCCGGCAGATGGTGACCGATCTGGACCTCGGCGTGCAGATCGTGGCGGCACCCCTGCTCCGCGACCCGGACGGGCTGGCGGCGTCGAGCCGCAACGCCTACCTGTCGGCCGCCGAGCGGGCTGCCGCGCTCGCCCTGCCACGGGCACTCGCCGCGGCCGGCGCCGCTGCTGACCGGGGTGCC
>JASHQA010000335.1 GCA_030037785.1 Streptosporangiaceae bacterium
TGCCCATCGCCGAGCTCATGGCCGACCCGCTCGTCCGCTCGCGCGGCCTGAGCGTCAGCCAGCAGGTCGGCACCGCGGGCACCTGCACGATGCCGGGCGTGTCGGTGCGGCTGTCCGACACGCCGGCCAGGGTGGGGCACGCGCCGGGCCGCCCCGGCGCAGACGCCACGGCGGTGCTCGCCGCGGTTGGGCTGGCCGACCGGCTCGACGCGCTGGAACGCGGCTGGGTCGTGCGGGCCACCGACCTGCCGGCGGCGTGGCCATGACGATCGGGGAACGACGCGGCGCGCCATCGCGGTCGCGGGCCGGCACACCTGAGCGGGCGGAGAGGACACATCGTGCGACGCAGCGAGACTAGGTTCCTGACCACGCACACGGGCAGCCTGATCCGCCCGGACACGCTGGCCGGGCAGCCATCGCCCGACGCCGACGACAGCGCGCGCGCGGACTACGAGCGGGCGCTGACGGCCGCGGTAGCCGACGTGGTCGCCCGGCAGCGGGAGGCCGGCCTCGACGTCGTCAACGACGGCGAGTTCGGGAAGTCGAGCTGGTCGGCGTACGTGCTCGGGCGCATCAGCGGCTTCGAGGTCCGCCCGGACCAGCTCAAGCCGCTGGACTGGCTCGGCCGGGACCGCGAGCGGTTCAAGGGCTTCTTCACTGCCAACCCGGAGATCCCGGTCGCGCTGACCGGCGCGCCAGCGGAGGTCTGCGTCGGCCCGATCAAGTACACCGGACTCGACCAGGTCAACCGGGACCTCGCCAACCTCAGGGCCGCCAGCGCCCTGGCCGGGGACGCCGAGGTGTTCTTCACCAGCGTCGCCCCGGCGAGCACCGCCTACCAGGGCATCAACGAGTACTACGGCAGCGAAGAGGAGTACATATACGCGATCGCGGACGCGCTGCGGCAGGAGTACCTCGCCGTCCACGAGGCCGGGTTCATCCTGCAGGTCGACGACGCGGTGCTGGCCAACATGCACGACCACCTGGTGGAGCAGGGCGAGGCGGTCTACCAGCGCTGGGCCCAGCTCCGGGTCGAGGCGCTCAACCACGCGCTCGCCGGGATCCCCGAGAACCGGATCCGCTACCACGTGTGCTTCGGTAGCTGGCACGTCCCGCACGTCGCCGACGCGCCGCTCGAGGCGCTGCTGCCCTTCATTCGTCAGGTCAAGGCGGGGGCCTACTCCGTCGAGGCGGCGAACCCGCGGCACGAGTGGGAGTGGGAGGTGTGGGAACGGGCCGGGCTCCCCGACGGCAAGATCCTCATCCCCGGCGTCATCACCCACCACACGACCACCGTCGAGCATCCGCGGCTGGTGGCGCAGCGACTCGAGCGGTTCGCCAGGATCGTCGGGCCGGAGAACGTCATCGGCGGCGCCGACTGCGGCTTCGCGCAGGCGGCCGCCATCAAGCGCACCCATCCGGAGGTGATGTGGGCAAAATTTGAGTCCCTGGTGGCTGGCGCACAAATCGCGTCCCGGCGATTCTGGGGTTCATGACGACGTCAAGTCGCGCGGAAAGGGTTCGACTCCTTTTCGACAGACCAGTTCAATGTCCTGTGCGGCAGGACGAAGAGGAGACCACAGTGACGGTGCAAGACGAGATCAGGGCCGCGGAAGTACTCGACAGGGGCGTGCCGGGCGAGATGGCCGGGAAGTTTCCCGGCGTGCCCGAGACACCCGAGCCGGGGCCGGGCGAGCTGAGGCAGACGCCGCAGGAGATTGAGGGGCCGTACTACCGCCTCGGCGCGCCGCAGCGGACCAACCTGCTCGAGCAGAGCGACAAACCGGAGATCGTGCTGACCGGCCGCGTGCTCAACGAGAAGGGCACCCCCATTCCCGGCGCGGTCGTGAGCTTCTGGTCGTCGGACGCGGCCGGGAACTATGACATGGTCGGCTACCGGTACAACGGCTGGCAGGTGACCGACGAGCAGGGCCGGTACGGGCTCACCACGATCATCCCCGGCTGCTACGAGCCGCGGGAGGCCAAGCACATCCACGTCAAGGTCCAGGGCAACAGCAGCCCGATCACGACGCAGCTGTACATCGAGGGCGAGCCGGGCAACACCGACGACGACTTCTACCACCCGGCGCTGATGGTGCCGTGCACGATCGACGCCGACGGGGTCAAGCACGGTCGCTTCGACTTTGTCATCAAGCAGGTCACCGAGCAGGAGAACGTCACCCCGGAGAGCCTGGCCGCCAGGGTGTGAGCTCGGCGCGCATAGCAGGCGCGCACAACCGAACATCGTCCAACGAAGGGCAGGCATCGCGTGTCCCAGGTCATCGTTTTCCTGCTGCTGGGGATCGGGGCCGGCGGCCTGATCGCCGGCATCGGGATGGGCGTCGTGCTCAGCTACCGCGGCGCTGGAGTCATCAACCTGGCGACGGGCGCAGTCGCCATGCTGGCTGGCTACTTCTTCTGGTCGATCCGCTCCGGGGAGTTCGCCACGATCCCGGCGGTGCCCGCCGTCATCCTGACGCTGCTGTTCACGGTCATCGTCGGCGTGCTCTTCGACCTGCTCGTGGTGCGCCCGCAGCGGACGGCGACGCCGCTAGCGAAGCTGATCGCCACCCTCGGCGCGCTGCTGATCCTGCAGTCGTTCATCGTCATCGCGTTCGGTGAGTCGGCGCAGCCGCAGCCGGTGATCCTCCCATCGGAGAACGTCATCCTCTTCGGCGATCCCATCCCCGTGTACAACTTCGTGATCGGCGGGGTCATGCTCGTGATCATGGTCGGCCTCATGGCGCTGTACCGGTGGACCAGGTTCGGCCTGAGCACCCGGGCGGCGGCGGAGAACGAGGCGCACGCCATGTTCATGGGGCTTTCGCCGAACTGGCTGTCGCTGGCGAACACCGTGCTGATGTGCCTGCTGATGGGCGTCACCGGCCTGCTCGCGGCCTCGGTCGTCGAGCCTGACCCCACCACCCTGCCGCTGATGGTGATACCCGGGCTGGCCGTGGCGATCTTCGCCCGGTTCACCTCGTTCTGGGTCACGTGCATCGCCGGCCTCCTGCTGGGCATGGCCGAGTCGCTGCTGACGTACGTCTCGAACCTGTCCTGGTTCCCGAACAATGGCGGGCCCGGCTATCCGCTGCCCGGCATCACCGACCTGCTGATCTTCCTGGTCCTCGTCGTCGCGATGTATTTCCGGGCCGGCAAGATCCCTGGTCGCGGCGACGTGCTGGAACGCCGGCTGCCCGCCGCACCGCCCCCCAAGCGCCCGCTCCGCAGCGCGCTCATCTGCGCGGTGATCGGGGCGCTGGCGATCCTGCTGCTGCCCGGCGGCTTCCGTAACACCTTCGACGT
>JASHQA010000336.1 GCA_030037785.1 Streptosporangiaceae bacterium
TCGCCGCCCTTGCACCACGGATGCTTCGCCTCGCCGGGGAGCTGGCCGACGGCACGGTGCTGTGGATGACGGGGCCGGCCACGGTGCGCGACTACATCGTGCCGTCGATCACGGCAGCGGCGACCGCGGCCGGCCGGCCGAGCCCGCGGGTGGTCTGCATGCTGCCGGTGTGCGTCACTGACGACCCGGCGCGGGCCCGGGCCGACGCCGACAGCGCCATGGCGATCTACGGCCAACTGCCGTCGTACCGGGCGATGCTGGACAGGGAAGGGGCAGCCGGACCCGGCGATGTCGCGATCGTCGGGGACGAGGACGCGGTGGCCTCGCAGGTCCGGGCGCTGGCGGACTGCGGCGTGACCGACTTCGCCGCCGCGGAGTTCGCCCGGGGCCCGGAGGGACCGCGCACCCGCGCGCTGCTGCGCCTCCTCACCGCCGAGTTCCGCTGACGCGGGCCAGCCTCAGCCGGGCGCGGGTGCCGCGTCACCGGCCGGCCTCAGCCGGACGAGGCCGCAGCGTCACCGGCCAGCCTCAGCCGGCAGCCGTCCTGACTTGATCGCCTCGACGAGGCGCGCGTGGTCACGCTCGTTCTGGTCGGCGTAGCTAGCCGCAAAGTCGGCCACTGCCTCCTCGAACACGTCCGAGCCGCCGAGGTAGGCGGCGATCGCGAACCTGTCGCCCGTCTTCGCGTGCGCGCGGGCCAGCGTCCAGCCGCACTGCGACGCGTACGCGCGCAGCCAGCTCGGCGGTATCCCGGCGACGTTTGCGGAGAACTTCCAGTCCCGGAGCTGCCGCACGTAGTAGTCGTGGTGCCTGCCGTCCATGCCGCGAGCGACCCGGATCCAGCCCAGGAAAATGTCGCTGGCCGCCTGCATGAACCGCTGGCCGACGACGACGCGCTCGCCTTGGTTGGGGTACCGGCTGTGCCCGGCGAACTCGGCGAGCACCGAGTTCTCGGCCTCCTTGACCTGCAGGAAGAGCGGCTCGGAGCCGTCCGACGCGAGCATCAGCACGATCCAGCACCGGGTTCCGACGCTGCCGACGCCCACGACCTTCAGCGCGATGTCAGCGAGCTCGTACCGGCCGAGCAGCTCCGCGGTGTCCGCGGGCAGTGTCTGGCGATACGACGCGAGCAGGTCATGCAGCATGCCGGTCAGGCTGGCGGCGTCGTCTTCGCCACCCTGGAACACGTCCCTGATCGGAACCGTCAGCGGCGGGTCGGAGACGATCTGCGGTCGGCCGTCCACCGTGCGCGTCAGCTTGGCCAGCGCTTTCATGCTGTCACTGCCGCGCGCCTTGGCGAGACCCGCGCCGACGGCCTTGTGCAGCCTGCCCGTCGGCCTCAGCTGTGCTCGCAACGCCTCGACGTCCGTGCTGGCGTACCAGACCTGCAGGTTGCTGACGTCGGCGAAGTCGCGCATCGCCTGCCGGTAGCGGCTAGCGGCTGCGAGGACGATCTTCCGGCGCTGCCGAGCCGGGACGCCGTTCTCGCGTGCGGCGATCTCGATGCTGGCCGCGAGCCGCTTGACGTCCCACTCCCAGGGCGCGGGCAGCGTCTCATCGAAGTCGTTGATGTCGAACACCAGCCGACGCTCCGGGGTGCCGAACAGCCCGAAATTGCTGAGGTGCGCATCCCCGCAGGCCTGGACGAACAGGCCGGTCGTCGGCGTGCTCGCCAGGTCGCTGGCCATAGCGAGCGGGGCACCACGGAAGTACGCGAACGGCGAGGCGGCCATTCGGCCGTAGCGGACCGGCACCAGATCCGGCACCCGCGTGCGCGCCTGCTCTTCCAGCAGGTCAATGGGGTCGCGGCGATCGGCCGGCAGGTCGAGGGCGGCGTGGTCCTGGCGAGGCACCAGCGACCGTACTGTCTTCCCGAAGGCAGCACGGTCGGCCGGCGAGCTCAGGCACCCGGCCGACGGCCACTTGGGCTGCCTGGCCTGCCTGGGCTGCCTGGGCTGCCTGGCCTGCCTGGGCTGCCTGGGGCGCCTGCGGATCGGGGTCGCGGCTGGCGGCGTCTTGACGGTGGTCATGTCGGGCCTTCCTTCGCTTCCGCGCGGGGTCGCCGTGAGCACCTCCGCGCCCCGACGAGCTCGGCACGCTCGCACCAGCCCGGTAACCTGACGCCCCCGCGATGCCCTTCCTCTACCCCGATCGACGGCGAAACCGACCTGGTCATATCTTGCTGCGGGTCATATGTCGCACTACGCGGGCGATTGACAGGCACGCAGCGCGCTCGGCGGCCCGGTAGCGGCCGCTCGGCGGGCAGGTAGCGACCAGTTGTCCGCGACGGCGACCACTCGGCGGGCAGGTAGCGACCAGTTGTCCGCGACGGCGACCGTTCGAAGGCAACGGCGACCACTCGGCGGGGTCAAAAGTGGCGAATCGGGCAGGATTTCCGCATGTCCGGTCGCTATCGCTAATCTGCGGTCGCTATCGCTAATCTGCGGTCGCTATGGCGGCCCCGGGTGGTCGCCCGGCCGGGCGACCACCCGGCCTGCCGCTCCGCGCGGGCGCTAAGACAGCCCGCAGGCCCTCTCGATCTCGTCCCGGCTGGCCAGCTTGACCCGGGCGCCCCGGCCAAGCCGCGCCGCCAGCTCCTTCTCGGCTGTCTCGATCTTCAGCCAGTCCGCGTAGCTGACGTGCCGGCAGTTCCGCCCAGCGAGCACGGCGTGCAGCGGGGATTCAGCGGCATCTGCACCGTTCGCCTCCGGCATTCGCAGCAGGCCGGCCCGCGGGAGCTGGACGTCTCCGGGTCCCGGCCCGCCGGCCAGGTCGGCTAGCAGGGA
>JASHQA010000337.1 GCA_030037785.1 Streptosporangiaceae bacterium
TCAGAAGTCCTACGACGCTGGTTTCAAGGTCGGTGAGGCGCTGAGCCAGCCGAACGAGACGGCAGCACAGATGTATGACAACTGCGCATCCTCGGCCGTGCAGAAGATGCCGAGCACCGACACCAGGTCGGACTGGATGAGCGGCTGCGAGGCCGGCATCATCCAGGGCGAGATCACGGCGGGCGACAGCGGCTGACACGGACGCCGGCTTGCTCCCCCGGATCGGTGGCACGCGCCAGCCGATGTCGCCCGCCGGCACGCGCAATACCGTCGCGTCGGCCTCGACGGGCGGAGCCTTTCTGCGCGCCCGCAGCGCCGCTCCCATTTGTTGGGTATCTTGACCATTGAGATCAATGGCAGCGCCTGCCCGCGGGCAAGGAGATGCGTCCAATGGACTCTGGACCCGACGAGCGATACGGGCCACCGCGCACCGAGATCCTCGATTCGCACGACGGCGCGCTGGGCCGCCCGCGGCTGGCGGTCCTGCTGGTCGTCGCTGTGATCGCGCTCGCCGCCGGGGGCGGCGTTGCCTACGTCGCCACGCGTTCCGCGAACGATGCTCGGCCCGTTTCCGCCGCGGGGGCCGCCCCATCGCAGTCCGCCAGCCCGTCTCCGTCGACGCCACCGCGGCACGGTCGCGGCCCGGGCGGATTCGGCCGGTTCGGCGGTCTGGGTGGTCTCGGTCTGGGTGGCCTCGGCGGGGTGCTGCACGGCCAGGTCACGGTGCCCAAGTCCGGCGGCGGCTACCAGACAGTCGACGTGCAGCGCGGCACGGTGACCGCCGTGAGCGCGTCGTCGATCACGGTCAAGAGTGCCGACGGCTACTCGGCGAGCTACGTGGTCAGCAGCTCCACCGAAGTAGACGCCCAGGCTGCCGGGATCGGCACGGTCAAGCAGGGTGACACCGTTGAGCTCACCGCGACCGTCTCGGGCAGCGGAACGGCGACCGCGGCCAGCATCACTGACCTGACGTCGATCCAGTCGAGCCGGGGCGCGTTCAACTTCCCGGCCGGTTCGCCCGCTGCGCCGGCTTCGAACTGATCCCGGAGCGGCACGGCCACCGTGAGCCGGCCGGAAGACGGCGCCAGGTAGCGCAGCGCTAGCCGCGATCGGGCCACGCCCCGGCCGTCAGCGGGTGGCCGCCGAGATCGAGAAGCGTGGCGCCCCGCGCAGCCAGGGTCGGCCAGGACGCCCGGAAGTGGTGGCCGCACAGCAGCAGGTCCGTCTGGCTCGGCCGGCTGGCCGACGGCGGTAGCATCGCGATCACGGCGGGCTGCGCCGCGCAGCAGCACGCGCGGCCGGAATGCCGGGCGTCCAGGGTGAACACGGCGGTCGGCTCCGGCGCGTCCTGCTGGTCTGCCGCCTCCGCCGCGTCGCGCCGCGTCCGGTTGTGGTAGCTGGGGTGCTGACGCATCGACACGTAGTCACTATCGGTGCCGTCGGCCGCACCATTACAGCGGCGCACTGGCGTGGAATTCGGTCAGTGACGACGCCGTAGCCCCCGAAGGTTCGACTGCCACCGATGTGATCGCACGCCCTGGTCGGGCCAGGCTCGGTCGAGCCGGACGCGCAGCCGGTCGGTCAGCTCGCCGACGGCAGCGGACATGGTTACGCCGACTGCGTGCGCCCGGACCAGCCGGCCGTTGACGCTGACCGTGGCCCACGCGCTGGCTGGCTCGGCTACGGCCGGATCGGGCGCCATCGCGAGCATGACGCGCGCGAACAACACGGGCTCGCCCACGTGCCGCAGCAGCGCCAGGATCTTGCGCTGGGCAAGCTCCGCGGTGCCCGCCGGAATTGCACCGGTCGTTCGAACCTGCACGAATCCAGCTTGACTGACCGCCATCACGCACCTCCCGATGTCATCAGGATGCGGGCCGGAGCGCCCGCGGGGAACGCCGAGCGTCGCGGCTCACACGACACTCTCCGGGCTGAGCCAACCGCGTCGCTATCGAGGCTCGGGCCACGCCTGCGTGGCCAGCTCCAGGCCCGCCATGTCGAGGACCGTCGCGCTGGCAGCGGCGAGTGCCGCCCTGGACGATCGATAGTGGTGGCCGCACAGCAGCAGGTCGGTCTCGTGCTGTCTGCCCTGCGTCGGCGGCATGATCACGATGACGGCCGGTGCGGCCGCGCAACAGCAAGCGCGGTCGGCATAACGCCGCGCCGGTGCGATGCTGCCGACTGGCTGCCCGGTCGGCCGCTGCGCTGGAGTCCTAGCCGCCCGGTTAACTCGGCCGCGGTAGCTGGGGTGCTGGCTCATCGACATGCGCCCACTATCGCGAGCCCCGGACGGTCCATTCCAGGGCCGAAGCTCCTGCGGCTAGCCGGGCCCAAGGTCCCGTCTTGACCTGCTGATGTGGGCCGCGCGACGGCGTCACCCGCGCTCGCCGCTACGGGGTGCGGCTGGCGTCGATCTGATCGAAGTCGCCGTATCCGTTGCTGGTCCCCCCGCCACCCGACCACTGCCAGATGAGCGCGTACCGGGAGCGGCTGGTCTGGCCGCCGAAGAACTGCGCGCAGGTACGGGTGCCTGACAGGCACCAGCCGTCCGGGCGGTTGCTGAGGCTGCTCGTCAGCCCGTTGTAGGTCCACTCGTAGGTGTTCGGGATGCTGGCGTCGATGGCGCTCGTTCCGAAGATCGACGCCCAGATCGACGGCGCCGAGTACACCCCGGCCTGGTACGACGAATGGCTGGTCAGGTAGTCGGCGAAGCCGTTGAGGTCGGCGCGGTCCACGCTCGGGGAGACGTGTGACTGCTCAACCTGCCCGCTGCACGCCGACGTGTAGACGGCGTCCCAGCCGTTGTCCGGTGCCGGCGTGTAGCTCGGCGCGTCGCCTGGCAGCTCGATATCCATGAAGATCACCGGGTAGTTGACTGGGGTAGGAGTGTGGTGCAGGTCGGCCAGCGCCTGCCTTGCCTGCGCGACGCCCCAGGCGGTGGCTTCCTTCGTCGTGCCGTTGTAGTGCGGGTCGACGCCGGGGCCGGCCATGAACCAGTAGCCGCCAACGCCGATACCAGCGTGATAGGTGACGAAGTTTGAGCGAGCCCGCGCGCTGTCGGCAGCGGACCAGACGACGGCGCCGCCGCACCGCTGCCAGCTGGCCCAGTTCCCGATCATCCCGATGTAGCCGCCGTAAGCGCCGCCGATGGCCGGCTCGCGGAACGGACCACGGCCCTGCGTGGCCACACGACTGCTGTCCGTTCCGTACCAGAAGCCGCGCGGCGCGTCCCCGGAGGAGATTGCCGCGGCGGGATGCCGCGTGGTGGCGGCCACGGCGGGTCCGCCGGCTGTGACCAGGCCGAGCACGACGGCGATCGCGGACACCGCTGCCAGACCGACGGCCAGCGTGCCCTTGCGGCGAGCTGCCGGTGCCATCGCGGTTCCCCTCTTCCGTCGGGCCTGCCGCTGGCCGGCCGGGGATCGGGTGCCGGTCCTGTGTCCCGTCCGGCAGAACACTGCGCTGGGCGGTTGGATCACGCCGCGCAGCGGGATGCCGGCCCGCAACGCCGGTGCCGCCTCTTGGTCAAAGCCGGATATATAACCACAGCCGACTCTACTCGCGATCGACGGTGGCACGAATTCGGCCGGGTATGTCGATCTGGCGGCCGTCCGTTCGACGCTCGGGTGGAAGCGGCCCGCCAGCGCGGGCCGGGCAGCCACGGAAGGAGAAGGCGATGAAGTTTCTCTGCTACAACCTCGGTGACCCCAACGCGCCGATCGATCCGCCCAGCCCGGAGATGTACCAGCGGATGGGGGAGTTCATGGCGGAGGCGACCAAGGCCGGCGTACTGCTGGCGACCGGCGGGGTCACGCCGCTCAGCGACGCGATCAAGGTGCGGTACGCCGACGGCGAGTTCACCGTGCTGGACGGCCCGTTTGCCGAGGCCAAGGAGCTGGTCGGCGGCTGGGCGCTGCTGGAGTGCCGGGACAAGGCCGAGGTCGTCGAGTGGACCAGGCGGTTTCTCGCCATCGCGGGCCCCGGTGAGAGCACGATCCGGCCGGTCGTCGGCGGGTGACCGGGCGCTGTCACCGACTCTCCACCGAGATTGTTGACCTGAACGTGTTTTCGCAGGTCAACGTTAGTCTCGACAGTGGAGGTCAGCGAAATGTCAGTCAAGATCACTAGCGCGAGGGTGGTTCACAAGCCGCGCAACACTCGCAACCCGTGGGTTGTCCGCTACTGGACGGAGAGCGGCAAGCAATGCGAGACGTCCTGCCGCACGCAGCGGCAGGCTATCGACGCCATGAACGCCATGCTGGCCGAGAGCCGCGCTCCGCAGAGCATGAGCTTCGGCACCGCGATGGGCAAGTACCTCGCTCAGCT
>JASHQA010000338.1 GCA_030037785.1 Streptosporangiaceae bacterium
CGCGCTGGCCGGGTTGAGCGACGCTCCGGGCGCGGTCGCCGGTTACGGCCCTGCCGACGCCGGGACCTGCCGGGACCTGGCCGAGTGGCTCGGTGCCGATCTGGCGACCTCGTGGTGCCTGACGCTCACCGGCTCCGGCGGTCTCGCGGCCGGGCACGCCTGCGCCGGCCGCGGCGGTGGCCCGCGGCCCGGCGAGCCGGTCCTGACGTGGGCGGTCGGCGTGCGCAGGCGGCTGCAGATGCTGGCTGCCGGGACCTGCAGCCACCCTCGTCAGTCACCCGGCTACACCTGGCCGACAGCGCTGCGGCACTTGATCGAGATTCGCCAGCCGACCTGCGCCGCACCCGGCTGCCGTCGGCCCGCGGCATCCTGCGACATCGACCACACCACCCCGTTTGCCCGCGGCGGCCTGACTTGTGAGTGCAACGGCAGTCCGCTATGCCGCCGACATCATCGCGCGAAGCAGGCGCCGGGCTGGCGGCTGACCCAGCACCAGCCCGGCGTCATGACCTGGCGGCTGCCCAGCGGCCGCACGTACACCACCACGGGCAGCCCCTACCCGGTATGACGGTCCGATCGGGCATTGGCTGAACTGCGAGTTCGAGCGCCGGGTCAGGTCATCGGATGACCCTCTGCCTGGTCTGGTTCGGTGCTCCAGTCGCGGTGCATCGGCGTGTAGACGGCTTCGCCGTCCGCCTCGTGGACAAAAACCAAGCCCAGGGTCGTCATTTCGGCCAGCGCTTGGTCGAGCACGGCGTCGTCCAGCCGAGCGGCTGCCGCGATCGCGGCATGACTCGGGTGGCGGCCGGTGAATTCCAGCGTGGCGATCGCCTCGAAGATGTGAGTGCCTGTGTCGGTGAGGGTCTGGGCGTCTACCGGTGGGTGTGCCATCTGCCCCTCCTGTTCAGCGTGAACCTCCGCGACTCCACATGAGTTGCCGCAGATCGCCGCGGGAAACCTGGACCCACGCACGAAGGCGCGTCATCCCGGCAGGTCGAATGCGCTAGGCGCGGCTCCGCGCGTGGGCGGCAGCTACTTGCCGGGCGTGCTGCCCGGTGCGGGCTTGGTGGTTGCTGGCGGGTCATGTGGCGCCACGCCGCCCTTGTGGTCGGCGCGCGCCTCTGCCCGGGTCCTGGCGAGCTGCAACTGCTCGACGTGCGCGACGGCGCCAGCGAGACCCTGGGACATCCAGCTCAGCATCGCCGGGACCTCGGCGTGCCAGGTCCCCATCGTGTGGCCGCCGCCGGGCGTCAGGATGAGCGGGACGCTGGCCTCGTGAAGCTGCAGTTCCTCGGCGAAGTACTCCGCGTTCGCCACGTCCGCCTTGTCGTCAGCGCCCGCGCCCAGCCAGAACATCGGCAGCCTCGCCCCGGCGGCCACTGTTCGCACCTCGTCGATCGGCGTGTTCTCGATCCGGAGCCTGCTGTCGTTGCCGAACGGGCTCACCGACTGGCCGGAGGCCAGCTTGTTGTTGTATGGGGTGAAGTAGCCGCTGAGCGACGCCGCGAATCCGTACCGGTAGCGGTACCGCAGCGCCATGTTGGCGGCACAGTAGCCGCCCTCCGAATAGCCGGCGACCCCCCAGCCGAGGCCCGGTTGCTGCACGCGCAGCATGTGCGCGATGTCATTCGGCACGTCCTGGGCAAGGTAGGTCAGGTCCGCCGGACCACCCACCTGGTTGAGGCACTGCAGGGAGATGCGATTACCGCCGTTGGCGCTCGGCATGACCAGCACGACCGGGCTGGCCTGGTGTCGCCGGAGCAACTGGTTGAGCGTTTCCTGCACCCCGACCACGTTGATCCAGTCCGCCGGGTCACCCGGCTGGCCGTGGATCAGCTCAATCACCGGGAATCGGTAGTTCGCGAACTGCGACTCGAAATACTGCGGCGGTAGGTAGACGTAGCCCACCCGGTTGATGTGGCTCAGCTTTCCCGGCATGTCAACCGAGAACGTGTAGCCCTGCTGCAGCGCGAGCCGCAGGTAGACGGCGCGCTGGTTGAATTTGCCGTGGACCTTGCTCCCGGTCGTCAGCAGGCTGCCCTGGGCGATCTGCGGGCCGGAGTTCGGGCTCTGATTGGAGAAGTCGGCAACGGCCGCGCCCCAGGTGGAGTAGTAGCCGAAATACCTGTTGACCGCCAGCACGCCGAACGACATCGCCATGACGAACGACAGCACTGCTGCGACGATCTTCAGCGCCAGCCGCCTGGCGACGACCAGCCACCAGATCAGGCCGCCGAACAGCACTATCAGCAGGGCGAACAGCACAAGGCTTTGCGGTTCCAGCATCTGATAGCCCCCGGCATTGACTGAACACTGTCCACGCTAATCCACTCATGCTGATGCACAGCTAACGCGTTGCTGCCCGGCGATGGTCCGGGCATGGCAGGTCCATGAAGAAGCTGAGATAAAGGCGATACCGCGCTATTGCGTGATGGCTCCGGCATGAGCAGTGGCGGCGAGCGTGCCGGGCAGGCTGCCGATGTTTGACTCCCGCACCACGGGAACGAACTACCCCGCAGGCGGAACCCCCACCCGCCGCAGGGAGTGCGGAGATGAACACGCGACCGACCCCCGTGCCCGCGACGCGGTCTGACCTTGAGGCGCTCGGCGACGCGGACCTGCTCAGCGCGATCCAGTCCTTGCCGTACGACGACAGCCGGCGCGACGCTGCGTGTGAGGTACTGGTCAGCCGGTACCAGCCACTGGTCAGATCCTGCGTCCTGCGCTACAAGAACAGCACCGAGCCCTTGGAAGAGCTCATGCAGGTCGGATACGTTGGCCTGCTCAAGGCGATCAACAACTTCGACGTCACGCTCGGCACCAGCCTCGCTGGTTACGCGCAACCGTGCGTGAGCGGCGAGATCAAGCGGCACTTCCGTGACAAGCGCTGGCAGATTCGGGTCCAGCGGTCGCTGCAGGAACTGCGCCTCGAACTGCGGAACACGGCGAGCCAGCTCACCGCCGAACTCGGCCGCGTGCCGTCGGACAGTGAACTCGCTGCTCAGGTCGGCGTCAGCGAGGATGACGTGCGTGCAGCGCGACAGGCAGAGCGGGCGTTCCGGGCCGCGTCGCTCGACTCGCCGGTCACCGACGGCGGCGGCGCCGCGAGTCTCAGCGAGCTGCTCGGCGACGAGGACCCGCAACTCGAGCACGTGCTCGACATGGAGGCCGTCTGGGCGCACTGGAGCGAGCTGCCAGAGCGCGAGCAGAAGCTGCTGCTCATGCGGTTTTACGGCAACATGACCCAGTCCGAGATCGGAGCACGTCTGGGCATCTCGCAGATGCACGTGTCGAGGCTGCTCGCCGATGCGCTGTCCTATCTGCGCCAGCGCCTGACCGAGCGGGAGCCCGTCCCCGCTTAGCACTAATCACCATGAACCATGACATCGAGGAACAACGGCGTCTGGCCGCGTTTGCGGTCACTGTTACCCGCGCGTTATATTTGCGACAGTAAGTGTCTACGACGAAGGCACACCCTCGCGCTGATCTCCGAGCGCGCTACGCGGGTGTGCCTTTGGTCTTTCCGGCTCCCGGCGTCGCGTTCTGATCTGCACGACGTGACACCACTCGGCGGGCCAGGGGTCGCTGATCCCTAGCCCCCGAACCGGGAGGCAACCCTCATGCGTATCGCGTTCATCACGGCGCATAACCCCCTGCAGGCTGGCGAGTTCGCCCGGCCCGCGTCGCTGGCCAAGGCGCTGGCGGCGCGCGGTCACCGCGTGACCGTGTACGCGCGGCAGCAGAGCGCGCGCTCGGCGCGCACCACCATCCTCGGCCACGGCGTGTCTGTCGAGCACATCGCGGCAGGCCCGGTCCGACCGGTCGCGGCCGACCAGGCGGCACGGCACATGCCCGAGGTCGCTGCCTACCTCGCGGACCACTGGCGTGGTAGGCAGCCGCACGTCGTGCACGCCTTCTCCTGGCTCGGCGGCTTGGCTGCGATTGGCGCGGTACGCGGCAGCGGCACCCCGGTACTGCTGACGTTCGAGTCGCTGGCCGCCGCGGAGCGCCGTTACGGCGCAAACAGCGAAGCCTCGGCCGCCCGGCTGCGGCTGGAGGACTGCCTCGCTCGCGCGGCCGGTGCGGTACTGGCCAGCTCGTGCGACGAGGCCGCCGAACTCGCCCGGCGCGGCGTTCCGAAGTCCGCCATCCGGGTGGTGCCGTGCGGCGTCGACACCAGCCTGTTCAGCCCGGTGGGCGACGCGGCGGAGCGGAGGGTCCGATTCCGGCTCGTCGCGTTCGCCTCGGTCGGCCAGCCGCGCGGGTTGTCGGCCGTGGTGCGGGCGCTCACCCAGCTGCCAGACGCCGAGCTAGTGATCGTCGGTGGCCCCGCCGCGCGGCAGGTGCCGCGCACGGGCGCATGGCGCGAGCTCGCTCGGCTCGCGTCCGCGGTGGGCGTTCGCAATCGGATCGTCTTCGCCGGCCAGCTGTCCGAGACGGAGCTGCCCGCCCTGCTGCGCTCTGCCGACCTCATGGTAGGCGCGTCGCGGTACGAGCCGTCGGGCATCGGGGCGCTCCAGGCCATGGCGTGCGGCGTCCCGGTCGTCGTCCCGGCTGTCGGCGCGCTCAGCGACGCCGTGGTCGACGGTGTCACCGGCCTGCTCGTCGACCCGGATAACGCCGCCATGCTGGTGCACCGGATCCGCAGCCTGCAGGCCAGGCCGGTGCAGCGGGAGGCGCTCGGGATCGCGGCGGCGGACCGGGCTAGGTCCCGGTATGACCTCGGCCGGATCGCGCGCGAGACGGTCGCCGCCTACGAGTGGTGCCTGCACGGACAGGACGCTGCGGAGCCCTCGCTGGAAGACGAGCTCGCCATCGACGCCGAGCCGGGCGGGCTGCGCGAGCTCGCCGTGATCGGCTGACCGGCGCGGCCCGAGTTCGGTAGGCCGCGGCAGGGTACGGCATGCTTGACTGACGCGCGGTCTGCCAGGCGTGCCGGCGGCACCGGGCCGCGTCACCTCGTTCCCTCCTCTGGAGCTGTCGTGCTGACGACCGAGCGGGCCCGGCTGGCCGAGTACACCACGCTGCGCCTCGGCGGTCCGGCCCGGCGGTTCAGCGTGGCGGCCAGCGCGGCGGAACTCGTCGCGGCCGTGGCGGCGGCGGACCGAGACGGAGAGCCGCTGCTTGTGCTCGGCGGCGGCAGCAATCTGGTCGTCGCGGACGAGGGCTTCCCCGGCGTGGTGGTGCGGGCGGCTGGCGCCGGGCTGGCGTTCGCGGTCGGCCACGACGGGGTCGAGGTGACCGCAGCGGCTGGGCAGGACTGGGACGAGACGGTGCGATGCTGCCTGGCCGAGGGACTGTCCGGCATCGAGTGCCTGTCGGGCATCCCTGGCAGCGCCGGGGCGACGCCGATCCAGAACGTCAGCGCCTACGGCCAGGAGGTCGCGGAGACCATCGTCGCGGTCCTCGCCTACGACCGGGTGGCCGGCAAGGCTGTTCGGCTTGCGCCCGCCGACCTTGAGTTCGGGTACCGGACCAGCATGTTCAAGCGGCAGGCCGCGGCCGCTGACGGCGCCGGTACTGGCGGCGGGAGCTGGGCCGCTACGGGCAGGTTCGTCGTCCTGGACGTGACGTTCCGGCTGGCAACCAGCCCGCTGTCGGCGCCGGTTCGCTACGCCGAGCTGGCCCGGCTGCTCGGCGTTACCGAGGGCAGCCGGGTGCCGCTCGCCGATGCTCGTGGCGCGGTGCTGGGACTGCGTCGCGGCAAGGGCATGGTGCTCGACGCCGCTGACCCCGATACGCGCAGCGCGGGCTCGTTCTTCACCAACCCGGTCGTGTCGGCGACGCAGTACGGCGGGCTGGCCGCGCGGCTCGCCGGCCCAGCCGGTATCCCGCACTGGCCTGCGGCTGACGGGACCGTGAAGCTGTCGGCTGCGTGGCTGATCGAGCACGCAGGGTTCGGCCGGGGGTACCGGCTGACAGCCGAACCGGAGGGTGCCCGCATCTCGACCAAGCACGCGCTCGCGTTGACCAACCCCGGCGGGGCCAGCACGGCCGACCTGATCAGCCTGGCCAGGGCGATCAGGGATGGCGTGCGCGCCGCGTTCGGCGTCGAGCTCGCCGCCGAGCCGACCCTGGTCGGCGTGTCGCTCTAGCCTGCCTGGACATACCACCGATTTCGCGCGCGCAAATCCGTATATATCGGCCAACAGAGCGCGCGATATCGGTGGGAAGTCGTGACGAACAGGCACCCGGCGGGTCAGCCGCCCGGCGGGTCAGCCGGGCGGCGCGGCCAGCCACGCGTCGATGTCGGCCAGCAGCCGCTTCTGCACGTCGGGCGGCGCCGCTGAGCCGCGGACCGACATCCGCGCCAGGTCGGCCAGCTCCGCGTCGGTCATCCCGTGGCTGTGCCTGGCCAGTTCGTACTGCGCGGCCAGCCGCGGGCCGAACAGGAGCGGGTCATCGGCACCGAGCGCGACCGGGATCCCGGCCCCGATCAGCGCACGCAGTGGCACGTCGCTTGTCGTGGCGGCGACGCCGAGCGCGACGTTCGATGTCGGGCAGACCTCGAGCGTGACCTGGTCGGCGGCGAGGCGGCGAAGCAGGTCCGGATCCCGCGCGGCCGCGACGCCGTGGCCGATCCGGTCGGCGTGCAGTTCGGACAGGCAGGCTCGCACGCTGGCCGGGCCGACCAGTTCGCCACCGTGCGGTACCGACCGTAGGCCGGCCCGCGCGGCGATCCGGAAGGCCGGAGCGAACTCAGCGGTCGTGCCGCGGCGCTCGTCGTTGCTGAGCCCGAAGCCGACCACGCCGCGGTCGGCGTAGCCGGCGGCAAGCCGCGCCAGGGTGCGGGCATCCAGGGGGTGTCTGGTGCGGTTGGCGGCCACGATGATGCCGATGCCGACGCCGGCCGCGCGGCCGGCGTCGGCCGCCGCGTCCAGCACGAGCTCGAGGAGCGGCGTGAGACCGCCGAACCTGCTGGCGTAGCCGGAGGGGTCGATCTGCAGCTCCAGCCAGCCCGAGCCGTCGGCCCGGTCGTCCGCCGCTACCTCCGACAGCAGCCGCCGAACATCCGCCTCGGTCCGGATTACCGACCTGGCGATGTCGTAGAGCCGCTGGAACCGGAACCAGCCCCGCTCGTCCGCGCCGCTGAGCTGCGGTGGCCAGTCGTCCGCGAGCGCCTCGGGCAGGTGCACACGGTGCCGGGCGGCGAGCTCGACCAGCGTCGCATGCCGCATCGACCCGGTGAAGTGCAGGTGCAGGTGCGCCTTCGGGAGCGCGGCTATCGGCCGGGGCACCAGCTCAGTGTG
This sequence comes from Streptosporangiaceae bacterium, assembly GCA_030037785.1. Classification (GTDB taxonomy): domain Bacteria; phylum Actinomycetota; class Actinomycetes; order Streptosporangiales; family Streptosporangiaceae; genus JAJYUU01. Next base: position 7,251 of record JASHQA010000338.1, read on the forward strand.
CCAGCTGGCTTCGGTCGCGCGGCACGCTTGACTGGCGTCGCTAGTGCGCCGAGCTGAGCAGCTTGACGATCCTGGCCACGCCCTCCTCAAGGTCTGAGTCGCCGAGCGCGCAGGACAGCCGGAAATACCCGTCGGTGCCGAATGCCTCGCCAGGCACCACGGCGACGTCCGCCTCGTCCAGCAGGAGCTCGGCGAGTTCTGCCGAGCGCTGCGGCCGCTGGCCCGCGATGTCGAGACCGAGCAGGCCTCGCACGGACGGGTAGCAGTAGAAGGCGCCTTCCGGCAGCGGACACACCAGCCCCGGCGCCTCGTTGAGCATGGCGGTCATGACCTTCCGGCGGCGGTCGAACGCGGTGCGCATCTGCGCGACGGCCGACAGGTCACCCGAGACAGCAGCGAGCGCAGCGGCCTGCGCGACGTTGCAGACGTTCGAGGTGGCATGCGACTGCAGGTTGGCCGCCGCCTTGATCACGTCCGCCGGGCCGATCATCCAGCCCACCCGCCAGCCGGTCATCGCGTACGTCTTCGCTACCCCGTTGAGTACCACGCACGTGTCGGCGAGCTCCGGCGCGACGACCGGCATCGACACGAACCGCGCGTCGCCGTAGACCAGGTGCTCGTAGATCTCATCGGTGATGACCCAGAGCCCGCGCCCGGCCGCCCACCGGCCGATCTCCGCCACCTGCTCGGGTGGGTAGACCGCGCCGGTCGGGTTGGACGGCGAGACGAACAGCAGCACCTTGGTGCGGGGCGTGCAGCTAGCCTCGAGCTGTTCCACCGCGACGCGGTAGCCGGTCGTCTCGTCGCTGCGAACCAGCACCGGCACGCCGCCGGCCAGCTCGATGGCCTCCGGATACGTCGTCCAGTACGGGGTCGGCAACAGCACCTCGTCACCGGGGTCGAGCAGGGTGGCGAAGGTCTGGTAGACGGCGTGCTTGCCACCGTTGGTGACCAGCACCTGGCTGGCAGGCACCGCCAGGCCGGAGTCGCGGGCGGTCTTGGCGGCGATGGCCTCGCGCAGCTCGGGCAGCCCTGCGGCGGGTGTGTACTTGTGGAACCTGGGCTGCGCGCAGGCGCGCTGAGCCGCCTCGACGATGTAGTCCGGCGTCGGGAAGTCAGGTTCGCCCGCGCCAAAGCCGATCACCGGCCGTCCGGCCGCCTTGAGTGCCTTGGCCTTGGCGTCCACGGCGAGCGTCGCCGACTCGGTGATGGCGGAGATGCGGGCAGAGACTCTGCTGGGTGCTTGGGCCATGCGACTATGCTCCCACCTGGGGGCCAGTCGTGCGTCGGCAGGCACGCCGGGGCTTAGCTGCGCGGTTCGACGGCCGGACTGCCACCACGTACACTTCATCTTCTGGTGGCGTCCACCGGTGGCCCGTGCATGCCCGTACGAGCCGTCAGAGGGCAGTAGCTCAATTGGCCAGAGTTCCGGTCTCCAAAACCGGCGGTTGGGGGTTCGAGTCCCTCCTGCCCTGCGGGTACGGTCCGTGCTAGCCGCGGGCAATGACGGCACCAGCCGGCAATATGTAGTGCTCAGGTGAGGACATGGCAACTCAGACGCGTGGCCCGGCCCCGGAGCGGGCCGCAAAGCCCAGCCGCACGGCGAGGCGAGACCGGACCACTCCGGCGCAGTTCGTCACGCAGGTGCGTGACGAACTCAGGAAGGTCGTCTGGCCGACCCGCAAGGAGCTCGTGACCTACACGACGGTCGCCACGATCTTCATCCTGATCATGGTCGGGATCGTGACTGGCCTGGACGTGGTGTTTACCAGGGCCGTGATCGCGCTCTTCGGCTGACGATGGCGGCTGGGTACTGGTACCCGCACTGAGCGTGGCAGCATGATCACAGGCTTTGCCTGTGCGCAGCGTCGGTACGGCCGCGCTCGGGGTTAGCCGAGAGCGCAGCAAGAGCGCAGGGGAGAAAGAGAAACGTGTCCGAGTCCGAACTGCCGCTGGGCGAGCCGGCGGGTGAGGAGCCAGCGCCTCAAGCGTCGGTGGCCGAGGAGTCGGCGGCTGGGGAGTCGGCGGCTGAGGCGTCGGCGGCTGAGGAGTCGGTCGCCGGGCAGACGGATTTTGACGGCCCGACCGCCGGGCCCGGAGATGGCGCTGCCCAAGCGGACGGCGACCGGACAGCCGCAGCCGAGTCCGGGGAAGGCGAAGAAGAACCCGACCCGGTGCAGAAGTTCAAGATCGAGCTGCGCTCCCTGCCAGGAGACTGGTACGTGGTTCACTCCTACGCGGGGTACGAGAACCGGGTCCGGACCAACCTGGAGAGCCGCACCCAGTCGCTGAACATGGAGGACTTCATCTTCCAGATCGAGGTCCCCACCCACGAGGTCATGGAGATCAAGTCCGGCAAGCGGCAGCAGGTCCAGGAGAAGGTGCTGCCCGGCTACATTCTGGTGCGGATGGACCTCACCGACGAGTCGTGGGCGGCGGTCAGGAACACGCCGGGCGTGACCGGCTTCGTGGGTCTGTCCAGCCGACCGTCCCCGCTGAGCCTGGACGAGGTCGCGGGCCTGCTTGCCCCGGTCCCGGAGGAGAAGGCAGCGAAGAAGGCAGAGGCCGTCCGCGCCGCCGCGGTGGACTTCGAGATCGGCCAGTCCGTTACCGTGATGGACGGCCCGTTCGCCTCGCTGCCGGCGACGGTGAACGAGGTCAACTCGGACACCCAGAAGCTCAAGGTGCTCGTCTCGATCTTTGGCCGAGAGACCCCCGTGGAGCTGTCCTTTGATCAGGTCAGCAAGATCTGATCGTCACCACACCGAACGCAGACAACCGAACGCTGACAGCCGAACGCTGACAACGGAAAGACAGGTAAGGCCCACAGATGGCTCCGAGGAAGAAGAAGGTCGCCGCGGTCGTCAAGGTGCAGCTGAACGCTGGTGCCGCCACCCCGGCGCCGCCGGTGGGCACGGCGCTCGGCCCGCACGGCGTCAACATCATGGACTTCGTCAAGCAGTACAACGCCGCCACCGAGAGCCAGCGCGGCAACGTGATCCCGGTCGAGATCACCATCTACGAGGACCGGTCGTTCACCTTCATCACCAAGACCCCGCCGGCCCCCGAGCTCATCAAGAAGGCGGCGGGCGTGCAGAAGGGCAGCGCAGAGCCGCACAAGACCAAGGTCGGTTCCATGACTCCGGCGCAGGTTAGGGAGATCGCCCAGGTCAAGATGCCCGACCTGAACGCGACCTCGATCGAGGCGGCCGAGAAGATCATCGCCGGGACCGCGCGGTCCATGGGCATCAAGGTCGAGGGCTGAGCCCCCGGCTGCTGACGGCACCACAACCGGCCGCGCCGCCCGGCGCCGGCCAGTGGCAGGGTCAGGCGCTGACCCGCTGACCACGACCTGTAGCCAGGAGAGGCAGGAAGAGCAATGCAGCGCAGCAAGGCGTACCGGAAGGCACACGAGCTCGTCGAGGCCGGCCGGCTCTATACGCCGGCCGAGGCGGTAGCCCTGGCCAAGAGCACGTCCACGACCAAGTTCGACGCGACCGTCGAGGTGGCGTTCCGGCTTGGCGTCGACCCGCGCAGGGCAGACCAGATGGTGCGCGGCACCGTGAACCTGCCGCACGGCACCGGCAAGACGGCTCGGGTCCTGGTGTTCGCCACCGGTGACCGCGCGGAGGAGGCACGGGCTGCTGGCGCCGACTTCGTGGGCGCAGACGAGCTGATCGAGCGGATCCAGGGCGGCTTCCTCGACTTCGACGCCGTGGTCGCCACCCCAGACCTGATGGGCAAGGTGGGCCGGCTCGGTCGCATCCTCGGACCGCGGAGCATGATGCCGAACCCGAAGACCGGCACCGT
>JASHQA010000339.1 GCA_030037785.1 Streptosporangiaceae bacterium
GCGGGCATTCGAACATCGGGCCGGCGCGCCGCGCGAACCCGCGCCACCCGGGTAACGTCGCAGCTAGTGCGCTGCGATGTGTCGCAGAAAGGTTCCGAAACCTTGGGCACGCTGCACAAATGCCATTACGCTGAGTGCACGGAGCTGCACTTGGCGTCATATTGCATAACATGTGCCCGCCCAAACGGGAGTTCGCGTTGCCGACGCGGGCTGAACTCGCTAGTTTCCCCTCGCGGAGCGAGTTTTTCGATACGAAACCCGAGGTGACCTCGCGTGGCTCTTCCTCCACTTACTCCCGAGCAGCGAGCGGCGGCACTTGAGAAGGCGGCCCAGGCCCGCAAGGACCGCGCCGAAGTCAAGGCCAAGCTCAAGCATGGCTCGACCACGCTGCCCCAGGTGCTCAAGGAGGGGCAGACCGATGAAGTTGTGGGCAAGATGAAAGTGTCTGCGCTGCTTGAGTCCATGCCGGGCGTCGGCAAGGTTCGGGCCAAGCAGATCATGGAGCGGTTGGGCATCGCCGAGTCGCGGCGGGTCCGCGGCCTTGGCGCCAACCAGCGCAGTGCCCTGGAGACCGAGTTTGGCGGCGATATCTGATCGATCCGGGCAGCACAGGAAGGGGCGCCGCGGGAGTGATGTCGGCAGCCAAGCCGCGCCAGCACCGCGGCACCCCTGGGCCTGCGCTGCTGACCGTGCTATCCGGCCCCTCTGCGGTCGGGAAGAGCACGGTCGCGTCCAGGCTGCGTGCGCAGTACCCGCAAATCTGGCAGTCCGTGTCCGTGACGACTCGCCCGCCGCGGCCGGGCGAGCGTGACGGACACGAGTACCACTTCGTTTCCGAGCCGGAATTCAAGGAAATGGCCGTGCGCGGCGACTTGCTCGAGTCCGCGCATTATGTCGGCTACTGGTACGGCACCCCGCGCGTGCCGGTTCAGGAACAGCTAAACCGTGGCGTCCCGGCCCTGCTGGAAATCGACGTGGCCGGCGCCAGGCAAGTCCGGGCGGCCGTGCCCGGTGCGCTGCTGGTTTTCCTGGCCCCACCGTCGTGGCCGGAGCTCGAGCGCAGGCTGCTGGGCAGGAACACCGAGTCCCCCGAGACCATCGCCCGTCGGCTGGAGGTCGCCAGGGGGGAGCTAGACGCCGAGCATGAGTTCGACATCACTCTCGTCAACACGTCTGTCGGGCACGTCTGCACGCAGCTGGTAAGCTTGATTCTTGCCCAGGTGGCAGGTGCCGATACGGACAATGTCCGCCAGGGCTCGCAGTGCTGGTAGGAACGCTCACAGTGCTGGTAGAAACTCAGTGCTGACAGCAAGTTCAGTGCTGGCAGCAAGTTCAGCGCAATTCGGAGCTGGAAGGCACACGGTGGCAGCGACTCCGGCAATTGAAGGCATCATCAACCCGCCGATCGATGATCTGCTCGACGTGGTGGAGAGCAAGTACGCCCTGGTGATCATGGCCTCGAAGCGGGCTCGGCAGATCAACGCCTACTACGCGCAACTCGGCGAGGGGCTGCTGGAGTACGTCGGGCCGCTGGTGGAGACCAGGGTCCAGGAGAAGCCGCTGTCCATCGCGCTGCGCGAGATCAGCGACCGGCTGCTCAGCGCCGAGGCGCCCGAGCAGGCGTGATAGGCGCACGGGCGCGCCGTGCGCATCATCCTCGGCGTCTCGGCCGGGATCGCCGCCTACAAGGCCTGTGAGCTGCTCCGGCTACTCACCGAGTCCGGACACCAGGTCAGGGTGGTGCCTACGCCCGCGGCGCTGAACTTCGTGGGCGCCGCGACCTGGGCAGCGCTATCTGGCCAGCCGGTCGAGGTCACCCCGTGGGAATCGGTGCACGAGGTTCCTCATGTCCGGCTGGGCCAGGATGCCGACCTGGTGATGGTCGCACCGGCTACCGCTGACCTGCTGGCCCGCGCGGCGCTCGGGGCGTCCGACGACCTGCTCACCGCGGTGCTGCTGACCGCGCGCTGCCCGGTCGTCTTCGCGCCAGCCATGCACACCGAGATGTGGGAGCACCCCGCGACTCGCGCCAACGTCGCCACCTTGCGCGCCCGCGGCTGTCTCGTGCTCGATCCCGCAACTGGCCGGCTGACCGGCCCCGATACCGGGCCCGGCCGGCTGCCAGAGCCGTCGGAGCTGGCTGTCGTCGCCCAGCGGGTGCTGTCCCGCGGCGGTAGTGCCTTCGCGCCTGATCTGGCCGGGCGGAGCTTCGTCGTGTCCGCCGGTGGGACAAGGGAGGAACTCGACCCGGTCCGCTACCTCGGCAACTGGTCATCGGGCAAGCAGGGCTATGCCCTGGCTCGCACCGCGGCCAGTCGCGGCGCGAAGGTCACGCTGCTGGCCGCCAACACCGAGCTGCCCGACCCGGCCGGTGTTCAGGTGATCAGGGTCACGTCGGCGGCACAGCTCCGCGAGGCGGTACTCACCGCAGCTCCGGCGGCCGACGCGATCGTGATGGCGGCGGCCGTCGCCGACTTCCGGCCGGCCGAGCGGAGTGCTGTCAAGATCAAGAAGACCGGCAAGACGCCCGACCCGATCGTGCTGGCGGAGAACCCCGACATCGTCCGCGATCTTGTCGCCGCCCGGCGGCGCCCCGGTCAGCTGATCGTCGCGTTCGGCGCCGAGACCGGGGACGTGCTGGCGAACGGACGGGAAAAGCTGGCGCGGAAGGGCTGCGATCTGCTCGTCGTTAACCAGGTGGGGAACGGGCTAGCTTTCGGGACCGCCGATAACCAGGTCGCGGTGCTGAGTGCCGACGGCACCGAGGTCAAGCTGGCGCGTGCGCCCAAGGACGAGATAGCCGACCAGGTCTGGGACGTCATCGCGGCGAGGCTGCCGGCGCGGAGCCACTAGCAGGGCCGGGTCGAGCGCCAGGGTGTACATCAGTACACTTCGGCGGGGTCGGCCAGCAGCATCGGTCCCGCCCGAGCCAGCCCGTCGAAGAGTCGAAGAAGGGTGTCTAGTGGCACGTCGCCTGTTTACCTCCGAGTCCGTCACCGAGGGTCATCCCGACAAGATCGCAGATCAGATCAGTGACGCCATCCTGGACGCCATGCTCAAGGACGACGAGTGCAGCCGGGTCGCTGTCGAGACGCTCATCACGACCGGACAGGTACACGTGGCGGGCGAGGTGACCACGGACACCTACGTCGATATCCCTGGCATCATCCGGGAGAAGATCCTGGACATTGGATATGACTCGTCGGCCAAGGGCTTCGACGGCGCAACGTGCGGCGTGCAGGTCTCCATCGGCTCGCAGTCGCCGGACATCGCCCTGGGTGTCGGCGAGGCCGTGGAGCACCGCGAAGGCGAGGGAACCGACGACTTCGACCGGCAGGGCGCCGGCGATCAAGGACTCATGTTCGGGTACGCCTGCCAGGACACCCCAGAGCTCATGCCGCTGCCGATCACGCTGGCCCACCGGCTGGCCCGTCGGCTGGCGGAAGTCCGGCGCAGCGGGGACGTGCCCTACATCCGTCCGGACGGCAAGACCCAGGTCACCATCGAGTACGCGGGCGACCAGCCAGTCCGCCTCGACACGGTCGTGGTGTCCACCCAGCACGCGCCGGCCATCGACCTGGTGGGACTGCTAACGCCAGACATCCGTGAGCACGTTGTGCAGCCGGTACTGGCCGGGCTGGACCTGGACACCGCGGGCTATCGCCTGCTGGTCAACCCCACCGGCAGGTTCGAGATCGGCGGGCCGATGGGCGACGCGGGCCTCACCGGCCGGAAGATCATCATCGACACCTATGGCGGCATGGCCAGGCATGGCGGCGGGGCGTTCTCCGGAAAGGACCCGTCGAAAGTCGACCGCAGCGCCGCGTACGCGATGCGCTGGGTGGCCAAGAACGTCGTGGCGGCAGGGCTGGCTGACCGGTGTGAAACTCAGGTCGCCTACGCGATCGGCAAGGCGAAGCCGGTTGGCCTGTTCGTGGAGTGCTTCGGCACCGAGCGCGCCCCGGTCGAGCGGATCCAGGACGCCGTGCTCCGCGTGTTCGACTTGCGGCCGGCCGCCATTATCCGGGACCTGGACCTGCTGCGCCCCATCTACGCGCAGACGGCCGCCTACGGTCACTTCGGGCGCGAGGAGCCTGACTTCGCGTGGGAGCGGACCGACCGGGCAGCCGCGCTGCGCTCCGCGGCTGGCCTCTAGTTCGGTTAACCACAATGGCCGAACCGCGCCCGCAGGCCTGCGCTCACGGCAATTCCCTGGTGCCCTAGGCGGGTCGATCGCGTGTTTGCCGTGCCGCGCGGAGACCCAAAAAGGCGGCCAGGCTGGCCCGCCCGCTGACCAGGTCGTGGCCTGCCGTCCGGGCGAATTGGACGCGCCGCCAACGTGCGCACTATCGGCCAGGTTGATGTTATCCAGACATCTTTGCGGCATTGGCCTAGCATCAGGGACGAATATCGACTCCGATCTGATGCTGGCCGGGTGATGGATGTCGTCCTTTGAAAGGACCGGCGCACGGCACAAGGCAGTCGCTGCAGAGCCTCCGGCGGCGCCGATCCCGCCGGCCGGAGACGACGACCGGGCTGACGACGACCCAGCGTCGGCGCACCCATGGTTCACGCCTGGTCGCAAGCAGCCCGCCGCAGCCTCCGACGGGGACGAGTCGGCGGACTGGTTCCTGCCTACCGGCCGCGCCGGACTGCTCCCGGACTCGATGACGGACTCGTGGCAGGACGGCACTGTGCCCAGTCCGGGTCGGCCCGCTCAGGCCGTAGGGACCGGTTCGCCGCCGTGGGCGGCCGAGTCAGCCGACACGTCGGCGGGAGCCCCACCGCCGTGGGAGACGGGGCCGTGGCCAGGCCCTGGCGATGGGCACCCGCCCAGCCGCCCCAGTCCCGCCACCGACAGCAGCGATCCGGCGGCGAACACGACCGTACCGGCCAGCCCGCGCCGCCGAGCGGTGCAACTGGGGCTCGCTGCCGGGGTGGGCGTGGTGGTGATCATCGTTGTCATCGTGGTGATCGTCACGGGGACATCAGGCGGCCCGGCCGGGGGCTGTGGCACGTACCCGGCAGCAGTGCGTCAGGCCTACGGCAGGGCCATGACCGACCTGCGCGATCACGCGTCAGCGTCGGTGCAGTCCGCCGCGCTCGCGCGGGCGGCGAGCCTAGCGAACGCATCGGCGGCCGCTCCGGGCGGCCAGATGAAGGTGCGCACCGCCATGTTCGCGATGGCAAGCGATCTGGATCGGGCCCACGCCGACGTCATGGCGAATAGGGCGCTGCCGAGCACCCTGCTTCAGCACCTGACCGCAGACGGGACCGTGCTGCCCGCGGCCTGTCCGGGCTGAGCCCCGGCTGGCGTGACGCCAGGCTCGACGCGCCCCGGCCTAGTCCGACGGCTCTGATAAGACAGGAAACGTGTCGGTACAGGCCCCCCGCAGGCGCAGCGCCGCCAGTCGGGCAGCCCGCCAGCCGGCCGCGGAGCTACCGGTTGCCCGCGTTGCCGTCGACATCTCGCTGCCGCACCTCGACCGGCCATTCGACTACCTCGTGCCCGCCACCATGGCCGCATCCGCCGTGCCAGGCGCGCTGGTCAGGGTGCGCTTTGCGGGCCAGCTCACCAGTGGCTTCGTGCTGGAGCGACGGACCGCATCCGACCACGAGGGCCGACTGGGCTACCTAGAGCGGGTGGTCGCGGCTGAGCCTGTGCTCACACCGGAGATCGCGCAACTCGCCAGGGCGGTCGCTGACCGGTACGGCGGCACCATGGCGGACGTGCTCCGGCTGGCGATCCCGCCGCGGCACGCGGCGGCGAGCCGGGCCACGACCGGCGCCACCGGTGCGGCCGCCGAGCCGGACACCGTGGAGTCGGCTGCCGGGCGGCCTGGCGGGCACTGGGATTGGTATCAGGACGGTCCGGCCTACCTGGCTGCGCTGGCGGACGGGCGGAGCCCGCGGGCCGTCTGGTCGGCGCTGCCAGGCCCGAGCTGGTCAGCGGAGATCGCCGCGGCCGTCGAGGCGGTGACGCGATCCGGCCGCGGCGCCGTGGTAGTCGTGCCCGATGCGCGCGACCTCCGCCAGGTCGACGCGGCCCTCGCGAGCCGGCTCGGACCCGGCCGGCACGTCGTGCTGTCTGCAAGCCTCGGCTCGGCCGAGCGCTACCGGCGGTGGATCGCGCTCGCGCGCGGCGAGCTGACGGTTGTCGCAGGAACCCGCTCAGCGATGTTCGCTCCGGTGGCGAACCTTGGCCTCGTCGTGCTGTGGGACGAAGGCGATGACCTGCACGCCGAACTGCGCGCGCCGTACCCGCATGCCAGGGAGGTGCTGACGACGCGCGCATACCTGAGCCGCAGCGCCGCGCTCATCGGCGGGTTCGCCCGAACCGCCGAGGGCGCGCTGCTGGTCGGCAGCGGCTGGGCGCGGTCGCTGGTCGCCGGCCGGCCGGTAGTGCGGCGGCTCGCGCCGACGGTGCGGCCGGCCGGTACCGACGCCGAGCAGGCGCGGGACGAGGCAGCCCGGTCAGCCCGGCTGCCTGGCATCGCGCTGCGGACCGCGCGGGCTGCCCTGGAGACCGGGCCGGTGCTGATCCAGGTACCGCGCCGGGGCTACCTCACGGCCGTGGCGTGCGAGCGGTGTCACGCGGCGGCGCGGTGCGACTGTGGCGGGCCCGCTCAGCTGGCCGCGCCTGGCACGCCGCTGCGATGCGGCTGGTGCGGCTCGGCGGTCGCTCGCGGCTGCCGAAGCTGCGGCCATCACGGCCTGCGCGCCCTGATCACCGGCGCCCGCCGGACAGCCGAGGAGCTCGGCCGCGCCTTCGGCGGGGTGCCGGTCCGCACCTCGGGCGGCAGCAGGGTGCTCGACCGCGTCGGTGCCGACCCGGCCATCGTCGTCGCGACGCCTGGCGCCGAGCCGGCTGTCGACGGCGGGTACAGCGCGGCGGTCCTGCTCGACGGCTGGGCCCTGCTGGGACTCGCGAGCCTGCGCGCAGCGGAGGAAGCGGTGCGCCGCTGGATGAACGCGTGTGCCCTCGTCCGCCCGGCCGGGCAGGGCGGCAGCGTGGTGGTGGTCGCCGATGGCGGGCAGCGGGCCGTGCAGGCGCTGGTCCGCTGGGACCCGGCCACGTTCGCCGAGCGTGAGCTCGCTGACCGGGAGGAGCTGAGGTTCCCGCCCGCGGCGCGGATGGCGGCTATCACCGGGCCGCCAGAGCCCGTCTCGGCGCTGCTGGCCGCCGCGCACCTGCCTGCGGGGGCCGAGGTGCTGGGCCCGCTGCCGGTCCCCGGCGATCGGGCCAGCGCGAGGTCTGGGCAGGTGCGGTACCTGCTGCGCGTCACCCGGCCACAAGGCGGCGAGCTGGCCCTGGCGCTGCGGGGCGCCCAGGCTGCACGCAGCGCAGCCAAGGAGCCAGGCAGCGTGCGCGTTCAGCTCGACCCGGCGGCGCTGATCTGACTACGGTGCGCGGCTGCCTTAGGGTACATGGGTGACCAACTCACCGGGCAGCCAGCGGGCGCGGTCGGCGGCCGAGCGCGGCGGACCGGCTGACCGCCGGGATCGACGGCTGCGGATGCCGCCCGTGCGGCTGGCGCCGCGGGACGAGCTAGCCGCGGCGGCGAGGGTGGTGCCGTTGCTGCGGGCAGCGCGGGAACTGCACGCGTGGGTCGCGGCCCATCCGGCGGTGGGGGCCGACGGCCGGCTCGAGGCCGGGGACGCACGGGCGGCCGCTGACGCCCTGGAGCTCACCGGTGACGAGCTGGCTGCGGCCTGGCAGGTGGTGGTCGTTGGCGACCCCGGCGCCGCCGCGGACGCGCGACAGAGCGACGCGGTTCCGCTGGCCGCGGCGAGCGCGGAAGCCGTGTTGCGCGAGTGGGACGCGGCACTGGCCGCCTTGCTGGCGGCCGAGGAACTGGACGGACTTGCTACTGCGCTGTACACCGTGGGGGCGCCGGTCCGGATCGACGCGCTGTTCGACGCGTATTCGGCCGCGGCGGGATCCGCGAGCCGGGCCGCCTCGGGGCGGGCGGAGCCGAGTGCCGACGAGACCGCCGCGCTGTCGCACGCGCTGGAGACGCTGGCCGACCTCGGCGTGGTGGAACTCGGGACCGAGGACAGCACCGGCGGTCTTACGGTGACACTGTCCCCGCTCGGCGTGTGGGGCGTGCATCGCCGCCTGCTCGACCAGGGCTGGCAAGTGCCGGTGCTGGGCGGCGCAGACCGGGACGGCGCCGTCGGCCTGCTGACGACGCTGGCGAGCTGTGACGCCGAGGACGGTGAGGCAAAGATCGGCGAGTGGCTGGTGGGCCGGTCAGCTGAGCAGGCCGCGGTCGAGCTGATCGCCGCGGCCGCCGATGGCACGCCGGGGCTGCGCGGCGCTGCATTCGCGGTCCTGGACCGGATCGGCGCGCCAGCAGCCGCTGAAGTTCGAGCCGCCCTGGCCGAGCCGCTGCTGCGGGCGCACGCGGCAGTGTGGCTGCACGAGCACGGCGAAGACGCCGAGCTTGGCCCGGCTGACCGGGCCTGGCTGCTGGTTGATCTCGGCGCCGGCCTGCTCGAGGAGGCCGACCCGCGGGACGTGGTGGCGGAACTGCTGCCCGACGTTGCGCCCGACGCGCAGGCAGAAATCGTGGCAGGTCTGTGGCAGGTCAGGCACCCGGCCGTGATCGACTTGCTGACCACGCTGAGCGAGCACCATCCCGATGCGCGGGTCGCGAGGGCGGCTCGCAAGGCCGCGTTCAAGGCCCGGTCAGCGCAGGCCGGACACGGGCCGGCAGATTCGTAGACTTGACCAGCCGCCCGCGTGGCTGACCCGTCGGCCGCGGCGACGCTCATGCCTGGAGGATGTAGTGAGCATCAGGCCCATTCGCCTGTTCGGCGATCCGGTACTGCGGACCCCTGCGGAGCCAGTCACCAGCTTCGACGCGGAACTGCGCAAGCTGGTGAAGGACCTCACCGACACCATGATGGACGCGCCGGGTGTCGGTCTCGCCGCGCCGCAGATCGGGGTGGGCCTGCGGGTTTTCACGTACCACGTCGATGAGGTGGTCGGCCACCTGATCAACCCGACCCTGGAGCTGTCGGCGGAGATCGAGGTGGATGACGAGGGCTGCCTGTCCTTTCCCGGCCTGTCGTACCCGACGGCTAGGTCGCTGCACACGGTGGCCAAGGGCTTCACCGTGCACGGCGAGCCCGTCACGCTGGCAGGCACCAGCCAGCTGGCCCGGTGCATCCAGCACGAGACGGACCATCTGGATGGCGTGCTGTTCATCGACCGGCTCGACCCGGCCCAGCGCAAGCTGGCGATGAAAGAGATCCGGGCGTCCGAGTGGTGGGGGGAGCCTGCGCCCGTCGTACGGGTCTCACCGCACCCGACCCAGGGCAAGGCTTTCTAGCGCATGCGCCTGGCCTTCGCCGGCACACCCGCGGCAGCCCTGCCCACGCTGGAGGCGCTGCTGAAATCCCGGCACGACGTGGCCGCGGTAATCAGCAGGCCGGACGCCAGGGCGGGCCGCGGCCAGCTCCTCGCGACGAGCCCGGTGGCCAGGCGCGCGACGGAGGCAGGCGTCGAGGTGCTGCGGCCAGACCGGCCCGGCGACCCGGCTTTCCTCGGCCGGCTGCGCGCGATCGGCCCGGACTGCTGCCCGGTGGTCGCCTACGGCGCGCTGCTGCCGCAGCAAGCGCTCGGCATCCCCCGGCACGGCTGGGTCAACCTGCACTTCTCGATCCTGCCGGCCTGGCGCGGTGCGGCGCCTGTTCAGCACGCGATCCTACATGGCGACGACGTCACCGGCGCTACCACATTCCGGCTCGTCAGGGACCTCGATGCCGGGCCGGTTTTCGGCGTGCTCACCGAGGAGATCCGGCCGTCCGACACCGCCGGGCAGCTGCTGGACCGGCTCGCGGCGGCAGGTGCGGACCTCATGGTGGCCACGCTCGACGGGATCGAATCCGGCGAGCTGCAAGCGCGCGAGCAGCCGCCGCACGGCGTGAGCCTGGCGCCCAAAATCACCCCGGCTGACGCCAGGGTTGACTGGCGTCGGCCGGCCATGGCGGTCGACCGGGTCGTCCGGGCCTGCACCCCAGAGCCGGGCGCGTGGACCGAGCTGGACGGCGTCCGGCTCAAGCTCTGGCCGGTCACGATGGCTGGCAGCGACGCGCCATCGCTCGAGGCGGGCGAGGTTCGCGCGCTGCGGAACCGGGTTCTGGTCGGCACCGCGACGGTGCCGGTGGCACTCGGTGACGTCCAGGCGCACGGCAGGCGCCGGATGCCGGCCGCCGACTGGGCCCGCGGCGTCCGGCTCGGCGGGCACGTCGTGCTGGGCTGAGACGGGGCACGGTTGGATCCGAGCACGAGCGCTGGTGGTTCCGGGGGGTCGTCCACCCCCGAGGCAGCTGCGAGCCCGCGCCGGGGCAAACCGCCGTCGCAGCGGCGGCCAGCTCGCGACCCAGCCCGGCAGGTGGCGCTTGCCGTGCTGCTGGCCGTGGCCAGCAGGGACGCCTACGCGAACCTGCTGCTGCCGCGGCTGCTCGCGCAGCGGCGGCTAGCCGGGCGGGACGCCGCGCTCGCCACCGAGCTGACCTACGCGACGCTGCGCGGTCGCGGCACGTACGACGCGATCCTCGCGCTGTGCACCGACCGCGACCTTGACTCGCTCGACCCGGTGGTGCGGGAGGTCCTGCGGCTGGGCACGCATCAGCTGCTGGCCACCAGGATCCGGCCGCACGCCGCGGTGGCCACCTCGGTGAGCCTGGTGAAGGATGCCGCCGGCCCGCGGCCGGCTGGTCTGGTCAACGCGGTGCTGCGCCGGATAGCGAGCCGTGACCTGGCCGGCTGGCTGGAGGTCGCCGCGCCAGCGCGAGACGCGGACCCGGCAGGCTACCTCGCGGTGCGGCACAGCCACCCGCGCTGGATCGTCGAGGCGCTGTCGGCGGCGCTCGGCGAGACCGACGACAGCGGCATGGCGCAGACGGAGGCGCTGCTCGCGGCCGACAACGAGCGCCCGGTGGTGCACCTGTGCGCACCGCCCGGCCTGGCCAGTCGTGACGAGCTGATCGCGGCCGGCGGCGCCAGCGCCCGGTGGTCTCCGTTCGGCGCGTACCTGACCGATGGCGACCCGGCCCGGGTGCGCGCGGTCGCCGAGGGCCGGGCTGCCGTGCAGGACGAGGCCAGCCAGCTCGCCGCGCTGGCGCTGACGCGCGTCCCGGTGAGCGGCCCAGACCG
>JASHQA010000340.1 GCA_030037785.1 Streptosporangiaceae bacterium
CGTCCAGCCCCAGCACCGACGGCGGCTCTCCCGACCTGGCCATCAGGTACAGCACCAGCACGACCGGCATGAGCGCCTCGGCGATGCTGACGAGCTGCAGGATCAGGTCGAACGACTGGTTCGTCGCGAGGGGCCCGACCAGCAGCGCCTCCTGGCTGGAGAGCGCCTGCCGCGCGAGCAGCGAGCCGACGAGGCTGAGGATCGCGTTCACGGCGCTGGCACCGAGAGATACCCCGAACACCGCGACGACTTCCCAGCCCAGGTATCGCCGCGGGGGAAGGCTCAGGGTGGCGTCCCGCATCCTCGGGACTTTACCGCCGGCTTCCGCGATCGCACTGAGATGGGAACGGGCCCGCGCCTCGTCAGCCCGCCAGTAGGTAGCAGGCGATCGCGGCGGCAGCCGCGACGTTGAGCGAGTCAATGCCGCGGCTCATCGGGATGCGGACCGCCTGGTCCGCGGCGGCCGCCCAGCGGCCAGACAGGCCGGTCCCCTCGGTACCGATCAGCAGCGCGAGCCGGTCCGCGCGCGGCACGTCCGCGATCGGAGCCGCGGCCGGATCCGGCGTCAGCGCGAGCAGCCGGAAGCCGGCCGTGCGCAGCCCGGCCAGGCCGTCCCGCCAGTCGGCCAGCCGGGCATACGGTACCTGCAGCACCGCCCCCATGGAGACTTTCACCGCCCGCCGGTACAGCGGGTCAGCGCACCGGGGCGCGAGCAGCACCGCGTCAAAGCCGAGGGCCGCGACGCACCGGAAGACGGCGCCCACGTTGGCGTGGTCGACGATGTCCTCGAGCACCACGACGCGGCGAGCGCGGGCGAGCACGCCGGCCGGCGAGGGCAGCGGCAGCCGGTGCATCGACGCGAGCGCCCCCCGGTGCACGCGGTACCCGGTGAGCCGGGCCACCTGCTCGGCCGGGAGCACGTACAGCGGAGCGTCCACCAGGTGCGCCGCGTCGGCGATCGTTTCCAGCTTGTCGTCGGCGACGAGGAGCGAGCGGACCGGGTAGCCGGCCGCAATGGCCCGCCTGATCACC
Source organism: Streptosporangiaceae bacterium (assembly GCA_030037785.1). GTDB lineage: Bacteria > Actinomycetota > Actinomycetes > Streptosporangiales > Streptosporangiaceae > JAJYUU01. Next base: position 1,033 of record JASHQA010000340.1, read on the forward strand.
TTCTCGCCCTCCGCGATGAACAATCCGTGCGCGGCTTCCAAGCTGCGGCGCAGGTTCACGTCGGTCAGGCGCACGTAATCGGCGAGCCGGGCGTCACCGGCGTCGGCGAGCCTGAGCTGAGCTGCCATGCGATCCATTCTTCGCTACTCGGCCCGGTTCGCGGGAAAGCTGTCAAGCCAGCCGATCTGTGGGGCGAAGTCCGATATAGTCTGCCCTGGCCAGACGGTTCTGGCCGCGGCTTGGAGAAGGACGCATTGTCGTTGGCTCAACGGGCAGCTGGATCGAGCACCGGGCGCCGCGGGCGCTCCGGCCGGGTCGGGATCACGAAGCTCGTGGTGATCGCCGTGGTCATCGCCGCGGTGTGCATGATCACTCTGACCGCCAAGGCCGTCGTCGGGCGCGCGTCCTGCAGCAATGCCCCGGCCTTGGTCAACGTCGCGGCCAGCAACGACATCGCCCCGGCGATCCAGACTGTCGCCAACGCCTTCAACAGCCAGAACCCCATGAGTGCTGGTCGCTGCGTACAGGTGCAGGTCGACCAAGCCGACTCCGCTACCGAGGCGGCGCAGATCGACGGCCAGGCGAAGCGGCAGGGTGCCGCCGTGGACGCCTGGATACCGGACTCGAGCCTGTGGGTCGACGTGGCCCGCAGCTACCCAGTCGGTGCTCAGGTCGTGCAGCCAACCGGCAAGAGCGTGGCCCGCTCGCCGCTGCTGCTCGTCACGACCAAGGCGGTGGCGGCAGCGACGGGCATCTTCGCCGCGCCACCAGACTGGGCCCTGCTGCTCCCGTCGTCCGTTGGCGGCCCGCCCGCCAGCATGGGCATCAGCGTGGACCTGCCGGACCCGACAACCACAGCCGCGGGCCTGGCCTCGCTCATCGAGGTGAGCCGCCAGCTCGGCACGAACGCGGTCGCGCGGACGGCGCTCACCGAGTTCGCCCTCGGCGTCCAGTCCACCGAGGACTTCGACTCGGCGACCGCGCTGGCCCAGTTCGTCGAGACGACGCGACCGCCGGTCGATCGCAAGGCCGTCACGGTCGCGACCGAGCAGGCGGTGCTGGCCTACGACAAGACCAGGCCGAAGGCGCCGCTGGACGCCGTGTACGCGACCGGGTCGAACCCGGCGCTCGGCACCCCCGAGCTCGACTACCCGTACGTGATCACGACCTCGCAGGCCGCCGAGCGGCGGGCGGCGGTGAAGTTCGGCAACTACCTGGAGACCAGCTACGCCCAGTCCGTGATGCGCGCCCACGGGTTCCGGTCCCGAGGCGGGCGGACCGATGTGCTGCCGCGCTCGGCTGGCCTTGCCGCCCAGCCGATGCAGCTCGCGAGCGCGGCCAGCCCCACGGAGGCGGCGGCGAACCTGCAGGACTGGCGGCGGCTCACCCTGGGCCGCCGGGATCTCGTGCTGGTGGACGTGTCGCCAGCCATGAACCAGCCATCCGGGCTGCCGAACCTGACGCTCGAGCAGGTGCTCACCCAGACCGCGGGCCTCGGACTCAGCCTGTTCCCCGACAGCACCCAGATGGGCGTGTGGCAGATCGGCAAGTCGTCATCGGTGAGCCACCCGTATACCGAGGTGGTGCCGATGGGGCAGCTGTCGGCCAACGTCGGACTGCTGACCCGGCGGGCGCAGCTCAGCCAGATTCTCGCCAGCACGACCACGAGCCCGGGCGGCTCGCTCGCCCTGTACGACGCGATCCTGGCCGCCTACCAGAAGCTGACAGCGACCTACCAGCCGCAGTACGTCAACGCGGTGATCCTGCTGACCTCCGGCGTCGACAGCGCGCACGGCGACATGTCGGCCAGTGCGCTGGTGACCAAGCTGCAGAAGCTCTACAACCCGAACCGCAAGGTCGAGATCATCATCCTGCAGTTCGGGTCGCAAGGCGCAGCGAACTTCCCGGCGTTGCAGCAGATCGCGAACGCCACCGGCGGGGCCGCGTTCCAGGTGACCAACCCGGCCCAGGTCAGCCAAGTGTTCATCGAGGCCACGTCGCAGCGGGTGGCCCCGTAGCTGGCCTGCGTCAGCCAGGCGAAAATGTCCAAAGATTCCTGCGCCGAGCTGTGAACCTGACGCGCGAGCATCGCGTCGAACTAGTGAGGCCCGGCGAGAGCGGGGCGCCGGGCCTCAACTCAAGCCCTGGATTCAACCGAATCAGTCGAGCGTGTCCATCATCTGGTGGGCACGCTCGATCAGTATCAGGACGGCCGGGCCCTCGCGCTCGAACCCCGCACCGACCGTCTGGTGCGCCAGGAACCGGGCGTGGATGCCTTCCAGCACGATCGCCAGCTTGAAGTAGCCGAACGCGATGTAGTAGCCGATGTCGGCCACGTCGCGGCCGGTCAGCTCCGCATACCTCGCCGCGAATGCGGCGCGGGTCCAAAAGCCCGGCAACGACGTAACGGTCGCGCCGATCGTGACCTCGGCCGGACCCGTCGCCTCGTCCGCCCAGTAGGACAGCGTCAGGCCCAGGTCGGCGAGGGGGTCGCCGAGGGTCGACATCTCCCAGTCGACGACGGCTGCAACCCGGGCAGGTTCGGTCCGTGCGATGAGCGTGTTGTCGAGCCGGAAGTCGCCATGCACCAGGGTGCCGTCGGCCGAGGCGGGCATCCGCGCCGCCAGCCGCCGCACCAGCTCGGGATAGCCGGGCAGGTCCCTGGTGTTGGACAGCTCTCGCTGCCGCTGCCACCGCGCTAGCTGCCGGGACAGGTAACCCTCCGGCCGGCCGAAATCCGCGAGGCCGACGGCGTCGAGATCCACGCCGTGAATGGCGGCGAGGGTCTCGGCCATCAGGCCCGACAGCTCGCTGGCCCGCTCGGGCGTCAGCGCCGCGCCGTCTTCCGCCGTCCGCAGCACGACACCGTCGACGAACCGCATGAGATAGAAGGGCGCGCCGATCACGTCGGCGTCCTGGCAGCTGGCCAGCGGCTGTGGCACCGGCACAGCCGTGCCACTGAGCGCGGTCAGCACCCGGTACTCGCGGCTCATGTCGTGCGCGGTCGGCAGCACGTGCCCCAGCGGTGGGCGGCGCAGCACGACCTGGCTGCCGTCCAGGTCGAGCCGGTAGGTGAGGTTGGACCGGCCACCGGCGATCAGCTCCACCCCCCGCAGCTCGCCGAGGTCAGCCAGGCCGGCCGCGGCCAGCCACTTGGCCAGGCCGAGCGGGTTCTCGATACCAGGTACGGCCCGCACCCGGCCGGGCTCGTTACCGCCGTCTGTCACTGCGCAACTCCATGTGGCCCGATACGCGCGCCTGCCCGCGACTTCAATCTGTTATGGACAAATAATCCCTTACCAGCGCTGTGCGGGCCACCGGTACCTTAGGCAGCATGACGCTAGCTGATCGGGCTCAGGGACCGACGGTCACCGGCCAGCCTCCCTTGTCCTCCACGCCGCGGACCACGCTGCACCGGATGCGCGAGCGCGGCCGGGACGACCGGGCCGACCTCGACGCGGTGCTGGCGGCCGGGCTGGTCTGCCATCTGGGTGTGGTCATCGACGGCGAGCCGGTGGTGCTCCCCACCGGCTACGGCCGCAGCGGCGACGCGGTCTACCTGCACGGCTCGTCGGCGAATCGGTCCCTGCTCGCCGCCGCGGGCCAGCAGGTCTGCGTGACGGTCACGCTGCTGGACGGCCTGGTATGCGCCAGGGCGGTGTTCCATCACTCCATGAACTACCGGAGCGCGGTGATCTTCGGCACCGCCCGGCTGGTCACCGAGCCGGCCGAGAAGCTCGCGGCCCTGCGCGCCGTGACCGATCACCTGGTGCCAGGCCGCTGGGAGCACGCCAGGGAGCCGACTCGCAAGGAGCTGGCCGCGACGGCCGTGCTCGCCGTGCCGCTCAGCGAGGCGTCGGTGAAAGCCAGGTCCGGCGGACCCAAGGACGACCCGGAAGACTACGACTCGGGCATCTGGGCTGGCGTGCTGCCCGCCGCGCTCGCCTTCGGGCCGGCTCAGGGCGACCCAGCCCTGCCGCCCGACGTCGCCGTGCCCGCCCACATCGCCAGCCTGGCTGGCCGACCGCGCGGCGCCGCGCCTGACCTGATGGCAGACGCTAATCACCTAAGCTGGGCGGATGGCTGACCCTCTGGTCTGGATCGACTGCGAGATGACAGGGCTGGACCTCGCGAGGGACGCCCTGGTCGAAATCGCGTGCATCGTCACCGACGGCGAGCTCAATCCGCTCGACGACGGCATTGACGTGGTCATCAAGCCGCCCGCCGAGGCGCTCGACGGCATGCTGGACGTCGTGCGGGAGATGCACACAACCTCGGGTCTGCTCGCTGCACTCCCAGCCGGGATCACGCTCGCCGAGGCGCAGGATCTGGTGCTCGGCTACGTGCGCAAGCACGTGCCCGAGTCGCGCAAGGTGCCGCTGTGCGGCAACTCGATCGCAACCGACCGGGCGTTCCTGGCCAGAGACATGCCCGAGCTTGACGCCTTTCTGCACTACCGGATGATCGACGTCTCGAGCATCAAGGAGCTGGCCAGGCGGTGGTACCCGCGGGCTTATTTCGCCAGCCCGGAGAAGCACGGCGGGCACCGGGCGCTCGCCGACATCTCGGAGAGCATCCGGGAGCTGCGGTACTACCGCGAGGTGGTCTTCGTGCCGCTGCCAGGCCCGGACTCCGCGACGGCGCGCGAGATCGCCGCCCGGATCGCCGCCGAGAGTGCCAGCCCAGCGCGCGCGGAACCAATTTCTGCCGACTGACGGTTGACCGGTATGCTTCGTAAGCCGCCACGGCGCCGCCGCGCCTGGCCGGAATGGTGGGCGTAGCTCAGCTGGTTAGAGCGCCAGGTTGTGGTCCTGGATGTCGTGGGTTCGAATCCCATCGCTCACCCCGAAAACTGCAGGTCAGCGCTCCTCGCGGGAGGTGGGAGTTGACCCGGGTCGGCCTCAAGGACGCGCTGCTTGATGCGCAGACACTGCGGACGATGGGTTCCGCTCCCTACGGTGGCGCTGATATCGGCGAGTGCCTGGCGACCGCGGCGAGGGTCCGGGGAACGGACCTGACCAGCTGGCACGACGCGTGGCTGGCTGCCGCCGCCGCCGCGCTGGCGCTGGCCGAGCGTGAGCTGGCCGCCGGGCAGACCGAGACCGCGCGGCTGGCGTTCTGGCGAGCCTCGAGCTACTTCCGCACGTCCGGTGTCATGCTCATGGGCACCCCGGCCGATCCGCGGCTGGCCGATGTCAGCAGGCGGCAGACCGACGCATTCCGCCGCGGCGCGGCGCTGCTCGCAGCGCCGCCGCAGATCCTGCAGATCCCCTACGAGGGCACCACGCTGCCGGGCTACTTCTTTCCCGCCGACGACGGCCAGCAGCGGCGGGCGACCGTCATCCTGACCGGCGGCTACGACGGGACCGCTGAGGAGCTGTACTTCTTCAATGGCGCCGCGGCGCTGGCCCGCGGCTATCACGTGCTCGCCTTCGACGGGCCGGGCCAGGGGGCGGCGCTGCTGCAGCAGGGCCTGGTCATGAGGCCGGACTGGGAAAACGTGGTGACACCCGTCGTGGACTACCTGCTGACCCGGCCGGACGTGGACGCCGCCAGGATCGCCCTCATCGGCCTGAGCCTCGGCGGCTACCTCGCCCCCCGCGCCGCGAGCGCCGAGCACCGGCTCGCCGCGTGCATCGCCGACTGCGGGTCCTACGACCTGTTCGCCGCCGCGCTTGACCACGTTCCCGGCCCGCTTGCCCGCGGCCTGACTGACGGCCGCGGCCTGGCAATCGCGGTGCTGCGGCGTGTCCTGCGGGTGCTGGAGCGCAAGCCCACCGCAGGGTGGGCGCTGCGCCGCGGCCAGCAGGTCCACGGTACCGCCGACCCGATCAGCTACCTTCGCAGCCTGCGCGACTACACCCTGACAGACCGCGCCGCAAAGATCAGCTGCCCGACGTTCGTGTGCAACGCCGAGGGTGACGACATCAGCCGGTCCGCGCCACAGCTGGCCGCCGCACTGACGTGCGAGAACGAATTCGTCACCTTCACCGCAGCCGAGGGCGCCGGCGATCACTGCGAAGCAGGAGCACGCACCCTCTACCACGCACGATCATTCGGCTGGCTCGACCGCACCCTGCACCCGGACAGACCGGCCGCCACACCGCACTTCACGGGCTGACGCTTTCGCCCGGCGGGGGCAGCCGCCTCGCCGCTGCGACCTGCCTGGGAGCAGGACCTGACCGGTTCCGCTGGAGCAACCCCTCACGTAACCAGCGAAGCGACCGCTGGACTATGCCGACGGCGGGACTGCGGCCTGCGGTCGCGGCTCGTCGATACCCGTGAGAGAGGCCGAGAGCGACCGGGGATCGCGCTGCCGCCAGCCGCCGCGCTCGACCGCGGCGAGGAAGCTGTCGACGGCCGCGTTGAACGCGCCGGGATCCTCCAGGTTCGCGGTGTGCCCGGTCTGGGGCAAGATCACCAGGCCGGATCGCGGCAGCGTCCGCTTGAGCATCAGCGCGGGCTCCAGGCATCCCTCGTCCTCGTCGCCGGCCACGATCAGCACTGGCACCTGCACCCGGGCAAGCTGGTCGCTCAGCGCATACAGCGACGGCCTGGCCGCCTGCACGCCGCGCATCGTCAGCGCCGACCCGAGCGCCGAATGGCCGGCCAGCGCGGCGGCGAACTCGGCCCAGCCGCGCGGGTTGGAGTTCTGGAACTGAACCCTGGCCGGGCCCACGGCGTACCGCTCCGCCACCGCTGCCGCACCGTCTGCCTCCAGCGCCGCCGCGAGCGCCTCGCACTCGGCCCGGAAGGCCGCCTGGCGCTCGGGTTGCGCGCCGTACCCGGCGCCCGCCGCGACGGCGGACAGCACCCGGCCGGGATGGGCAAGCGCCAGGTGCAGCGCGGTGAACCCACCCATGGACAGCCCGACCACGTGCGCCTGCCGCGCACCTGCGCCGTCGAGCACGGCGATCGCATCGTGGACCGCCCGCTGCTGCGAATAGGCCGTCGCAGCGGCGGGCACGTCCGACGGAGGGTAGCCGCGGGCTGCGTACGTAATGCACCGGTAACTGGCCGAGAAGTGCCTGACCTGCGGCTCCCAGCTGCGGTGGTCACCGGCAAACTCGTGGATGAACAGCAGCGCCGTGCCCGCGCCCGAGAACTCGGCGTGCAGCCGGACGCCATCGCCCGCGTCGATCATCACCATCTGCGTGCTCAGGCCTCCTCGCGCGGCGCCGCAGCCAGCTGCTGCGCGCCCATGATGTGCTGGTAGGTCCTGGACCCGGCCGCGTCGGCGTCCCGCGCGCGCAGCGCCGCCAGGATCTGGTCGTGCTGCCTGGCCGACTCGGCGTGGGTGCGCAGCACCCTCGGGCCGCCGTGCAGCGATGCCCACAGCAGCCGCATCAGCGACATCAGCAGCGGGCTGTGCGCGTACTCGTACAGCGTGAAGTGGAACTGCCTGTTCAGCTCCGCATACCGCGGATCGTCGTCGGCGAGGCCGCGCATCACCGCGTTCAGGTCCGCGAGCCGGGCGATGCCCCGCTGGTCGATCTTCTGGGCGGCCAGCGACGCGCCCAGCGACTCCAGCGCGGCGCGGATCTGAAAGTTCTCCGCTACGGGGCCGACGTCGGGAACCACCACGGTAAAGCCGCGGTGCGTGTCGCCGACGACCAGCCCCTCGGACTGCAGCCGCCGCATGGCCTCCCTGACCGGGGTCTGGCTCACCCGGAACCTCTCGGCCAGGTCGCGCTGCCGCAGTTGCTCCCCCGCGGCCAGCTCACCGGTAATGATCAGCTCGCGGATCAGCGCGGCCACCATGTCGGTCTTGCTCAGGTAGCCAGGCGGGCCCGAGCTGCCCGGGCCAGTCAGTGCGTGCGCGGATTCCGTCATCGCGACTCCTCATAGCTGGCTGGCCGGACCTGAGACCCGGCCCGGTTTGCCGGGGAACTGCCCGTGGCCGACTCGGCCAGGCCCCGCACCCGCGCCGGAGTCAGCGGCAGCGCGCCCACGCCGCCAGCCAGGCCGAGCGCATCGCGGACAGCGCAGGCGACCGCAGCACCCGCGGCGCTGATCCCGCCCTCGCCGGCTCCCCGTACGCCGAGCGGGTTGCCCGGTGCCGGTGCCTGCTCGCAGACGAGCACGTCCACCGGCGGCACCTCGACGGCGGTGGGCATCCGGTACTCGATGAACGTGGTCGCCTGCGGCTGCCCGGCCTCGTCGTAGCGCAGCTCCTCCAGCAGCGCCCCACCGATGCCCTGGGCCACGCCACCGCGCAGCTGGTCCTCGACCAGCGCCGGGTTCACCGCGCGGCCGACCTCGTAGGCGACCAGGTAGCGCAGCACGCGGACCTGCCCGGTGCCGTGGTCCACCTCCACCACCGCCACGTGCGCGCCGTAGGGATAGGTCATGTGGCTGACGTCGAACCGGCCACGGGCCCGTAGGCCGGGCGGGCTTGCCGCCGCGGCCGCCGCGCCGAAGGTGATGCGGGACTCCGGGTCACCGCGCACGCTGACCGTGCCGTGATCGAGCACCAGGTCGTCCTCGGCGGCTTCCAGTATCTCGCTTGCGACCTGCGTGACTCGCGCCCTGAGCGCCTCGGCCGCGATCTGCGCGAGCACCGTCTGGATGCCCTGGCCGAGCGAGGTGCCCCCGGCCAGCACCCGGATTGCGCCGGTCTCGTCTAGTTCGATGTCGGCGGTCTCCTGCGGGCCGAGGCCGCTCTTCTCCAGGAACATCGCGACGCCGACGCCACGGCTGCGATCGGGACCTGGCGGCAGCCGGGCCTGGCTGGCGAGGCCGAGCCTGTCGGCTTCGGCCATCGCGGTAGCCAGCAGGCCCTGGTAGTCACCGGCATCCAGCACGACGTCGGTGCCGAGCGTGCTCAGCGCGCGCCGGTGCGGCAACTCGCTGCTGCGCAGCAGGTTGCGCATGCGCAACTCGACGCGGTCGATGCCGAGCTGGTCGGCCGCCACGTCCAGCAACTGCTCGCGGGCGGTGGTGCCCTCGAATCTGCCGGGCGCGCGGTAGGTGCCGCACGGGGTCTTGTTCGTCAGCACCACCCGGATCCGGCCCGCATAGGCTGGCACGCGATACGGCCCTGGCAGCATGGCGACGGTGAGCTCGGGCACCGTGATCCCGTGCGTCCGGCAGTACGCACCGTTGTCGTGCAGCACGTCCGCGCGCAGCGCGAGTATCCGGCCGTCGGCCTCGAACGCGGCCGCCAGCGTGAGCGACTGCTGCCGGGAGTGGTTGACCGCGACCAGGTGCTCGGCCCGGTCCTCCGCCCACTTCACCGGACGGCGCAGCGTCACCGCCAGCCACGGGATCAGGAAGTCCTCGGGGTAGAACTCACCGCGCACGCCGAACCCGCCGCCGGCGTCCACCGCGTGCGCGCGGATCCGCCCGGCGGGCACGGCCAGCATGCGGGCCAGCACGTCGCGGTTGAACACCGGTACCTTGGTCATGCCGTAGATGTCCAGCCCGCCGTCCCGGTCCGGACCGCCGCCGGCCCACCGCGGGACGGCCAGCAGGGCGCGCGGCTCGAGCGGTACGCCCGTGTGCCGGCCGATCTGGATCTCGATCTCGCTGACGTGCGCCGCAGCGGCGAACGCGGCGTCAGTGTCGCCGTAGCCGAGGGTGAAGTCGGCCGCCACGTTGCCCGCGGCGAAGAGCCTCGGCGCGTCGGCCGCCGATGCGAGCTTCGCGTCCAGCGTCGCGGGCAGTTCGTCGATGTCCACATCGACAAGCTCGGCGCCGTCCTCCGCCGCGTAGGGATCGTCCGCCACCACCACCGCGACCGGCTCCCCGACGTAGCGCACCACACCGGCCGCCAGCACCGGCTGCAGGTAGCTGCTCAGGTCGATGCCCTGCAGCGCAAGCCGGACCGGGATCGCCAGCCCGGCCGGCAGGCAGGCGGCGGTCAGCACCGCGGTCACGCCGGGCGACCGGGCCGCCGCCGCCGCGTCCACCGACCGCAGCCGACCGTGGGCGACCGGGGACCTGACCACCCGCGCCCACAGCTGTCCGGGCGCGGTCACGTCGTCGGCGAACCGGCCGCGGCCGCGCAGCAACCGCGCGTCCTCGGTCCGCGGTACCCTCGCGCCGACCCAGCTCACCGGCCCGTTCCCTGCTCGCTGCCACCCAGCCCGGCGTCGCCGCGCTCGCCGTCGCCGCGCTCGCGGCCAGCCGGATCCAGCCGGGACCGCGCCGTGGCCAGGATCGCCTCGACGATGCCCTGGTAGCCAGTGCACCGGCACAGGTTCGCGGCGACCACGTCCCTGATTTCGGCCTCGGTGACCTCGCCCGCATCGGCCGGCCGACCGCCGGACAGGTAGCCTTCGGCCAGCATCAGGAACCCCGGCGTGCAGAACCCGCACTGCAGCGCGTGCTGGTCGCTGAACGCGCGCTGCAGGTCGGACAGCTGCGCGTCGGGATCGGTGCCGTCGGCCAGACCCTCCACCGTCGCCACCGTCCGGCCGTCCGCCTGCACACCGAAGATCAGGCACGACCGGACCGGCAGCCCGTCGAGCAGTACCGTGCACGCCCCGCAGACGCCGTGCTCGCAGCCAAGGTGCGTACCGGTGTAGCCGAGGTCGTGCCGGAGCATGTCGGCCAGCGTTCGCCTGGTCTCCACCACCAGATCGCGCACCTGGTCGTTGACGGTGACCGTGATCTGCCTGATGTCTTTCACTGCACCCCCTGCACGGCCGCCGCCGATACAGCCGCTTGGGCTCGCGCCAGGGCGGCCGTCACGTCCGGTGGCAACACCGGGATGTGGTCGAAGGCCACGTCGTCACCGGCCAGCGCGTCGTTGATCGCGTTCAGCACGGTGGCAGGGGCGCCGATCGTGCCGCCCTCCCCCATGCCCTTCGAGCCGGTCTCACTGAACGGCGAGGGCGTCTCCAGGTGCACCACCTCCACCGGGCACAGCTGCATGGCCGTCGGCGGCCGGTAGTCGACCAGCGTGCCCGAAATAGGCTGGCCGTCGTTGTCGTAGCGGATCTGCTCCAGCAGCGCAGCGCCGACACCCTGGGCCACCCCGCCGCGGACCTGCCCGTCCACGATCATCGGGTTGATCACCACGCCGCAGTCCTCCACCACCAGGTACTTCCTGAGCACGACGAGCCCGGTGTCCGGCTCGACCGACACCAGCGCCACGTGACAGGCGTTCGAGAAAGTGCCGGGTGGGTCGTAGGTTTCACGTGCCTCCAGGCCGTAGCGCAGGTGCTCGGGCAGCCGGTGCGCCTGGAAGTGCGCAATCCGGGCCAGCTCGCTGATCGGCACCGTCGACGCGGCGTCGCCCCGGACGCTGGCGGAGCCGTCGGCCAGTTCCACGTCCTGCGCGCTGGCCTCGAGCAGGTGCGCGGCGATCTCGCGCAGCCGCTGGGCGACCTGGTCCGCGGCCCGGCTCGCGGCACCGCCGCCGATCACGATCGAGCGGCTACCCCACGTGCCCCAGCCGTAGGAGGCCAGGTCGGTGTCGCCCTGGCGCAGCCGCACCTGGTCGGGGTGCAGGCCGAGCCGGTCCGCCACGATCTGGGCGAACGTGGTCTCGTGCCCCTGGCCCTGCCCGCACGTGCCGGTGCTGACCAGTACCTCGCCGGACGGGTCCATCCTGACCAGGGCGGTGTCATAGCCGGGAGTCATGCCCATCCGCCGCAGCGACATGGCCGGCGTCCCGTAGGCGGTCCGCTCGGAGAAGCAGGCGAACCCAATCCCGGCCCGCAAGCCCCCCGCGCGGATCGCGGCCAGCTCCGCCCGCCAGCCCTGCGTCCCGATGATCTCGTCCGCGAGCTGCAGCGACTCGAGGTAGCTGCCCCGGTCGTAGGTGATGGCGTTCGGCCCGGTGTAGGGGAAGTCCTGCGGTCCGATCAGGTTGCGGCGGCGGATTTCCAGCGGGTCGAGGCCAAGCGAACGGGCCGCCTTCTCCATCAGCCGCTCCATCACCAGCACGATCTGCGGCCGGGACACCCCGCGGTAGGGCGCGGTGGGCGGCTTGCTGGTCGCGATCGCGCGGCCGAGCGCCCGGTAGGCCGGCACCTTGTACACGCCGGGCAGCTCTGAGCAGGCCATCAGCGGCTCGACGGCCGAGGTGAACGGGTAGGCGGAGTAAGCGCCGACGTCGCAGTCGATCTCGGCGTCCAGCCCGAGCATGACGCCGCCCTGACTGAACGCCGCGCGCACCCGGTAGCGCTGCTGGTGACCGTGGAACGAGGCGGTCAGGTTCTCCTGCCGGTCCTCGACCCAGCCGACCGGGCGGCGCAGCCGCAGCGCCGCCCCGGCCACCGCGACTTCCTCCCTGCCGACCACGCACTTGAGCCCGAAGCCGCCACCCACGTCGGGAACGCGCACCCTGATCGAGTGCTCGGCGATGCCGAGCGCCTGCGCCACGCCGGAGCGGAGCTGGTGCGGAACCTGGGTGGAGCAGTGCAGCACGAGCTGCTGGCCCGCCGCGTCCCAGTCAGCCAGGCACGCACGGCCCTCCAGCGGCAGCGCCGCGACCCTCGCGCTGGTGAACTCGGCCTCGACCACGAGCGCCGCCGTGGCGAAGATCCCCGGCAGCCGCTCGTCGGTGAACATCGCGAGCTCGACCAGGCAGTTGCCGTCCAGGCCGTCGTGCAGCTGGCGAGCGCCCGGCGCGCGGGCGGCGTCGATGTCCGGCAGGGGCTGGAGCGGCTGCCAGTCCGCGTCCACCAGCTCGGCTGCGTCTTGCGCGGCGTAGGGGTCGTCGGCGAGCACCATGGCAACAGGCTCACCGGCGTACCGCACCTCGGTGGCGGCCAGGATCGGCATCCTGGTTGGCCGGAACTCGGCGCGTTCCAGCACGGCCATCAGGTACGGCTCGCCCAGGTCGGCGGCGGTGAACGCGGCCCGGACGCCGGGCTGCGCCAGCGCGGCCGCGGTGTCGATGCCAGTGACACGCGCCGCGGCGAGCGGGCTTCGGACGAACGCGGCGTGCAGCATGCCGACCCGGCTCATGTCGCCGGTGAACTGGCCGCGCCCGGTGAGCATGCGGCGATCCTCACGGCGCGGCAGCGGCGCGCCGATCCATCGGCCCGACCGCCCGTCAAGCGCGGGCCGCCTACCGGCCGGCGGCCGACGCGGCTGCTGCTCGCTCAGCGCCGTCACTGCCTGCTCGCCTCGTCCAGCGCCCTGGCGACCAGCGTCGCAGTCAGCCGCCTGCGGTAAGCGGCGTCACCGTCGGCGTACTCCGGTGGGTCGATCTGGCTCGCCGCCAGCTCCCCGACCTCCCGCCAGGTGCTGGCCGACGCCGGCAGCCCGGCCACCGCGCCCGTGTCGACCACGAACGGAACTGAGCCCACGCCGCCGACCACGACCCGAACCGACCGGCACGCAGCACCTCGTTCCCTGCTGTCAATGTCTACCGACGCCGCGGCAGCCACCACCGCGAAGTCACCCTGGCGCGGCGCGAACTCGGCCAGCGCCGCGCTGCGGGACGGCCGGGGGAACCATATCTCGGTGATCATCTCGGCTGGCTCCGCCGCCGTGGTGAACAACCCGCAGAAGAACTCCGCTGCCGGGACCGTGCGCTCACGCGGCGTGGCACCAGGCCCGGCGAGCACGACCTGGGCGTCCAGCAGCACGGCCAGCAGGCACCACTCGGACGTGGCGTCCGCGTGCGCGATGCTGCCGCCGAACGTGCCCCGGGCGCGGATCGGGTAATGGCCGATCCACCTGGCCGCCCTGGCGAGCACCCCGAAGCCAGCCAGCACCGCCGGGTCCCGCGTCGTCTCCACCATCCGGTGCGTGGTGAGAGCGCCGATCCGCAGCCCGTCGAGTCCGGCACGCAGGTAGCTCAGCCCGCTGATCCTGGTGATGTCCACCAGGTCGCTCGGGCGGGCCAGCCGGAGAGTCATCATCGGCACCAGGCTCTGGCCGCCAGCGAGGATCTTCGCGTCCTCGCCGAGCTCGGCCAGCATCGAGACGGCCTCGGGGACGGTGCCGGCGAGGTGGTAGCGGAACGGGGCAGGCTTCACCACGCTCCTCCCTGTGCCACCAGGCCCGGCACGGCGAACCGGGTTCGGGGTCACCTTGCGAAATATGGTATATCGGCCGCGTGTAGTGCGCCGTTCCCACTTCCAATTGCCTGATATTGGATATACCATCCGCGCAGTTGACGAGAAAGGCGGACCGGTGGACCTTCAGCTAGACGGCAAGACGGCGATCGTCACGGGCGCCAGCAAGGGCATCGGCCGCCAGGTTGCCGAGGACCTGGCCCGTGAGGGCGCCGACGTGGTCATCACCGCGCGGACCGCCGGGCCGCTGGAGAAAGCCGCAGCCCAGATCGCGACGGCCACCGGCCGCGCCGTCGTCCCGCTGGCTGGCGACATGAGCGTCGATGCCGACGTGCGGCGCTGCGTGGCCGAGGCGCTGGCCAGGTTCGGCAAGATCGACATCCTCGTCACCTGCGCGGGAAGCTCGCCGGGAGGACTGCTGGAACACCTGACCGACGAGCAGTGGATGGCAAGTCTCAGCCTCAAGTTCATGGGCTACGTCCGCTCGGTGCGCGCGGTCATCGGCCACATGCGCGAGCGACGCCAGGGGTCCATCGTGCTCGTGGTCGGCAACGACGGGCTGAAGCCCAGCTACTGGGAGATGACCGCCGGCGTGGCGAACGCCGCCGACCTCAACTTCGCC
>JASHQA010000033.1 GCA_030037785.1 Streptosporangiaceae bacterium
GGCCACCTGCTGCCCAGGCAGCTGGACCGGGCCGGGCTGGACGCTGCCGAGGTGAGCCTCACCGACGCCGCGCTGCACAAGCTGGCCAGCGAGTACACCCGCGAGGCCGGCGTGCGCAACCTGGAGCGGGCCATCGCCCGGACGCTGCGCAAGGTCGCGGCGCAGGTGGAGTCCGGCGCCGCGACGCTGCCGGTCACCGTCGACGAGCCCGACCTGCACGGCTACCTCGGTCACCCGCGGCACACGCCAGAGTCCGCAGACCGAACCGCCGTGCCGGGCGTCGCGACCGGCCTCGCGGTCACCGGCACGGGCGGCGACGTGTTGTTCATCGAGGCGTCGCTGGCAGACCCGGAGACCGGCTCGAAGGGCGTCACCCTCACCGGTCAGCTGGGTGACGTCATGAAGGAGTCCGCGCAGATCGCCCTGTCGTACCTGCGCTCCCACGGCGCCGAGCTGGAACTGCCGGTCGGCGACCTCAAGGATCGCGGCGTGCACGTGCACGTCCCAGCCGGGGCGGTGCCCAAGGACGGCCCGAGCGCGGGTGTCACGATGACCACCGCGCTGGCGTCGCTGCTGTCTGGCCGCCTGGTTCGCTCCGACGTGGCCATGACCGGCGAGGTCTCGCTGACCGGCCGGGTGCTGCCGATCGGCGGCGTCAAGCAGAAGCTGCTGGCCGCGCACCGGGCGGGGATCACCACCGTGCTGATCCCGAAGCGGAACGAGCCGGATCTGGAGGACGTGCCGGACAACGTCCGCGCCGCGCTGGCGATCCACCCGGTCAGCGACGTGCGCGAAGCGCTCGACCTGGCGCTGGAGCCGGCGACTACGCACTCCGTGGTCGCCGCCTGACGTCAACCACCAGAGGGGAACGGGGTGCGCTCGGCCCGGCGCCGTGCGCACCCTCCCCGTGGCCAAGGCGCCAGCCGACGGCTAGCGGGTCCGGCGGTTACCGAGTCCGGCGGTTACCGAGTCCGGCGGTTACCGAGTCCGGCGGCGCAGCCAGAACGGCATCACCGCGGACTCGAGCTGAACCCGCAGACTCATCTTGCTCTCGCCCTCGCGCCGGTCGGTGAAGTGGATCGGCAGCTCGACGATCTTCAGGCCGTGCTGCACGCTCCGGTAGTTCATCTCGACTTGGAAGCTATAGCCGTTGCTGCGGACGCTCGCCACCTCGATGGCGGTGAGCGCGCTGGCGCGCCACAGCTTGAACCCGGCCGTGACGTCGCGAACCCCGAGCCGCAGCAGGGCGCGCACGTACAGGTTCGCGAACCCCGACAGCGCCTTGCGGTGCCACGCCCACTCGCTGGCCAGGCTGGCGCCGCAGACGTACCGTGACCCGATCACGACGTCGGCTTGCGTCGACAGCAGCGTGCCGAGCAGCTGCGGGATGTACTGCGGCGAGTGGGACAGGTCGCTGTCCATCTGCACGACGTACTCCGCGCCCGCCGCGATGGCGCGGGTCATGCCGTCGACGTACGCGCGGCCCAGGCCCTGCTTGGCCGCGCGGTGCACGACCGTGACCCGGTCAGCGCCGTATTTCTCGGCGAGCTCGTCGGCGACCGCGCCGGTGCCGTCCGGCGAGTTGTCGTCGGCAACCAGGATGCGAAGGCCAGTCAGCGGAAGGCTCAGCAGCTCCGCGACGATGACCGGGAGGTTGGCTGCCTCGTTGTAGGTGGGCAGCACGACCGTCACGACAGCTGAGCACCACGGCTCAGGCAGCTCGACCGTCTCAGCCGCCAGCACTGGCTCCCGAAGCGCCATTCCACATCCCTACCCAACGTCCACGACCGCCCCCGGCCCTCCGAATAGTGCTGTTCCCCGACCGGGACGCTCCAGACCAGGCAGCCTACCGGCGAGCGAGGTCCGAGTAGTCAAGCGATGCGATCTTACCGATCACGGGCGGTGCCCCCCGCTGCCCGCTGCCCGGCCCGGCCCGAGACCGGGCGCCCAGGCGCCCGCACGGCGATGATCGCGAAGCCGGTGGCGGAGACCGACCACGCCGGGTGGCGGAGACCGACCACGCCGGGTGGCGGAGACCGACCACGCCCGCTGCCCGGAGGACCTGCACCCGGAGGACCTGCACCCGGAGGACCTGCACCCGGAGGATAGGCCCGTTAGGCGCGGCATGACCCCCGGATCCGCTTAATCCCTGGGCAGGTCGCTGTCTCGGTTCCCAGATAGGGTAATGTAATTTGGTGTTTATCGATTCATAATATAGGGAATAATCTCCATTCTGGCAGCTTGAGCAAGCCGACGCCGTCGAAGACGCCGACCTGACCCGCAGCCACAGCGCAGCGACGTCGAGGCTGGCCTGACCCCGGACAAGGCCGACTTCTCCGACTACGCGGCACCAGGTCGAACAACATGCTCGGAGGGTCGTCGTGAGCCTGGTCTTCCACTGGTTCTTGCCGACGTCTGGTGACGGTCGGGGCATCGTCGGGCGGGGGCACAACATCCCGCTCGCCGGTGCCACGTCCCGGCCGTCCCAGCTCGCCGCCGGCGCCCGCGCCGCCGCTCGGCCGCCGGACATCGACTACCTCGGCCAGGTCGCCCGCTCGGCCGAGCAACTCGGCTTCACCGGGGTGCTCACGCCGACGGGGACCTGGTGTGAGGACGCCTGGCTCACCACGGCCGCGCTGATCAGCCAGACGAAGCGGCTGAAGTTCCTGGTCGCCTTCCGGCCGGGCTTCGTTTCCCCGACGCTGGCGGCCCAGATGGCGACCACGTACCAGCGCATCTCCGGTGGCCGGCTGCTGCTCAACGTGGTCACGGGCGGCGAGGACACCGAGCAGCGCCGGTTCGGCGACTTTCTCAGCCACGACGAGAGGTACTCGCGGACCGGCGAATTCCTCGACATCGTCCGCGGCGCCTGGAGCGGCGAGCCGTACGACTTCGCGGGCGCGCATTATCGGGTCGAGGGCGCGACGGTCATGGCGAGACCCGACCCGGTGCCGACCGTCTACTTCGGCGGCTCGTCCCCGGCCGCCGGGCCGGTCGCCGCGAGGTACGTTGACGTGTACCTCACATGGGGCGAGCCACCGGACGCGGTGGCGACCAAAATCGCCTGGATGCGCGAGCTCGCGGGCCAGGCCGGCCGCACGCTGCGGTTCGGCATCCGGCTGCACACCATCAGCCGGGACACCGCGACGGACGCGTGGGCTGAGGCGGGCCGGATGCTCGCCGAGCTGACCCCGGCGGAGATCGCCACCTCGCAACGGGCGCTCGGCCAGTCGGTCTCGGTGGGGCAGCGGACCATGCGCAGCCTGCACGAGGCATACCGGTCCGGTGGCCGGCCCGAGGACCTGGAGATCTACCCCAACCTGTGGGCCGGGATCGGCCTGGTCCGCGGCGGCGCCGGGACCGCGCTCGTCGGCAGCCATGCGGAGGTCGCGGACCGGATCGAGGAATACGCGTCCCTGGGCATCGAAGAATTCATCATGT
The DNA here is from genome assembly GCA_030037785.1 of Streptosporangiaceae bacterium. Classification (GTDB taxonomy): domain Bacteria; phylum Actinomycetota; class Actinomycetes; order Streptosporangiales; family Streptosporangiaceae; genus JAJYUU01. The sequence continues at coordinate 3,442 of JASHQA010000033.1, forward strand.
CCGGCTACCCGCACCTTGAGGAGGCGTACTGGTTCGGCGAGGGCGTACTAGCTGAATTGCGACGGCGCGGCGCCGTTCGCGGGCCGGGCGATCTCGCGGACACGCCGGACGGCGTGGCCCGCGGCGCGCGAGCCGCGGCTAGCTGACCGGAGCACGCCTGCCGACCAGCGCCTCGGCCCGGCGCGCCAGCCCCTTGAGCGGGAGGCGGCTTCTCAGCGATCATGTGCCCATGTCGACTCCCCCGAAGCCCGGTCAGCCTGCGCAGCGTCCGCAGCAAGCCGGGCCGCTCGCCGCGGTCCAGCACATCGTGCAGGTCATGCTCGAAAACCGGTCCTTCGACCACATGCTCGGGTTCTTGTATCCGGGCCGGTCAGGGCCCAATGGTCAGCCGTTCGAGGGCCTGCTCGGCACCGAGTCGAACACCGACAGCAGCGGCCGGCCGGTCGCGGTGTTCACGATCGACACCTCAACCCCTGGCGCCTACTTCATGCCGGGTGCCGACCCCGGGGAAGGGTACGCCAACACCAACGTCCAGCTGTTCGGCACCGGAAGCCCGCCCGGAGCGGCAGTCGCTTCGATGACCGGATTCGTCACCAGCTTCGAGTCCGCCATCTCCTACGACCAGCGAGTGGGCCGCAGCGTCCTGGCGGGCACGACCGCCAGCAGCATCATGGGCGTGTTCCCGCCGACGGCGCTGCCGGTGCTGTCCGGGCTCGCACGCGGCTACGCGGTCTGCGATCACTGGTACAGCTCGGTGCCGACCGAGACGTTCCCGAACCGCGCCTTCGCGTGTGCGGCCACGAGTCAGGGCCACATGAACGACGCCACGTCGTCGTTCACGGTCCAGAGCATCTTCGGCCTCATGACCGCGCACAACGTGAGCTGGAAGATCTACGGCTACGACGCCGCGCCGCTCACCAGAGCCGACTTCCCGGACACGCTGGACGCGCCGGAAACCAACTTCGGTAAGTTCGCCGACTTTCAGGCCGACGCCGCGGCCGGGCACCTGCCGGCGTACTCGTTCCTGGAACCCAGCTGGAGCTCGACGGGCAACAGCCAGCACCCCAACTACGACGTGGCGCTCGGCGAAGCGTTCATCTTGCAGGTTTACCAGGCGGTCCGCAGCGGTCCAGGGTGGGCCAGCACGCTGCTGATCATCACGTATGACGAGCACGGCGGCTGCTACGACCACGTTCCCCCGCCGACCGGCGCGACGCCGCCCGACAGCACGATCGGCGAGTTCGGATTTGACTTCACGCGATTCGGCGTCCGGGTGCCGGCGGTGCTGGTGTCACCGCTCATCCCGGCCGGCACGATCTACCGGGTCCGTGACGGCGGCACGCCGATCGATCACACCTCCGTGCTCAAGACGATCGAGCAGCGCTTCGGCCTGCCCGCCCTGACAGCCCGGGACGCTGCCGCGCCCGACCTCGGCAGCGTACTCACGCTCACGACGCCGCGCACCGATGACCCGATGGCTGGCGTGACAGCCCCAACCTCGAGCGGACCGAACCCAGCGGCCGGCGAGGTCTCGCATCTGCTGAGCCTGCAAGCGCAGCAGGTTTCTGACCTGCAGGTGCCCCTGAGCCACCTGCAGGACGCGCCACTGCTGGCTAATCAGCACACCTCGGCCGACTACGAGAACTACATCGCCGCCAGGACCGGCACCTGGAAGACGGCGCGCGCCGACGGCGACGCGCCCGGCCGCGCCACGCCCGCTGACGGGTCATAGCCGCGACGCTAAGGCAGCCCACCCTGCAGCCGTGCTGCCCTACAGTGGCCACCATGGCGGCACGCTCCCTCACCGAACTCGTCGCCCCGGACTGGGCCGAGGCGCTCCAGCCGGTCGAGCCGACCGTCACCGAGCTGGGCGCGTTCCTGCGAGCCGAGATCGCGGCGGGTCGCGGTTACCTTCCTGCCGGGGACAACATCCTGCGCGCGTTCCGTCAGCCGATGGCGGACGTCCGAGTGCTGGTCGTGGGGCAGGATCCGTATCCGACGCCGGGCCACCCGGTCGGCCTGAGCTTCTCGGTCGCGCCGGACGTGCGAAGGCTGCCCGGCAGCCTGATCAACATCTTCATCGAGTACTCCGCCGACCTCGGCTACCCGCGACCGTCGACCGGTGACCTGTCGCCCTGGTCCGAGCGCGGCGTCATGCTGCTGAACAGGGTGCTCACAGTCCAGCCCGGCAAGCCCGCCGCGCACCGCGGCAAGGGCTGGGAGCACGTCACCGAGCAGGCGATCCGCGCGCTCGCCGCGCGCAGCGGACCGCTGGTCGCGATCCTGTGGGGCAACGACGCGCGCAACCTTGCGCCGCTGCTCGGCGACACGCCCACGATCCAGTCCGCGCACCCGAGCCCGATGTCGGCCGACCGCGGCTTCTTCGGCTCCCGCCCGTTCAGCCGCGCCGACCGACTGCTGCAGCAGCAAGGCGGCCAGCCGCTGGACTGGAAGCTGCCGTGACTCAGGTACCACCGAAGCCACTGGAGTCAGCCATGGACAGCTTCCTCGACTGGCTTCTCGGCGCGGCCTACGGACGTGCCGGGTGGCGTGCTCTCTGACCGGACGGGCCGCAGGCGCCGGCATCGCCGCTTCGGGCCGCGCTGGCCGACAGTGCCGCCCCAGCTCGTCACCTGGCTCGCGCGTACCCGGCAGCCGCCTCGATGACAGCGCCGGTGGCGAGCAGCAGTTCCTCGGCGCCCGGCGCGCCGATCAGCTGCAGGCTCGCGGGCAGCGAGTGCTCGCTCGGCACCGGTAGCGCCAGCGCCGGGAAGCCCGCCAGGTTCACCGCGTTGGTGAACGCGGTGAAATGCAGAATCGGTGGCGCCGTTAGCGGTGGCGGGTAGCAGGGAACCGTCGGCAGCGCCAGCAGCCCGCCCGCGGCGAGCAGCGCGTCGCTCATCGCCTGCCGCCAGCCGGGCTGGCTGGCGCGGGCCCGGCTGACCTGCTCGGGCGTCACGGTCCCGGCGGCGGTGAGCCTGGCCAGCACGTTCGGGCCGATCAGCGCGCGCCTGGCGGGGTCGGCTAGCAGCACCCGGTTCGACTCGGCTGCCTCGGCGTCGAGTATCGCGCCGCAGGTCTCCCGCGCGGCCAGCCAGCCAGGCAGGTCAACGTCCGCGATGTCCAGCCCGCTGCGGGCGAGCGCGGCGTCGACCGCCGCGTCGATGCGCGGATCCACGTCGATCCCGGCCGGCCGGATCCGCCCGATCCGGCCGGCCGCCGGTCGGCTGACCCGGAAGCCGGGCTCCAGCAGCGTCATGCCGGTCACCACGCCCGCCACGTCTCTGGCCATCGGGCCCACCGTGTCCAAGCTCGGCGCGAGCGGCCACACTCGGTCGAGCGAGACCCGGCCGTGCGTGGTCTTCAGCCCGGTGATGGCGCAGAACGCGGCCGGTATCCGCACCGAGCCGCCGGTGTCGGAGCCGTAGGCGACGTCCGCGTCCCCGACGGCCACCGCGACGGCCGACCCGCTCGACGAGCCGCCGGGCAGCAGGCTCGGATCCAGCGGGTTGACCGGCGTGCCGAACCACTCGTTGACACCAGCTCCGCCGTACGCAAGCTCGTGCAGGTTCGCCTTGCCGACGATGACGGCGCCCGCCGCGCGCGCGCCGGAGAGGCACGCGGCGTCGCGGTCAGCGGGCCGCGCCCACTCGGCGACGGCGCGGCTTCCGGCGGTGGTGGGCACGCCCTCGACGTCGATCAAGTCCTTGACCGCCAGCCGGATTCCGGTCGCACCGGCCGCGGGGGCGAGCCGGGTGATGAAGGTGGACATCCGGACACTGTACCGGCGCGGGCTAAGGTGAGGCATGGCCGAAATGGACGCGCACGTGGTGGCGGACGACTACCGTCTGCCCGCCGTCCCCGTCTCGGCCGGCGCGCTCATCTTCGACCGCCAGGGCCGGCTGCTGATTCTGCGACCGACATACAAGTCCGGCTGGACGATCCCCGGCGGCGTGATGGAGGCGGACGGCGAGACGCCCTGGCAGGCGTGCCAGCGCGAAGTGTCGGAGGAGTGCGGCATCGCCCTCACGAGCGCCCGCCTGGCGTGCGTGGACTTCCGTCCGCCGAAGCCGGGCCGCGGGGGAGGCATCCGCTTCCTGTTCGACTGCGGCGAACTGGCCGACGGCCTGCTGAGTGGCATAAGCCTGCAGGCCGCGGAGCTGGCCGAGCACCGGCTGGTCCCGGTGAGCGACGCGCTGACGCTGCTGCGCAAGCCGATCAGGCGCCGCGTGCGCGCGGTGTGCACGCCCGATGGCCGGAGCCGGCTGCCGCACTGCGTCTACCTCGAGAACGGCCGCCCCGTCAGCGCGGTGCACCCGGCCTAGCGCCGCATCGCACAGCACCGGACCCGCATCGCACAGCACTGCACAGCACCGGACCCGCACTGCACCGCCCTCGTCCAGACATTCCATCGATTTCGCGCGCACATACCAGGGCATATACCCCGACTGACCGCGCGAGATCGGTGGGAAGTCCGCGCGGGCCACGCGACGGACCCGACAATCAGTGCAAGTCGGACTAGATCTTCGGGTCCGGCGCGGTCGGTGACCTCGGCCGCAGCGCCAACGCGCCGCATGCTACCTGTAGCGCAGCGTGCCCCGGTCGATGACGACGGTGCCGTCCTCCTTGGCTGTCTGGAACTGAGCCGTGCCGTCCGCGCCGGCCCAGATGGAGACGACCAGCGACTCGCCGGGCAGGACCGGGCGGCTGAACCGCCCGGACATGAAGGCAAAGCGCGCCGGGTCGGAGCCGCAGACCTCGTGCAGCAGCACCCGGCCGGTGAACCCGTACGTGCACAAGCCGTGCAGGATCGGCCGGCTGAAGCCGCCCCTGGCCGCGAACGCCGGGTCGGCGTGCAGTGGGTTGCGGTCGCCGGACAGCCGGTACAGCAGCGCCTGCTCCGGCCTGGTCTGCACGGTCACCTTGTGATCGGGCGCGCGATCTGGCAGCTCCCAGGCCGGCGCGGTGCCACGGTCGCCGCCGAACCCGCCCTCACCACGGATAAAGGTGCCGCTCGTCGTCGTCACCAGCGGCGCACCGGACGCGGCGTCGACCGCGCGGTTCTCGGTCTCGACGAGCGCACCGGAACCCTTGTCGTACATGCCCGTCACCGTCGCCGAGGTGCGCAGCGTGCCCTCCACCGGCAGCGGCTTGTGCAGCTCGATCGACTGCCCGGCGTGCACGAGCATCGCCCGGTCGAAGTCGCCGATGCTGCCGGCCGCCCGGGCCTGCGCGAGCAGCACGCCGTAGGTGGGCAGCACCTGCTGCTGCACGCCAGCGGTGTTCTCGGTGGTGAACTGCAGCTCCTGCAGCGGGTCGCCCAGGCCAGCCCCCACGCCGATCGCGTACAGCAGCGCGTCGGTAGATCCCCAGGACCGTTCGACCGGGTCACCGGGCACACCGACGAGACTGTGGTTGAGTGGCATCGTTACCTCCGCAGCGCCCGCCGACCGCATTGACACGGCCGGCTCGAGTCGGTCCAATGGCCTAGTAGAACACGCTTCTAGTATTTCGCTCCATTGCGAGATTGTCGTCACCGGAGGTCAGAGTATGGGTCTGCTGGACGGCCGTGTGGCCATCGTGACCGGGGCCAGCCGGGGCATCGGTGCCGAGATCGCGCGGCGGTTTGGCGCCGAGGGCGCGGCCGTGGCAGTCAGCGCCCGAACCGCCGAGCCCGGCGTCTCCCGGTTCGAGGGCACGATCACGGAGACCGCGGCGCAAATCGCCGCCGCTGGCGGCACGGCAGTCGCCATCGCGGCCGACCTGTCCAGGCCAGCGGACCGGGAGCGCCTGGTCGCGCAGGCCGCTGACCAGCTAGGCCAGCCCGACATCCTGGTCAACAACGCTGCGGTCACGTACTTCACCCGGGTCGAGGACTTCACGCCGAAGCGCTACGCGCTGATGTTCGCGGTCCAGGTCGAGGCCGCATTCCAGCTCGCCCAGCTCGTGCTGCCGGGGATGCGCGAGCGCGGCGCGGGGTGGATCCTCAACATCTCCTCCGGCGCTGCCCGGCATCCGGTCATTCCGCCCGGTCCGTTCGCGGGCCGGGGCGGCACCGTCTACGGGATGTGCAAGGCCGCGATCGAGCGATTCTCCACTGGCCTGGCGGCCGAGTTGTACGCGGACAACATCGCGGTGAACGCGCTGTCGCCGACGAAGGTCGTACCGACGCCGGGCACGGTGTTCCACCACCTGACCACCGAGGGCGACCCGAACTCTGAGCCGACGTCGGTGATGGCAGCGGCCGCGCTCATGCTCTGCCACCGCGACCCGCGCAGCCTCACCGGCCGGATCACGTACTCACAGCAACTACTCGCCGAGCTCGGCGTCCCCCTCCCGCAGGCCTGATGTCCAGCGGGGCGGTCGACGGGGTCATCCCGCCGAGGCGCAGCAACCTGATCCGCGTCGACTGTCACCTGCACACCGCGATGTCCGGCGACGCCGTCACGACCATCGACGAGCTCGCCGAGCGGGTCGAGCGGGAGCGGCTCGACGTCGTCTGCATCACCGACCACAACGTCACCGCCGCGGCGGTTGCCGCGACCGAGCGCGGCATCGGTGCCCGCGTGATCATCGGCGAGGAGATCCGCACCACCCGGGGCGACATCATCGGCCTGTTCCTGACCGAGCGCGTCCCTTACGTGCTGCCGCTCGCGGAGGCCATCGGGCTCGTCAAGGCCCAGGGCGGCCTTGTCTACCTGCCCCATCCGTTCGACCCAGGCCGGTCCACGCTGGATCCAGCGGCGTCCGCGCAGCTGTGCGCGGACGGAGTTGCCGACGTCGTCGAGGTATTCAACGCCAAGATCGAGGACCAGGAGCTCAACCGCAGGGCGGCCGCGCTGGCGACGCGCTATGAACTGCCCGGCGGCGCCGGATCCGACGCTCACGACCCGGAGGGGATTGGCGCCGCGTACCTGGAGATGCCGGACTTCGACGGGCCGCGCGACTTCCTGACGGCGCTGCGCCAGGCGATGATAACGGGCGAGTACCGTCCCCACGCCGTCCGGTACGCTCGCCGTCAGCCCTGAGCCCAGCTCCAGCCCGGCTACAGTGCCGCCAACGTAGCGAAGATAACCAGCAGCGCAGCGGAGGGTGCCCGCATCCTGGGCAGCTTGGGATCGGCAGCTGGCAAGGGCGTCGTGCGCATGGAAGACCGCGTCGCGACTGGTATCGACGACGTATGGTCGGCAATCACCGATCCCGTACGGCTGGGCCGCTGGTACGGGGGAGCAGCGGGCGACCTGAGAGTCGGCGGTGAGTATCGCGCCGGGCTTTTTGCCAGCGGGTGGGAAGGCATCGGGCGCGTGGAACCCGCTGCTTGCTGCCACGGCACAGCCAAGATCGCCGCAGCGCGTGTCGCGCCGGGGCGGGACGGAACCCGCCGTTACTGTTGCTCGCGTGACCGAGCCCTCCCTGCCCGACATCCGCATGCCGCAGACGCACGAGCAACGCGGAGACTCGCGTAGTCGCGTCCGTTACCTGCCCTCTGCGCAAGTTCTCGCTGAGCTGGCTGACCT
>JASHQA010000034.1 GCA_030037785.1 Streptosporangiaceae bacterium
CGACAACGGTCGCGCCGGAACGCCCGGCAGCCCGACGCATCGCCGCAGAGATGAGCCGGCCATCGACTCGGGCGCCGCCGCTGACGTGCACCGCACAGAAGTCAGGGCTCAGCGGCGGGAACAGCTCGCGTGCTTGGCTCGGGTCGAGCGCCGTGACTTCGCCCATCTCCGCCGCGCCGTCACGCCTGGCCAGCAGCTGCCGGCATATCTCTGCCTGGCGCTCCGGGGACTCGGCTAGAACCATGGCACCGGTCTGCCGGTATCCGACCGCAGTCTCACCCAGATCCGCCAGCGAGTCGATGAGCGCGGGATAGGCGCGCGCGCCGGCGCAGGCGAACGCGAACCAGTCCGGGTCGTCAGCCCCGGAGGTCCAAGGGCAGATGATCCCAGCGCCCGCGGCTGTCGCGCGACCCCGGTGATCCGCGTCGACCAGGGTCACATCCGCGCCCATCCTTGTCGCGGTGAGTGCGCAGGCACTCCCGACAATTCCCGAGCCGACAACGATCAGGCGCACGAACCCCTCCTTCTGTGGCTACCGCAGGGATTGCCGGCGTGCGACGTTGAGGCGCACGACCACGTCGACGACCGCCCCCTCCGCGATCGACTCCGCACGCTGCACCGCCACCTTGACCGGCACCAGGTAGCGGCCGTCCTTGGGAAACAGGGCCGTGGTGAACTCGGTGTCGCCAATGCCGACGTGGACCGGCACCTGCCCCCAGTAGATCAGGCCGCTGGCCTGCTCTTTGAGATCCTCGCTGTCCTCCGGCGTCATCGCCACGAACAGGTACGGCGCCGGACCGCGCCACTCGATCACCTCGCCAGTGAAGCTCCACTCCATCCGCCCATCATCGGAGATGCGCCCGCGCATCGGGGATGCGGCGGGCCAGCCCGCGCGCCGGACGGCTGTCGGAACATCCTGATCGAGCGGCGCGTTGACAACGACAACACACGACATATCGTGTTGCTGTGAGCAGGCCCGGCCGTGGCGTACTCCGGGATAACGAGGTGAGCGCGATGACCTATTGGCATGAGCAGCGGACGCCGGGCGGGTCGGCCAGGGGCGTGATCGCCGTGACGCTCCTCGCACTGCTGCTGCTGACAGCCGTGCCGGCGGCCCTGCTGGCCGCAGTGATCATGATGATACTGGGACACGTCGTCGGCGGGCTCGCGCTGTTCGGTGGCTCGGTGCTCGCCGCCGCCGTGGCTGTCGCGCTCGCGGGCATGACCGGGATGCGGCACCTGCGCAAGCTGCTCTCCAGGGCCAGTTTCAACGTCGTGCAACTGGACCACAGGCAGAACACCGACCAGCCGGGCGGCAGCGGCTACTCCGATGTCGTGCACCTGGACCCCAGCGAGTACACCGAAGTTCGGTGACCTGACCCTGCTCTAGTGGCAGTGCTCACGATGTCGCGCCGGAACTGCCGTCCGCCATTCCGCTACCGCACGGTGAACATCAGCGCGCCATAACCGGGCAGCGTGCGGTTCAGGTAGCCGTCAGTGGTTCGTGCTGGTTTGCCGTTACCCCAGACATTGACGAGCTGACCCGATACTTGGTAACGAACCTCTGCGCGGGCAGAGGAGGTGTTGACGAGCATCACCGAGCCCGGCTTCGCAATGACGTCGATGCTTCCCTCAGTATCAACCAGCTTGCCCTGAACGCCGTCCTGGTCAATGGCGATAACCGTCTTATTGCCCAGCACAGTGAGCGCCGCGGCGGAAGTCAGGTCTCCTGAGGCGATCATCGGGCTCGACTCCATGGCCCATACATCCGCCTGGTTCTCTTGCGCCGACAGCGAGTACCTGAAGACGCTGTTCCCGGCTAGGAGCATGTCCAGGTCGTTCCAGTGGCCGGGAGACGCGTACGACGACAGCGGCAGGTCTGCCTCAAGGTGCTGCGTGATGGAAACGCCCGCGGCAACCGCTGCGCTTTCGTCAGGAGCGATGCGCCACATGTTGGATATGGCTGATGATGCGGCTACCAGCGCGGTGAAATTCGGGGTGCCAGCTGACGATGCTGCGCTCACCGGCAATTCCTGCGAGTACACGATGCCCCGGTTAGCCGCGCTGAGCGCGGTTCCGAACTCGTTGAACAACGTCGCTGGATTCGCGCCGCTCGGAAGGTGGCAGGAGTCGAGCTTGACGAAGTCCACTCCCCAACTCGCGAATGTGTCTGCATCCTTGGTGTAATGACCGTACGAGCCGGGTCGTCCGGCACACGTGGCCGTGCCAGCGGACGCATAGATACCGAGCTTGAGGCCGAGGTTATGCACCACGTTCGCGACGTACCGGATGCCGTCAGGGAATGTTGCCGGGTCAGGCACCAGGGCGCCCGAAGCTGATCGCTTCGGTGCCATCCAGCAGTCGTCGATCACGACGGTGTTGTAGCCATCGGCGGCCAGGCCAGTGCTGACGAGTTCGCGAGCGCTTTTCAGGATCAGTGCCTCGGTCACCCTGCACCGATCCTGGTACCAGTCGTTCCAGCCCATCGGCGGCCGGGTAGCAGCGGTCGTTGCCACCGGAGTGACTGCGATAGGAGATGCGTGGGCGTGACGCGCGCCAAGCCCAAGGGTGATCAACGTTCCGGCGACCAACGCGGGGACGAGACCCCAGCCAACGGCCCTCGCCATACGCTCGACCGAACTCATGGACCCGCGGTGAGCTGGCCCTGAGAATTGAGCGGGCGCCGAGTCATGCCGTGTACCTTCTAGGAGGTTTAGCCTATATGACTGCACACAGCATACCTGTCGGCATTAGTCACTATATCGCTCATAGCGACCCGCGAGCATGGCAGCAGCGCGCCGCTCGCGGTCGCAGTGAGTCCTCAGGCTGCCCTGAGAAATGTCGCAGTGAATCCTCAGGATGCTACGAGGGATAAGGAGCAGTGCGTGGCGCTGGTCTTCGAGCATCAGGTCGGCGTGCGGTGGCGGGATACCGATGCGCTGGGTCACGTCAACAACGCGGTCTACCTCACCTACCTGGAGGAGGCCCGCGACGCGTTCTACCTGCAGGCGCTGGGAGATCCGATCTACGTGGTGGTACGCGTCGAGATCGACTTCCGGGCCGAGATCCGCCACGCTGACCGGACCGCGCGCGTCGCCATCACCGTGGAACGGCTGGGAACGACCAGCCTGACGACCCGCGAGATCCTTCGGACGGCGGCCGGTGAAGTGGCCGCAGAGGCGCGCGTGATCACGGTGCGCTGGGATCAGGATGCCCGTGCCGCGATCCCGTTCAGCGAGCAGCAGCGCGGCCGGCTGGCGGAATTTAGCGGGTGACCGGTCCCGCCAAGGCACCAGGATGACCGGCTTCCGCTCAGCAGCCGGGCCCGCAGCATCTGATTCTCGCCAGGCTCAACGGGCCAGCAGCGCTTCCGGAAGCCGATTGTCCGGAATCGGAGTTAGCGTCAGCCTTATGACGACCGACACCAACGTGACCGCCACGACCGAAGGGCCGCCCATGACTGCCCCGGTAACCATCGTTGACTGGCTGCTGGACTCCGACCCGGCCATCCGCTGGCAGGTGCTCGACGATCTCACGGATGCCTCGCCCGACGAGGTCGCCGCCGAACGAGCGCGGGTGGAGCACGAGGGCTGGGGCGCTCGACTGCTGGCGCTCGAGGGTGCCGATGGGTTGTGGGACGGCGGCGCCTGCTTCCCGGCGTCCTACCGTGGCGGTGAGCCAGGGCAGCCCTGGACGGCGACGATGCACACCCTGCAGACCTTGCAGATCCTCGGGCTCGATCCGACGTCCGCGGCGGCACACCGCGCCGCTTCGCTCGTCGCCGAGCACGGCCGCTGGGAGAACGCCGGGCAGCGTTACTTTGACGGCGAGGTCGAGCCGTGCATCAACGGCAGGACGATCGAGGCGGGTGCGTACTACGGAGTGGACGTCTCGCCGCTGGTCGACCGGATCCTCGGCGAACGGCTCGCCGATGGCGGGTGGAACTGTGAGGCCGAGAACGGATCCGTGCGCTCCTCGTTCGACACGACGCTGACCGTGCTCGACGGGCTGCTCGAATTCGAGCGTGCCACCGGCGGGTCGGCCCCAGTGCGCGAGGCGAGGCGCAGCGGCGAGGAGTATCTGCTCGAGCGAGGGCTGTTCCGCCGCAAGAGCACCGGCGAGGTCGTCAAGCAGGAGTATCTCGACTTCGCTTTCCCCTACTACTGGCACTACGACGTGCTGCGCGCCCTCGACTACTTCCGGCGCTCAGGTGCCGGGCCGGATTCCCGGCTGGCCGCAGCCATCGAGCTCGTGCGATCAAAGCGGCAGACCGACGGCCGCTGGCTGCTGGACCGCGTCCATCCTGGCCG
>JASHQA010000341.1 GCA_030037785.1 Streptosporangiaceae bacterium
GACGTGGACAGCTCCACGACCGGCTGGTACTCGATGCCGAGCCCGTCCTCCTCGATCGCCGCGCGGAGCGCGGACGTGAGCTCGATCCGGCGGATCACGTCGGCGTGCATGTGCGCGGCGAACACCTCGACCCGGCCACCACCGGCCTCTTTCGCCCTGGACATGGCCAGGTCGGCGTTGCGCAGCAGGTGGTCGTCCGCGTCAAGGTCGGCGAACGCCACGCCCACGCTGGCGGTGACCGAGAGCTGCCGGCCGGCGACGTCGAACGGCTCGGCCGCGACGGCGTCCGTCACCTGCTGGGCGATGTCGACGACCTCCTGCGGACCCGCGGCGTTCTCGATCAGCACCGCGAACTCGTCGCCGCCCCAGCGCGCCACCGTGTCGTGCGCGGGGACCAGGCCGCGCAGCCGAAGCCCGGCTTGCGCGAGCACCAGGTCGCCGACGCCGTGGCCGACCGAGTCGTTGATCGCGGTGAAACCGTCCAGGTCGACGAAGATCGCCGCGGTGCGCCCGGCCAGCCGCGGCTGCTCGCGCCGGCGGGCGAGCAGGTCCTTGGCTCGCTCCTCGACGTAGGACCGGTTAGGCAGCCCGGTCAGGCTGTCGTTGTAGGTGAGCTGGGTGACCTGCTGGCGCAGCGCGACCTGGTCGCTGATGTCCCGCGCCGTGATCAGCAGCAGCGCGGGCCCGCCGCCCGAGTACCGCGACACGGTCCCCTGCACGTGCCGCCAGGTGCCGTCGGACGACCTGACCCGGCACGCCAGCTGACGGGCGTCGGTCGCCGTCCGGTCGTGCCGGGCAGCGGCGGCGGCCCGCAGCACGCCCGGCAGGTCGTCGGGGTGGAGCAGGCTCGGCAGCCGCGTGCCGGACAGTCGCTCCGGCGCATAGCCGTAGTGGGCCACCGCCCTGCTCGCGTACCTGATCAGGCCGGCCTCGTCGCACAGCAGGACCACGTCGCTGGTCCGGTCGGCTAGCTGATGGAACTGGCTGCCGACTTGCTCGACCAGGGCAGAGGTCACGGCCGCCTGACGCATCAGCCCCGCGATGCGCGCGACCACGGCGAGGATCAGGAGCGCGCTGGTGACCAGCGGCAGCGACCCGCTGTGCCCCCAGGTCACGAGCGCGAAGACGAGGGTAACGACGCCGCTCGCCCCGGCGGCCGTGATCGCGACCACGGTGCCGAGCGGGACCGGCGCGGGCTCCTTGCCGGTCTCGGCCGGGCGGGGCAGCGCGCCGATCGAGCCCAGCACGCAGATCGCCACCAGCCAGGCGACCTGGGGCCAGGCCCCCGGATGCATCCCGCTGGCCCGGGCCTGCACGGCCAGGAAGTCGCCGAGGGCGCCGGCGACCAGCGCGCCGTACAGCGTGAGCCCGGCCCGGCCCGCCCGCAGCGCGAGGCACAGCGTCCCGCCCAGCACCACGACGTCGGCGACCGGGTGGATCAGGTCGACGGCAAAGAAGCCAGGACCGACGTCGGTGGCCCCGTACGCCATCCGCAGCACCGCGATCCAGCCGACAGCGAACAGGGCCAGCGTGACCATGCCGCCGTCGGCGAGCCACCCCGTGCCCTCGATGCGGCCGAACGGAGCCATCCGAAGCAGCGCGATGACCAGCAGCGGCAGGCCAAGCAACGCCAGCAGGTCGGTCAGCGTGAGCTGGATGACTGCCGGGGTGATGTCACCGGCACTGGCACCCTGGGCGGCGAAGGCCGCGCCGTACACCACCACGGCGATCGCGAGCCACCGGCAGGCGGCGTCGCCCTGCCGGTACCGGCGGATCAGCAGCACGGCCGCGAGCACCGTCAGCAGGACACCGCCGGTCGTCCAGCCGGCCGCTGACAGGCTCATCGCGGCCAGGCTGATGCGAGTGCCTGCACCGGGCGTGCGCGCACCAGTCCTCCCGTCGGCCGCGTCCCGTGTCACCAGACCGGAACGTTCGGAGCGCGAGTCAGGGCGCAGCAGGCTGCACGCCAAGCAGGGGGGTCATACCTGCGCCGACGGGCGGGCAGCCACATCAGGTGTCCCGGCGGGCGTGCCGGCGCTCCCGGAGACGTCCTGTGTCTCGCACTTCAAACGAGCGGCCCCGACTCTACGGGGCGGAGGTCACGCTTCGATTGAGGATGGGCCTACACACGGCGACAACTTCGTGGCGGCTTGCGACAAACGTCCTGACCTGCGCTGTCTTGGTCCGGGACCGACCCCGGGGCCGCCGCTAGTACTCGCCGGTGATCACGTTGGTGAGCGGCTGGCCGGCGATGTAGCGCTCGGCCTGCGCCCGGACGAGCGTGTTCGCCATCGCGAACGAGTACGGGTTAGACCCGCCGATGTGGGGCGTGATCAGCACGTTCGGCAGACCCCAGAGGGGGTGACCTGGTGGCAGTGGCTCCGGATCCGTCACGTCCATCGCGGCCGACAGCCGGCCCGTGCGCACCGCTGCCACCAGGTCGTCGGTGACCACCAGCACACCTCGGGCCGCGTTGACGAGCAGCGCGCCGTCCTTCATCCGGGCCAGGAACGCCGCGTCCACCATGCCGGCCGTCGCTGCGGTCACCGGCGCCAGCAGGATCACCACGTCCGCGTCCGGCAGCAGCCGAGGCAGGTCCGAGGCCGGGCTGACCCCATCTCGCGCCGACCGCGCCACCCGGCGGATGTCGACGTCGAAGGCGGCGAGCCGGCGCTCCACGGCCTGGCCGATCGAGCCGTAGCCGACGATCAGCACGCTCTTGCCGGCCAGGCTGTCGGTGAGTCGGTAGCTCCACCGGCCAGCCGCCTGCTCGGCCGCGAAGTACGGGAACTGACGGAACGCTGCTACGGCCACGCCCACGACCCACTCGGCGGTGCTGGCGTCGTGCGCACCGCGGGCGTTGCACAGCACCGCACCCGCGGGCACGTGCGGCCGGAACTTGTCGAAGCCGGCGGTCAGCGTCTGCACGACCCGCAGCCTGGGCATCTGCGCCATGGCGGTGACGGCCGCCGGCGGCGGCAGGAAGGCCGGCACGTAGAACTCCACCCGGTCGGCCGAAGCGGGCAGCGCGGCTCCGGTGGGCGCGACCACCTCCACGGTCGCGCCGTCCAGGCCGGCCAGCGCGTCGGCCACCTGCTCGGTCGGGACCCAGATCAGCACGGCGCCGGGGCCACCACGCACGAGGCAACCTCGCTTTCCCGGTCTGTTTGAGTAGCGACGGCAGGATAGCGCCTGGGCTCGGGGTCGATCCGGGGAAACACGCGCTGCGGCGTTGGCAGCGTGCCGCCGACGTTGTCACACGCGGCGGCGACCCGCACGGCCAGGTCCGGCAGGAACGGCCAGAGCTCCGCCGCCAGCACCTGGCAGGACGCGACGAGGGCGCCGAGCACCTGGTCGAGCCGGCGCCCGGCGACGGCATCGCCCGCCAGCTCGGCCCGGCCGAGGTGCCAGGGCTCGGCCTGCTCGATGTACCTGTTGGCCTGCGCCACGATCTCGAACACGGCAGCCGCGGCGGCACGGAAGTCGAACCTGGCCAGCGCGGCCCGGACGGCGTCCGGGGTCCGCTCGACGGTGTCCGCGAGCGCGGCCGCGTCGGACGGCCAGTCCTGGCCGACCGCAGGACCGTCATCGGCCGCCGCGAGCCAGCGACTGGTCCCGTGCGGACGGCGACAGGGCCAGACGACCCCGTTCCGATATGTGTGGGCTAGCGCGGAGACTCTGCTCACGAGGTTGCCGAGGCCGTTGGCGAGATCCTGGTTGGCCCGGCCGATCAGCTTGCCGGCGGTGAAGTCGGTGTCACCAGCCCGCGGGACGTCGCGCAGCAGCCACCAGCGCAGGGCGTCCACGCCGTACGCGGCGACCAGCGCGACCGGGTCGCTGGTGTCCTGCTGGGCACCGGCGGCCGACTTGCTGATCTTGCTGCCACCGATGGTGAGATAGTCGTGCACGACGATCTCGGTGGGCAGCGGGGCGCCTGCCGACAGCAGAATCGCGGGCCAGTACACCGCGTGGAACCGGAGCACACCTTTGCCGACCAGGTGCACCCGCCGGTCGGCGTCGAGCCACCAGCGCTGGTAGTCGGCGGCGCGTGCGCCCGTCGCCCCGTAGCCGAGCGCCGTGACGTAGTTGCCGAGCGCGTCCCACCACACGTAGATCACCTGGCTGGGGTCGCCGGGCACGCCGATGCCCCAGCCGCGGGCCCGCTCCACCGACCTGGACACGCTGAAGTCGGTCAGGCCGCCGTCCAGCAAGCCGAGCACTTCGTTGCGGCGGCCGGCGGGCTCGATCCGCAGCCGACCCGCGCTGATCTCCGCGCGCAGCCGGTCGGCGTACCGGGACAGCCGGAAGAACCAGTTCTGCTCGCTGATGAGCTGCGGCCGGGTGCCGTGCTCCGGACAGCTGCCGCCGACCAGTTCGTCTTCGGTGTAGAACTGCTCGCAGCCGACGCAGTACCGCCCCTGGTAATCCCGGCGGTACAGGTCCCCGCTGGCCTGACAAGCCCGCCAGAGTCGCTCCACCCCTGGCCGGTGGCGTGCGTCGCTGCTGGTCCGGATGAAGTCGTCGAAGCTCAGCGACAGGCACTCGCGCAGCCCGGCGAAGACGCTGGCGTTGCGGTTGACCAGGTCCCTGGTGCTGACGCCCTCCTGCGCGGCGGCCAGCACGTTCTTCAGCGAGTTGTCGTCGGTGCCGCTCTGCAGCCGCACCTCGTCGCCGATCCGGCGGTGGTGCCGGGCGAGCACGTCGGCCTGCACCAGTTCGAGCGCGTAGCCGACGTGCGGGCGGGCGTTGACGTACGGGATCGTCGTACTCAGATAGATACGGGTCATCGGTACCTCCTGGAACCATCCGGGGGCACCGACCCCGCACCTGAATCGAGGCCCCCGCGGGGCCTCGTGCGGACTGTGCATCCTGGCAGCGTCAAGTGGCCCCGGCTAGCGGGGCATCATCTCCTGATGCGCTGCGGACTGCATGGCGCCAGCATACCGGGCCGCGAGGGCCGGCCGCCACGTGCTGCCCGCGCCGTCCACCGGCTCGGCGCGGCGCGGCGCGGCTGGGCTGCGGCGCCTCGCTGACTCAGCGGCTAGCTCAGTGGCTAACTCAGCCGCTGCACGATCAGCTCGCGGACGCGCGAGCCGTCGGCGCGGCCCTTGGTGGCGGCCATGACCTGCCCCATCAGCGCGCCGACCGCGGCCGTCTTGCCGTCCCGGATCTTGGCGGCCACGTCGGGGTTGTTCGCGATCACCGTGTCCACGGCTTCGATCAGCGCGACGTCGTCGCTCACCACCGCGATGTCGCGCTGCGCGACGACCTCAGCGGGGTCGCCTTCACCGGCGAGCACCGCCTCAAGCACCTGCCGAGCCAGCTTGTCGTTGAGCGTGCCGTCCCTGACGAGCGCGCTGACGCTGGCGACCTGCTCCGGGGTAATCGGCAGCTCGGCCAGTTCGACGCCGCGCTTGTTCGACTCCGTGGCCAGTTCGCCCAGCCACCACTTGCTGGCCTCGGCGGGCGACGCCCCGGCAGTGACCGTCTGCTCGACCAGGTCGAGCGCGCCCGCGTTGCGCAGCCACGTCATGTTTTCCGGCGGCAGACCCCAGCTGGTCTGCAGCCGCAGCCGCCGGGCGGCGGGCAGCTCCGGCAGGCTGGCCGCGATCTGCGCTACCCAGGACTCGGGCGGTGCGACCGGCACGAGGTCGGGCTCGGGGAAGTACCGGTAGTCCTGCGCCTCCTCCTTGCTGCGGCCCGTGGTCGTCGTCCCGGTGTCCTCGTGGAAGTGCCTGGTCTCCTGGACAACGCGCAGCCCCGCGTCGAGCAGGCCCGCCTGCCGCTCGATCTCGAACCGGACGGCGCGCTCGACCGAGCGCAGCGAGTTCACGTTCTTGGTCTCCGTCCGGGTGCCCCACTCGGCGGCTCCGTGCGGTGCCAGCGACGTGTTGACGTCGCAGCGCAGCGAGCCCTCCTCCATCCGGACGTCGGACACGCCGAGGGCGCGGAGCAGGTCACGCAGCTCGGTCACGTAGCCGCGGGCGACCTCAGGAGCAAGCTCGCCGGTGCCGACGATCGGCTTGGTGACGACCTCGACCAGCGGGATGCCCGCCCGGTTGTAGTCGACGAGCGAGTAGTCGGCCCCGTGAATCCGCCCGGTCGCGCCGCCGACGTGCAGCGACTTGCCGGTGTCCTCCTCCAGGTGCACCCGCTCGATGTCGACGCGGACCGCCTGGCCGCCGATGGTGACGTCCAGCCAGCCGTTCGCGCACAGCGGCTCGTCGTACTGCGAGATCTGGAAGTTCTTCGGCATGTCAGGGTAGAAGTAGTTCTTCCTGGCGAACCGGCACCAGCTCGCGATCGTGCAGTTCAGCGCCAGCCCGATCCGGATGGTGTACTCGATGGCCGCCCTGTTGGCCACCGGCAGTGACCCGGGCAGGCCAAGACAGACCGGGCAGACTGCCGAGTTGGGCGGCAGCCCGAACGTGGTCGGGCAACCGCAAAACATCTTGGTGACGGTGCCGAGCTCGACGTGCGTCTCGAGCCCGATGACCGGCTCGTACCTGGACACCGCCTCGCCGTAGGGCACCAGGTGCGCGACTTGCGTGGTCATCTCGCCGGTCCCTTCGACTCGCCCAGCGGCGGCGCCTGCGCCAGCAACGGCCCGCCCCAGCGCTGCTCGAGCGCCGCCTCGAGGGCCGCCGCGACCCGGTACGTGCGGTCGTCGGCCAGGCCAGGGGCCATCACCTGCAGCCCCACCGGCAGCCCGTCCTCGGGGGCGAGCCCGCACGGCACCGAGATGGCAGCGTTCATGGCCAGGTCCGACGGGATGGTGCACAGGTCGGCGAGGTACATGGCCATCGGGTCGTCGACCCGTTCCCCGATCGGGAACGCCGTTGTCGGCGTGGTCGGCGACACCAGGACGTCGACCTGGTCGAACGCGGCGTCGAAGTCCCGGCAGATCAGCGTTCGTACCTGCTGTGCCTTGCCGTAGTAGGCGTCGTAGTAACCGCTAGACAACGCGTAAGCACCGAGCATAATCCGGCGCTTTACCTCCGGGCCGAAGCCCGCCGCCCTGGTGAGCGACATCACCTCGTCGGCGCTGCGACCGCCGTC
>JASHQA010000342.1 GCA_030037785.1 Streptosporangiaceae bacterium
AGGCGGGGAGCGTGCCCGTCGGTGAAGCAGGCGTCGTCGACGGTCACGTGCGCGGACAGCGCAGGCAAGCTCGACGTGACGGTCCAGGCGTGCAGGTCGTGCACGTCGACCACGTGCTCGGTGGCCAGCAGGTGGGCCCGCACGGCATCGAGGTTCATGTTCTCCGGCGCGGCCTCCAGCAGGATCCGGCCGGAGGCGCGCAGCAGTGACCAGGCAGCAAAGACCATGAGCACCACCACGACCAGGGCCGCGAGCGAGTCCGCCCGGAGGTAGCCGGTGGTCAGGATGATCACGGCAGCCGCGGCGGTGCCCAGGAATCCGTACAGGTCGGTCACGATGTGCCGGAACGCGCCTGCCACGTTCAGGCTCCGTCTGCTGGCCCGGCCCAGGAGCTGCGCGGCGACGATGTTCACGGCGATGCCCGCGAGTGCCACCCCGAGGACGGGCGCGGCGTCGACGTGCACCGGGTGGATGAGCCTGACTATCGCCTGCACGGTCAGGATGCCCGCGAGGACCAGCAGGGCGATGCCGTTGACTGCGGCAGACAGGATCTCGGCCCGCCGCCAGCCGAACGTCCACGCGCCGGTCGGCGGCCGGGCGGCGAGCCGGATCGCCCACAGTGACCCGGCGATGGCGCCGACGTCGGCGAGCATGTGGCCAGCGTCCGACAGCAGCGCGAGCGACCCGGACGTCAGCGCGGCCACGACCTCGCCGATCAGGAAGGCAGTCAGCAGCGCCAGCGTGGCGCGCAGGTAACGGCGGTCGGCGTCCGGGCCAGGCGCGTGCGAATGCCCGGCCGCGGCCGTGCCGTCGCGCTGGCGGTCCGGGTGCGGCGCGGGCTGGCGGTCCGGGTGCGGCGCGGGCTCGCGGTCTTGCTTGCGCACCGGCGCTCCATCGTCACATGAATACTTGCGCATACGATTATCATTCTATCGTACCGGCCTGGCGTGCTCCCGGCTGCCTGACCCCTGGTCAGCCCGCCGGCGCAGCCCGCGCGACGGCACGCCCGGCGCCGTCTGGTTGAGTGGGCAGTGGGGGATGCGATGGTCTTCACCGATCGCGCCGACGCCGGGCGGCAGTTGGCCGCGCGGCTGCCGGACCTTCGCGGCGAGCCGGTCGTGGTGCTGGGCCTGCCGCGCGGCGGAGTCCCCGTCGCCGCCGAGGTCGCGAAGGCGCTCGGCGCGCCACTCGACGTCATCGTGGTGCGCAAGCTCGGCGTGCCGTTCCAGCCCGAACTGGGGCTGGGCGCCGTCGGCGAGGACGGCGTGCGGGTCCTCAACCACGCCGTGATCTGGGAGGCCGGCGTGAGCAAGCCCAGCATGGCCGAGGTCGAGGCGCGGGAACGGGCCGAAGTCGACCGGCGGGCCCGGCGCTATCGCGGCGACCGCCCCCGGCTGCCGCTGACAGGCCGGACGGCCGTGATCGTCGACGACGGCATCGCCACCGGCTCGACGGCGCTGGCGGCCTGTCGCATCGCCAGGGCACTCGGCGCGGCCAGGGTCGTGCTGGCGGTGCCGGTCGCGCCGGCGGGCTGGGAGGCGCGCATCGGCGCGGAGGCCGACCAGTGCGTCAGCGTGGCCACGCCCCCGGGCTTCCAGGCTATTAGCCAGTTTTACGATGATTTCTCCCAGACGAGCGACGATGACGTCGTCACCTGCCTGGCCGCTGCCGCCAGTCCGCAGGCCGGACGCCCGCGGGGAGCAGGCTGATCGTCCGGCGGGACTTCCGGACCGCCATGGGAGTGGGTTTGCTATGGATCCGCCCATAGCAAACCCACTCCCATCAAGATCATCTGTGGACCGCCCGGAGATGCGGGCATCGCGTCGTGACCGCGGCGCGCCATGGCGTTGCCCACCACCAAGAGGGAACGGGCCGAGCCCCGTCCGCGGTCGGATGCTCGCCAGCCGCCGTCGTGGGTCACGTGTTGACGCCCGGCGCGGCGCCCCAGTTGACTGAGCTAGCCGGAGCGGCCGCCGGGCGGCCGCGGACCCCTGGCCGGCGGAGAGGCGGTGGCGGGCCGTGCGGGAGAGCTTTGCGTCGGTGCTGGAGACCGTGGCGGATGTGCGCGCTGATCGCATCGCGATCTCCCACGGCGACCGCGCCCGGACCTGGCGGCACCTCGACGAGCGGGCGTCCCGGCTCGCGGCATACCTCGCTGGCCGCGGCATCGGCACCGAGGACCGGGTGGCGATCGCGCTCTACAACGGCATCGAGTACATCGAGAGCGTGTTCGCGATCCTGAAACTGCGGGCCATCCCGGTCAACGTCAACTACCGGTATCAGGCAGCGGAGATGCGCCACCTGTTCGACGACGCCGGCGTCGTTGCCGCCATCGTGGACACCTCGCTGCTGCCGCGCGTCACCGAGGCCCAGCAGGGGTCGGGGCGACTGGGCACGCTCATCGAGGTCGGCACCGACGGCCCGGCCGGCTACGAGGCGGTGATCAGCGCGGCCACGCCGCTGCCGCGGGCTGAGCGCGGCGTGGACCACTGGCTCATGTACACCGGCGGCACCACGGGCCAGCCCAAGGGCGTACTGGTCACGCACGAGTGGCTGTTCGCCGTCGTCGCCGCGAACGGCTTCGGTCTGCTCGGCGAGCCGCTGCCGACCACGCTGGCAGAGTTGCGGTCGGTGACGCAGCGGCTGACCGAGCGCGGCGAGACGATCGTCTGCCTGCCGGCGCCGCCGCTCATGCACGCGACCGGCATGTACACCAGCCTCGGCGCGCTGCTGGCCGGCGGCCGGGTGGTCTTCCTGACCGGCCGCTCCTATGACGCCGACGAGCTTGCCCGCACCGTCGCGGCGCAGCGCGTCGACACCGTCTCCATCGTGGGCGACGTCTTCGCCCTGCCGCTGGCCGACGCGCTGGACCGGGCGGCACGCGACGGCCGGCCGTACGACGTGTCCAGCCTCCGCCGGATCCTCAGCGTCGGGGTGACGTGGAGCGCCGACGTCAAGCGCCGCCTGCTGGCGCACGGTGACTTCGTGTGCCGAGACGTGGTCGCGGCGTCGGAAGGCGGCCCGTTCGCGATCTGCGAGACCCGTCGCGGCGATGACGTGGTGACATCGCGCTTCGTGTTGCTGCCCGGCGCGCGGGTGATCGACGAGTCCGGTCGCGACGTGGTGCCCGGCTCCGGCCAGGTCGGCGTGCTCGCCGCTCCCGCCGACGACGAGATCGGCTACCTCGGCGACACCGCGAAGACCGCCCAGACGTTCCGGACGCTCGGGGGCCGGCGCTGGGTCGTGCCGGGCGACCTCGCTTCGGTCGAGAGCGACGGGTCGATCACGTTCCGCGGTCGCGACAGCCGGGTCATCAACACCGGCGGCGAGAAGGTGTTTGCCGAAGAGGTCGAGCAGGTGCTCGTCGAGCACCCCGGCGTGCGCGACGCGCTCGTCGTCGGGCTGCCCGACGAGCGCTTCGGGCATCGGGTCAGCGCGGTGGTGGCGCCGGTCAGCGACGGCGAGCTCACCGCCGAAGCGCTCCGCCAGTACGTGGCCGGCCGGCTGGCCGACTACAAGAAGCCGCGAACCGTGGT
>JASHQA010000343.1 GCA_030037785.1 Streptosporangiaceae bacterium
CCGGCTCCGTGCCGCTGACGAGCGCCCGCGCCCGGCGGTCGAGGGCAACCAGGTCGGCCGGGCCGATCCGCCACCGAGGCGACGTGAGCAGCCGGGCGAGCGGCGCGGCCGCCGTCGGGTCGTGCATGACCTGCAGGGTCGCCACGATGTCGGCGACCTCGGGCACGGTCAGCAGCCCGCCGAGGCCGACCACCTCGACCGGGATGCCGCGAGCCTCGAACGCGGTACGGAGCGCGGCAAACTGCGTCCGCTTCCGGCACAAGACCGCGATGTCGCTCGGCCGCACCCGGCCGTTGCTGTCATCGGGCCATGGCCGTCCGTCGGGGGCCAGGCCGGGCTCCAGGCTGAGCAGCAGCGCCGCCTGCTCGGCCACCCAGCGTGCCTCGTCGGACACGGACTCCAGCAGTGCGCAGCGGACGAGACCGCGCCCGGCCCTGCCGGGGGGCGCCGTGAGCAGCGGCACATCCGGGGCCGCGGCGCGCAGCTCTTGCTGGATCGCGCCCGCGGCGCGCAGCACCCTGCCGGTGTTGCGGAAGCTCGTCGACAGCACCCGGACCGCCGCAGGCGCACCATCCGCAGCCGGGAAGTCGGTGCGGAACCTGCGCAGGTTGCCCGCGCTGGCCCCGCGCCAGCCGTAGATCGACTGGCACGGGTCGCCCACCGCGGTGACCGGGTGTCCGGTTCCGAACAGCGATCTGAGCAGCACGAGCTGGGCGTGCGAGGTGTCCTGGTACTCATCGAGCAGCACGACCTGATAGCGGGCCCGCTCGCAGTCCCCCACGACCGGGTGGCCAGCGGCAATCCTGGCGGCGAGCGCGACCTGGTCGCCGTAGTCCATGACCCCCCTGACGCTCTTCGCAGTCGCGTACGCGGCCACGAGGGGCAGCAGTTGCGCCCTGGTCCGCTGCGTCGTGAGCACGTCAGCCACCGGTCGTGGGAGGCGGCCGGCCAGGCCGGCCGCCTCCGATTCCAGCCAGTCGCCGACAGCCGTGACGTCGTCGGCGCCGCGCAGGTGCTCGGCCAGTTCCCCGGCGAGCGCCAGCACCGCAGCGGTCACGGTGGCGGGCGTCCAGTCCACCGCGTCGGTGGGACCCTCGTAGGCAGCAACCACGCTGGCGGCCAGCTGCCAGGAAACGGCGGGCGTGATCAGCCGGAGCGTCGGCTCGAGTCCCTCGCGCAGCGCGTGGTCCGCGACGAGCCGCCCGGCGTAGGCGTGGTAGGTCGCGATGACAGGCTCGCCCGTCAGAATGTCCGCGTCATCCGGGTCTGCTCCCGTCGGCTGGAGGCCGGCCCGCCGCAGGGCGGCGAGCCGGGACCGGACCCGGCTGGCCAGCTCCGCGGCTGCCTTCCTGGTGAACGTGAGGCCGAGCGCTCGCTCCGGGTGCACCAGCCCGGTTGCGACCAGCCACACCAGACGCGCCGCCATCGTCTCGCTCTTGCCCGAGCCCGCGCCCGCGATGACGGCCATCGGCGCCAGCGGCGCCCCGATGACCGCCGCCTGCTCGGCCGTCGGCTCCGGCCCGCCGAGTAGCCGGGCTAGCTGCGCCGGGGTGTAGGCCGACGGCGGCATCACGGCACCACCTGTCCGCCGCGCTCGTCCACGGGACAGCTAGCGGCCACCGGGCAGACCCGGCAGCCCGGATTCGCGGTGGCCCGGAAGACCGGTCCGGCCATGCCCGCCGCGACGGTCTCGACCAGCTCCCTGGCCCAGCCGGGATCCGGGTCGTCGCGCAGCGCACGCTGCGACTGCACGCGCACGCTGGCCTTCAGCCCCGCCTTGCCGACCTGGACGAGCTCGGCGCCGCCCGGCTCGGTGAGGCCGAGCTGCTCGAACGCGCCGAGCAGCACCGCGAGCTGGTAGACGCCAAGCTGCGGGTGCCGGTCGAGCTCGGCGTCCGAAGGCTTGCCCGTTCCCGTCTTGAGATCCACGACGATCGCAGCACCGTGCTCGTCTCGCTCCAGCCGGTCCACCTGGCCGGTAATGGTGATCCCGCCCATGCTGACGCGTAGCTGCTGCTCGACCGCAATGAGCTCGCGCGGGTTGGCGCGATGCCACTCGAGGAACCTGGTCACCATCGCCTCGGCGGTGACGCGCTGCTTCGCGCTGTACCACTGGCTGCCGAAGTCCAGGTGCTGCCACAGCTCGTCGATGCGCTTGGCGACCTCGCCGTCATCAGCGCCGTCAGCCGCGAGCGCGGCCGCGGCGTGGATGACGGTACCGAGGTGCTGCGCGGTGCCCGCCGACCGGATACCGACGGCAGCTTCGAGCAGCCAGCGCAGCCCGCACCTGGCGAACGACTCCACCCTCGACGGCGAGACCTGGACCGGCCCCGGCAGCAGGTGGCCGGCCGCGGTCAGCTCGGTCAGCGCGTACCACTGGCGCGGGCTCGCCCCCCGCACCCCGGCCCTGGCCAGCCTGGCGAGCTGGCTGGCCGCGGCGGACCGCGCGGCGGCAGGCAGCGAGGTGTCCGCGGCCGCTCGGCGCAGCTCGGCCGTCAAGGCCGGCAGCGACAGCCAGCGATGCCCGGCGCCGGTGACGTGCTCGATCTCGATGTCGGCACCGGCGAGCTCGGCGAGGAACCTGGACGGCCGGTCCTCGCCGTCCTCGGCGGCCACGGCGGTGACCACGACCTCGCGGCGGGCGCGGGTCACGGCGACGTAGAAGAGCCTGCGTTCCTCGGCGAGCAGCTGCGCCGTCGTGGCCACCGCCCTGACGCCGACGCCCTCGCCGTGGTCTTCGGCGAGCAGGCGACCGGCGGCGACGTCAACGAGCTCGTCCATCCCGAGCAGGGAGCCGCGCTGCCGGAGGTCGGGCCAGCTGCCCTCCTGGACACCGGCCACGACGACCCGGTCCCACTCCAGGCCCTTGGCTCGGTGCGCGGTCAGCACGACGACCGCCTCACCGGTGGCAGCGCGGGCAGCGAGCGTGTCACCGACGATCTCCTGCCCGGCCAGGCTGTCGAGGAACAACCGGGTCGACCCGTGTGGCAGCCGGGCGGTGAACCGGGCCGCCGCCTCGAACAGCGCGACGACCGCGTCCAGGTCGGCGTCGGCGCGGGAGCCGCGCACTCCGCCCGACGCGCTCGCCGCCTGCCACTCCGCGGCCAGCCCGGAGGCCTCCCAGACGGCCCACAGCACCTCGTGCGGCGTGCCGTCCTGTGCTGTCTCGCGAGCGAGCCGAAGCAGCAGCGCGATGCGGCGTGCCGCGGCCACCGCCGGGTCAGGCGGCCCGCTGCCCGCGTCCTCGGGCCAGCCAGCCTGGACCAGCTCGCGCGGGTCTCGCAGCGCTGCTGCCAGCGGTTCTCGGGTCGGCGGCGCGTCTGCGGCGCGGGCGGCAGCCTGCAGACCGCGCCGGAGCCGGCGCAGGCCGAGCGCGTCCGTCCCGCCGAGTGGACCGGTCAGCAGCTCCGTGGCCGCCTGCTCGTCCAGCGCGTCCGGCTGGATCGCGCACCCGATCAGCCGCAGCAGCGGTCGCGTGCCCGGCTCTGCGACCAGCGGGAGCTGATCGCCCGGCACCACGACTGGCACCCCGGCCACTGTCAGCGCCCGTTGCAAGACCGGTGCCTGGCGAACGGCCGACCTGACCAGCACGGCCAGCTGCGACCAGGGGACGCCGTCGATGAGGTGCGCGCGACGCAGGGTGTCGGCTATCAGCGCCGCCTCCTGGCTGGCACTCGCGGCGGTGACAATCCGGACGCGGCCAGGGTCGGCGCCGTCGACGGCCGCCAGCTGCCGGTGCTCCCGGCCAGCGGCTGCGTCGGCATGGCCGAGCGCGGCAGGCAGCCGCGCGGCGACCCGCCGGGACCCTGCCAGCAAGGCGGTGCCGCTGCGACGGCAGGTGCGCAGCGCCACGACTGCCGCAGCCCGGCCTGCTGGCGACCGGAACTTGTCGGGGAACCGGCGGATCGC
>JASHQA010000344.1 GCA_030037785.1 Streptosporangiaceae bacterium
CCGGGGCACGGCCACGCTCGTGGACTCCGTCGTCATCCTCGACGTCGTGACCGAAGATCCTGCCTGGAGTCGGTGGTCGGAGACCGCTCTCGCCCGGGCGCGTGACGAAGGCGACCTGGTGATCAACCCGATTGTGTACGCCGAGTTCTCGGTCGGCTTCGATCAGATCGAGAACCTCGATGACGCCGTGCCCGCCGAGGATTTTCGCCGTGAGGAACTGCCGTATGAGGCAGGCTTCCTGGCCGCAAAGGCATTCCTGGCGTACCGAAAACGTGGCGGCCAACGGCGCTCCCCGCTGCCGGACTTCTACATCGGCGCGCACTCGGCCATCCGCGGCTACAGGTTGCTGACCAGGGACGCACCTAGGTACCGGACTTACTTTCCCACAGTTCAGCTCATCGCGCCCGAGCCGGAGTAGGCCGCCGATAAGCCATCGACGCCGCCGACTCTGCTGCCAGCCGTCGCGCTGCCTCGTGGTCGATGCTCCGGAAGCCCAGGGGGCTCCCGGAGCCTGGTCGGCCCCTGGTGAGATTCTGGAGACGTCCGATCCGGGCCCCCACAACTGCGTGCATGAGGGAGGCATCGATGGCAGACGACCCACGGCACCGTAGCCAGCGGGATCCCGTGCAGGGCGCGGGTCAGGCCCAGGGCAGGGATCCGGTCCAGAGCAGCACACCCCGGCAGCGGGGTTCGGCCCCAGGCCAGGGCACCGCCACCATGAGCCGAGAAGAGCGCGGGCACAGGGCGCCACCACGCACCGAATACCGGGAACCTCGTCGGAGTCGGGTTCCGGCGATCCTAGGCCTGCTGGGTGTTCTGGCGCTGGGCGGCCTGATAGCTGGCCTGGTCGTATCACACACGCCGACCACGCCAACGGCACCGGTGACGACGCGCACCCTGTCATCCTTCACGTCGCGGGGTGACGCCAGTGCGCCGTCGTTCGCGACCCCGTCGACCCCGCTCACCGCCCACTACAGCTACACATGTCCGGCCGGCACGACGGGCCACTTCGTGGCCAGGTTCGAAACCGCCGCTGGAACCGCCATCAGAAATATCGTCAACTCCCCGGCGCTGAGCGGTAGCGGCGCGACGACCGTCCATGCCCCACCGCCGCCCGTCGGGAGCCCGTACCACGTGGCCGTCATCGCCCCGTCGGGAGGCTGCACCTACCACATCCTCACGACCACCACCACGTAGCGACGTGAGCCGCCACCCTCACGACTGAACGCTAGGTCTCATCCAGCGGAAGTGACGCCCGCGCCCAGCTCGCGCTGCGGCAGCGGGCGCCCTATCTGGCGTCCGAGCCGAGCCCGAGCGCCGCAGCGGCCTGCGCGAGCACCTCGAGGTGCCCGTCGACCGAGCCGAGGCCCGCACCCATGGTGTTGATACAGACATGCGATGCTCCGGCGGCCTGCCAGCGGCCGACATGGTAGATCAGCCTGTCGGCGCCGCCCCAGCTAACCCGGCCCTCCATCGCGATCGCCGCTGGGTCTCGGCCCGCTTCCTCGGCCGCTGCCGCGATGACCTGGCGGGCCTCGTCGAGCCTGGAGTCCGGCGGCAGCTGCGGGAACCAGCCGTCGGCGAGCCGGCCCACCCGGACGTAGGCACGACGGGACTGCCCGCCGAACCAGACCGGGATCGGCCGCTGCACCGGCAGCGGCGCGAGCCCGGCGCCTGTCACGGTCTCGTACGCGCCGTCAAACGTCACGGTTCGCTCCGTCCACAGCCGCCGCAGGAGTTCGACCTGCTCGTCCATCCGGCGGCCACGATCGGCGAAGTTCTTGCCGAGCGCCTCGTACTCGACGGCGTTCCAGCCGAGGCCGATGCCGAGCCGGAACCGGCCGCCCGTGAGCAGGTCTACCTCGGCCGCCTGCTTCGCCACGAGGGCCGTCTGCCGCTGGGGCAGGATGATGATGCCGGTGACCAGTGCCAGCGACGTGACTCCCGCGAGGTAGCCGAACAGGACGAACGGCTCGTGGAACGTGGTGTGCACGTCGTAGGGCCCGGACCAGCCCGCGTGCATCGCCGGGTCGGCCCCGAGCACGTGGT
Organism: Streptosporangiaceae bacterium; assembly: GCA_030037785.1. GTDB lineage: Bacteria > Actinomycetota > Actinomycetes > Streptosporangiales > Streptosporangiaceae > JAJYUU01. Next base: position 2,050 of record JASHQA010000344.1, read on the forward strand.
CGTAAGCCAGCACGTGGCTGAACCCCAGCTCCTCGACGCGCTGGGCGTAGGAGCGGATCGCGCCGCGATCGGCGCCGATCTCGGTCTGCGGAAACACGACCCCTATATTCACGACTGACGGTCTACCCGGTGCCGGCCGTCGTGAGCAAGCGGGAAGAAGAGACGCATGGACCTGGATCACTGGCTTGGTGCCGCCGCTGACGCGATCGCGGACTGGCAGCGCACCTTCGGTGCCTACGATGCGCACCCGTCAGTGGCCGTGAGCGACGAGCGACTCGGCGCGGCACTTGCCGAGCTCACCAGCAGGCTGACCGATAACTATCCGTTCTTCCATCCTGCCTACGCAGGCCAGATGATGAAGCCTCCGCATCCCGCGGCGGTCGTCGGCTACCTGGCGGCGATGCTGATCAACCCGAACAACCACGCGCTCGACGGCGGGCCGGCCACCGCGACGATGGAGAAAGAGGTCGTCGGCCGGCTCGCGGACATGTTCGGCCTCCGCACGCATCTGGGTCACCTCACGACCAGCGGGACGATCGCCAATCTCGAGGCGCTGTACGTGGCCAGGGAACTGCACCCCGGCCTCGGGATCGCCTACAGCTCGGAGGCGCACTACACGCACGCGCGAATGTGCGCGGTGCTCGGCATCGACGGGACGCCGGTGGGCGCGGACGCGGCGGGCCGGCTGGACCTCGATGAGCTGGACGCGCTGCTGGCCACCGGACGCGTCGGTACCGTCGTCGCCACCGCAGGCACCACCGGCCTCGGGGCTGTCGATCCGGTGCACCGCGTGCTCGAGATCGCGCGCCGCCACGGCGTCCGCGTTCACGTCGACGCCGCGTACGGCGGCTTCTACGCGCTGCTCGCCGGCCAGGACGGGCTCGATCCCGCGCCGTGGGGCGCCATCGCCGGCTGCGACTCGGTCGTCGTCGACCCGCACAAGCATGGCCTGCAGCCGTACGGCTGCGGCGCGGTGTTGTTAGCTGACCCAGATGTGGGCCGGTTTTACCTGCACGACTCGCCGTACACCTATTTCACGCCCGGTGACCTGCACCTCGGCGAGATCAGCCTGGAGTGCTCGCGAGCCGGCGCCGCGGCCGCCGCGCTCTGGCTCACCTTCCAGGTCCTGCCGCCGACGCCGGGCGGGCTCGGCCAGTTGCTCGCCGCCAGCCGCCGGGCCGCACGCGGCTGGGCCGATCTCCTGCAGGAGTCGGCGAGGCTGAGTCTCTACCAGCCACCCGAACTCGACATCGTCTGCTACTTCCCGGCTGGGCGCGCGATGTCGGCGATCGACGCCGCATCAGCGCGCATCCTCAGCGACGGGATGACCTCGGGCGCCGCGTATCTCAGCACCCTGCGGGTCAGTGCAGCCGCTCTCGGCCGCCGTCACCCTGGCATCGACGCCGATCAGACCGACGCACGGATCCTGCGCAGTGTGCTGATGAAGCCGGAGCACGAGGCCTTCGTGCCCGAGTTGCACGCGCGCGTCGAACGGCTCGCCGGCTAGCCCGCTAGCCCGGACTTCGGGCTAGCGCAGCAGCAGACGGCCGATCCGCCGCCCGGCGAGCGCCAGGCCCGCCGATCCCATGGCAGCCAGATAGAGCACGTGCCAGAGCAAGCTCGGGCCCACGTACCCGAGCGTCAGACCGCGGAGCAGCGCGATGCCCTGGTAGAGCGGCGTGCAGTCGACGACGATCTGGATCGCTCGGGGATACACGCTGAGCGGGTAGAACGTCGCCGAAAACAGGAACATCGGCAGCGTCGTGAGCGTGACGTACTCGAAGTCCTGCCAGCTGCGCATGAACGTGGTAGCCGCCATGCCGGCCCCGGCGAAGGCGAAGCCGATGAGCAGCGCCACCGGGATCGCCAGCACCGCCCACACCGAGTGCACGAGCCCCATCGCCAGCATGATCACCATGAACGCGCAGGCGTAGAGGCCACCGCGCAGCAGCGCCCAGCCGATCTCACCGAGCGCCACCTCTCCCGACCGCATGGGCGTAGCCAGCACCGCGTCGTACAGCTTGGCATACTTGAGCCGGAAGAAGATGTTGAACGTGGAGTCGAAGATGGCGCCGTTCATCGCCGACGTGGCCAGCAGCGCCGGCGCCACGAAGCTGGTGAAGGAGATCGCGTGACCGGCGACGCTGACTGTGCCGACGAGCTCGCCGATGCCCACGCCGATTGACAGCAGGTAGAACAGCGGCTCGAAGAAGCCCGACGCCAGCACGAGCCAGGCGTGCCGGTACGCCCTGGCATGCCGCTCGATCAGGCGCGCGCTGCCACGACCCCCGAGCCGGCGGAGGAGCAGCGGCGTCGGCAGGATTCGCAGTGGCACGGCGTGCTCAGACATACAGCCGCCGCCGATACGTGATCTGGCCCGCCGCCAGGCTGAGCCCGGCGAGGGCCGCGAGGTAGCCGACGTTGCCGAGCGCGCCGAGCAGGTCGGGCGAGCCCGTGCTCAGCGCCCGGCAGAGGGCCACGCCGTGCCAGAGCGGTGTGGCGTAGGCCACCGGGCGGATCCAGGCGGGCAGCTGCGTGACGGGAAAGAACGTGCCGGAGAACAGGAACAGCGGGATCATGCCGAACCGGAAGATCACGTTGAACGCCTGGTCGTTTTTCCGGCGCGTCACCGCGAACGCGTCGAGCGGGGCGGCAAACGCCAGGCCGGTGAGGACCGCTACCGGCAGTCCGGCCACCATCCACGCCGATCGGATCACGCCGAATGCGGCCATTACGGCCAGGAAGACCGTCATGTTCATGATCAGGCGCATCGTGGTGAACATCAGGTGACCGCGGTAGATGTCGGCCGGCCGCAGCGGCGTGGCGGCGGCGGCCTGATACGTCTGCTGCCACTTCACCGCCGAGAACACCGGGTACAGCGACTCCCCCACGGCCGTCTGCATGGCGCTCGCGGCCATCAGGCCCGGCGCCAGGAAGGCCAGGTAGCTCACGCCGCCCAGGCGCGCAGTGCCGTGCTGGTCAACCAGCGTGCCGAGGCCCAGCCCCATCGCTCCCAGGTACAGGACCGGGTTGAGCGCGCTGGTGTAGATCGACCCACGCCAGGTTCGCCGGTAATTGACCAGCCACCAGCGGAATGCCCGGACCGCCATCCCCCACGGCCCGGCTACCGAAGGGCGGGCACCCGCCTCGGCAACGGCGGTCATCCTCCGTCCTCCAGGCTCCTGCCGGTCAGCCGCAGGAACACGTCCTCGAGCGTGCTGCGCCGCACGAGTGAGGCCAGCGGCTCCAGGCCCAGGGCCCGGACCTGACTCAGCGCAACGTCCCCGTCCGCCACGTACAGCAGGATGCGATCGGCCAGGACCTCCGTCCGGTCGGCCTTGGTGCCGGCCACGACCTC
>JASHQA010000345.1 GCA_030037785.1 Streptosporangiaceae bacterium
TTCTCGCTCCGGCAGGTCAGCGCGCCGGACTTCGCCGAGATGGTGCTCACGGCGCTGGACGACAGCGGCCTGCCGCGATCAGCGCTGACGCTCGAGGTGACCGAACGGGTGCTGATCGAGATCGACGCGCCGATCATGGACGGGCTCGTGCGGCTGCGGCACCTCGGCGTGCGGCTGGCGATCGACGACTTCGGCACCGGCTACGCCTCGCTCGCCTACTTGCGCGAGCTGCCGGTCGACATCATCAAGATCGACCCGTCGTTCGTCGCCGGACTGGGCACCGACGGCACGCTCGCGATGCTGACCCGCACCGTCGTCCAGGTCGGCCACGATCTCGGCATCGAGATCGTGGCCGAGGGGATCGAGCGGCCCGAGCAGCTCGAGTTGCTGCGCGCGATGGGCTGTGGCCTCGGCCAGGGCTTCCTGGTGGCCCGCCCGATGACCGCGCAGCGGATCGAGGCGGCGGCTGGCATGGACGGCCGCGGACCGGCGTCGCTGCGTCCCGCCGCAGCGCCGTTCCCCGCCCCGGAGGGCTCGCCCGCCGCTGCTGACCCGGCGCCCGCTCAGGGCTTGTGAAGGGCTTCACAAATCGCCCCCGGTAGACTGGTCGGGCCCTGGCGCCCGGACACTCGGAGGAGTCGTGCCTGCACCCGCCGCACCCGCCGTACCCGTCGTGCTCGTCGCAGAGGAGCTGTCACCAGCCGGGATCGCCCTGCTCGAGTCCTCCTTCGAGGTGCGCTACACCGACGGCGCGGACCGCGGCAAGCTGCTTCCGGCGCTCGCTGACGTCGACGCGGTGATCGTCCGCAGTGCCACGCAGATCGACGCGGAGGCCATCGCGCACGGTCGCAGGCTGCGCGTGGTCGCGCGCGCCGGGGTGGGCCTTGACAACGTGGACGTGGACGCGGCGACCAAGGCCGGCGTCATGGTGGTCAACGCGCCGGCCAGCAACGTCGTCAGCGCTGCCGAGCACGCGGTCGCGCTGCTGCTCGCGCTGGCCAGGAACGTGCCGCAGGCGAACAGCTCGCTGAAGGGCGGCCAGTGGAAGCGGTCCGCGTACACCGGCGTGGAGCTGCAGGACAAGGTCGCCGGGATCCTCGGGCTCGGCCGGATCGGCGCGCTGGTCGCGGAGCGGCTGCTGGCGTTCGGCATGACCGTGATCGCCTACGACCCGTACGCCCCGGTGGCCACGTCCACGCAGCTCGGGGTGCGCATGGTCACCCTCGACGAGCTGCTCGCCGAGTCCGACTTCATCACCGTGCACCTGCCGAAGAACGCCGAGACGATCGGCATCATCGGTGACCGGGAGCTGCACCTGGTCAAGCCCACCGTCCGCGTCATCAACGCCGCGCGCGGCGGCATCGTCGACGAGGCGGCGCTGGCGGCCGCGCTGCGTGCGGGCCGGGTCGCCGGCGCGGGCATCGACGTGTACGCCAAGGAGCCCTGCACCGACAGCCCGCTGTTCGGCTTCGACAACGTCGTGGTGACGCCGCATCTCGGCGCGAGCACGACGGAGGCGCAGGAAAAGGCCGGTACCCAGGTCGCCCGGTCGGTCCGGCTGGCCCTGGACGGCGAGTTCGTGCCGGACGCGGTCAACGTGCAGGGTGGTGCGGTCGCCGAAGACCTGCGCCCGTGGCTGCCGCTGGTGGAGAAGCTCGGCCGCGTGCTCGCTGCGCTGGCCGGCGGGGCCACGGCGTCCGTCGCGGTGGAGGCGAAGGGTGAGATCGCCGCGCTCGACGTCAGCGTGCTCGAGCTGGCGGCCATGAAGGGCCTGTTCGCAGACGTGACCGAGGAACCGGTCAGCTACGTGAACGCGCCGCTCGTGGCCAAGGAGCGCGGCGTCGAGCTGACCCTCACCGCTGACCGGGTCAGCAAGGACTGGCGCAATCTGGTCACCATTCGCGGCACCGCGCCGGACGGGCAGCTTGCGTCCGTCAGCGGCACGCTCACCGGCCTGCGGCTCGCCGAGCGGCTGGTCGAGGTCAACGGGCTCGACGCCGAGATCGCCCCGGCCGAGCACATGATCTTCCTCGGCTACGTCGACCGGCCCGGCGTCGTCGGCGCGGTCGGCCAGATCCTCGGCAGCCACCAGATCAACATCGGCGGCATGCAAGTCTGCCGGCGCGCGCAGGGCGGTGACGCGATGCTGGTGCTATCCGCCGACTCGGAGGTCTCGCTGGAACTGCTCGGCGAGATCGCCACCGCGACCGGCGCGGGCCTGGCGCGGGTCGTCGACCTGGACGGGACCTGACGCTCGCAGCCCTGCGCCGCGCCCGGCTCGGGGTGGCGACCTACTTCGGCGCGCTCGGGCTCGCCAATGGCGTCTGGCTGGCCAGGATCCCGGCGGTGAAGCAGAACCTGCACCTGACCGACGGCGTGCTCGGCCTGGCGCTGCTGGCCGCGCCGGTCGGCCTCGTCGTGGTGGTGCTGTTTGCCAGCCGGATCGTGCACAGGTTCGGGAGCCGGCGGCCCACCATGATCGCCGGGACGTGCGTGGCCGCGCTGCCGGTGCCCCTCGGGCTCGCGCCGGACCTGGCCGCGCTCATGGTGGCGCTGTTCGCGTTCGGGCTGGTCGCCGGCCTGGTGGACGTCGCGATGAACTCTCAGGCCGTCCTCGTGGAACGCCAGGCTGGCCGCCCGCTGATGACGTCCTTCCACGCCTCCTACAGCTTCGGCGGCCTGGTCGGCGCGCTGCTCGGCGGGCTGTTCGCGTGGATCGGGATCGCGCCAGCGGTCAACTTCGCGATCGTGGGCGGCCCGCTGGCGTGTGTCGCCGCGCTGGCCGGCCGGTGGCTGGTTGCCGATTCGGGCGGGAACGCGGTCGAGTCCGCCGCGGTCGTGCGCCCGGCCGCGGCCGCTCGGGCTGTCGTCGGCCGGGCTGTCGTCGGTCGGCTGCGGTCCTGGACGCCGGCCCTGCTGCTGATGGCGCTGCTCGCCGCCTGCTCGCTGCTGGGCGAGGGATCGGCCGAGGGCTGGAGCGCGGTCTACCTGCACGACAACCTCGGCGCGTCGGCCGGGCTGGCCGCGCTCGGCTACGCGGCGTTCAGCGTCGCGATGGCGGCCGGCCGGCTGTCCGGCGACCAGCTGAACGCCCGGTTCGGGGCCGCGCCCCTGATGCGGTGCTGCGGTCTGCTCGCGGCGGCGGGCCTCGGCCTCGGCCTGCTGAGCCGCGACGCTGCGGGCGCCATCGCCGGCTTCGCCGTGTTCGGCGCCGGCTTGTCCTGTACGTTCCCGCTGCTGTTGTCCGCCGCGGGCAACGTCGACCAGGCCAGGCCCGCGCTCGGAATCGCCAGAGTCGCCGGATCGGGCTACGCCGGGATGCTCTGCGGCCCGGTGCTGATCGGCTGGCTGGCCAGCGCGTTCGGCCTGCACCGCGCGCTGCTGGTGCCGGTGGTGCTGGCGCTGGTGATCGCGGTGGGCGCGGCCGTCGCCGGCGCCGGTGGCCGGGTAGCCGCCCG
>JASHQA010000346.1 GCA_030037785.1 Streptosporangiaceae bacterium
CTCTATCTCGGAGTCGTTCACGGACTGAGACATCTGAGCAACTCCGAGTTCTCGACCCGCCTCAAGAACATCCGCAACAACGGCGGCCGGTTCTAGGGAGCCGCGGCCCAGGCAACTCGTGCGGTGCCCGGTCCGGGCACAACTAGACTGCGGGGCATGCCCAGACATCGCGTGCTGTCCGGAATCCAGCCGACGGCGGACTCTTTCCATGTCGGCAATTACCTCGGCGCGCTGCGCCAGTGGGTGGCATTGCAGGACACCCACGAGACCGTGTACTGCGTGGTGGACCTGCACGCGATCACCGTGCCGCAGAAGCCGGCCGAGCTGCGCCGCCGCACGAGGGTCGCTGCAGCGCAGCTGTTCGCGGCCGGGCTTGACCCGGACCGGTCGATCGTGTTCGTGCAGAGCCACGTCCCCGAGCACACCGAGCTTGAGTGGGTGCTGGCCTGCCTGACTGGCTTCGGCGAGGCGAGCCGGATGACCCAGTTCAAGGACAAGTCGGCCAAGAGCGGCGCGGAGAGCGCGAGCGTTGGCCTGTTCACCTACCCGATTCTGCAGGCGGCCGACATCCTGATCTATGACGCCGACCAGGTACCGGTCGGCGAGGACCAGCGCCAGCATCTCGAGCTCACCAGGGACCTGGCTCAGCGGTTCAACCACCGGTTCGGCGCGACCTTCGTCGTGCCTGGCCCCTACATCCTGCCCGAGGTCGCCAAGATCACCGACCTGCAGGACCCGACCGTCAAGATGAGCAAGTCGTCCTCGGCCCCGCAGGGCATCATCGACGTGCTCGAGGATCCAGGGTCGATCCGGCGCAAGATCATGCGGGCGGTCACCGACACCGACGGCGAGGTGCGCGCCGACGAGGAGGCGAAGCCGGGCGTCACGAACCTGCTGCGCATCTACTCGGCGCTGTCCGGCGAGCCGGTCGCCAGCCTGGAGCAGCGCTACGCCGGATCCGGTTACGGGGTATTGAAGAAGGACCTGGCCGAGGTCGTCGTCGATGCGTTCGCGCCGATTCGGGAGCGCACCGAAAAGCTCCTCGCCGATGAGGGGGAGCTAGACACGATGCTGGCCGCCGGCGCGGTCAGGGCGCGCCGGATCGCGTCGGCGACGATGGCCAGGGTGCGGGACAGGGTCGGCTTCCTGCCCGCCGGCTGACGGCGGCCAATACCGCCAATCCGGTTGACAATGGCTGAGCCGGACAAGAGCGTAGCTAGCGAATCGGGTCGGCCCGGAGGAACTCCGTTCCCTTTTGGTTTGATGTGTAGGCATCCTGTGCTCGGGTAGCTCCGGCCCCGGCAGGCATACGAATCCCCCACGCCTGTGCAGGGAGTGATCAAGTTGGCTGGGATGCTTCGCGTCCGGCGCAGCCAAGGCGCGGTCGTCGGCGTTCTGCTTGTGCTGCTCGGTATCTGGGGCGCACTGATCCCGTTCGTCGGCCCGTACTTCCACTACGCATACACCCCGGACCGAACCTGGGATGCCACGGTCGGCCGGATGTGGCTGGAAGTGCTGCCGGGTGCTGTCGCGTTCGCCAGCGGGCTGCTCGTGCTGATCAGCCGGCTGCGCCCGCTGGCTGTATTCGGCGCGTGGCTGGCCGCGCTGGCCGGCGCGTGGTTCGCCGTCGGCGGCGCCGTGGCCGGGCACTGGGCCAGCCTGCCGACGGCCGGGCTGCCAGCCGGGAGCGGCATGCGCGCGGCGCTGGAGCAGATCGGCTTCTTCACCGGGCTCGGCGTCGTCATCGTGTTCCTGGCGGCGGCAGCGCTCGGCCGGTTCACCGTCATCGCGACCGCCCGTCCGGAGGAGCCCGCAGACGCCGAGCCCCTGCCGAAGCGGGAGCCGGTCGCAGCGGGCGGAACGCTCTCGCGCATCGTGCCGGTGCCGGTGTTCCGTGGTCGGCAGCACGGCGCGGACACGGCCGACAGTTGACGCGCTAGCCGGAGCGACGGGCGCCGATCTGGCGCACCTCCGGCAGCACCAGATCGGCGCTCACGAATCGGCTCGCTCCACGTCCGACGCGGTGCCGCGGTGAGCCTGGACCGTGCGCCGGCGCATCGCCGCGAGGCTGACGAGGCCCAGGGCCGCGACGGCCACGCCGCCGATCGCCAGCCCCGCGGCACCGAGCGGACCCGGCTCCGGGGTTACCGCAACGGCAGTAGCTGCCCGGACTGGCAGGCCATCTCCGGGCCGGCGCGCGGCGTGGGTCGCGGCTGCCAGCGGCGGCACCAGCACGCCGACCGGCTTTGCCCTGCCGTTCATCGCGAAGCCCCAGTCCAGCAGCTGCTCCGCGGAAGTGATCTCCTGCAGTGACGTGCAGTGCAGCACCGTCACGATGAGGGTGACACCGTTACGCCTGGCCAGGCCGATGTAGGTGGCCTCGGAGCTGACGGTCCAGCCGATCTTGCCGCCGATACCGCCCGGGTACTGGGTGAGCAGGTAGTTCTGGTTGACCAGCGTCTCCCAGTCGCCCGGCTTGAGCTCCAGCTGGCTCGTGCGGGTCTGGTCGTAGCCCATGAACGCGGGCATGTTCAGGGCCTGCCGCGCGATCAGCGCTTCGTCGTAGGCAGAGACAACCTGGCCGGCCGCGGGCAGCCCGTTGGGCAGCTTCGCCACGACGTCGTAGGCCTGCAGGTGGCGGGCTTCGGCGTTGATGAGCGCCATGCCCCTGGCGAATGACCCGGTGGCCTGGGTGAGCGCGACGGCTGCGTCGTTGGCCGAGATGAGCAGCAGGGCCCGGAACAGGTCGGAGACCTTGTAGTACTGGCCGGTGATCAGGCCGGCGCTGGTGGGCTGCTGCGAGGTGGCCAGTGGCGTGGCCACGATCTCGGCATTCGGGTTGAGCAAGGGGATCAGGGTGACCGCGGTGAGCACCTTGAGCGTGCTGGCTGGGCCGTACTCGCCGTGCGGATCCTTGGCCGCGAGCACCTGGCCGGTGTCGGCGTTCGCGATCACCCAGGCGGAGGCTGGCACGTTGGGGAGCGGCGCTGCTCCGGTCGCGGGCTCGTTCACCACCGTGCCCGTGCTGGCCATCAGCGGTCCGCCCACGATGCTGGCCGCGTGGCTACCGGGCTGCGGGTCGCGCCGCTCCGGCCGCTCGGGCCGGGCCGCGCTGGCCGCCA
>JASHQA010000347.1 GCA_030037785.1 Streptosporangiaceae bacterium
GTCGGCACCGGACTCGGCACCCTGTTCCGGTTCTGGTCCTACCGCAAGTGGATCTGGCTGGCGAACCCGGCGGCGCCCGCGGCGCTCGAGGAGCTCATTCCCGACACCGTCGGTGCGCCGACGGCCCCCAGCGGCTCGCTCGGCGCCGCCTCGGCCAACGGTGCGTACACCCAGGCCGGCCGGCACAGTCACGCAAAGCCCGGCCGCCCGACCTTCCGGCACGCGCCCGACGACGAGCCCGCGTCAGCGGACGGGCGCGCCTCGATCTCCCACCGCCGGATCTCCTAGACCCTCGGGTTCCAGGCGCAGGCTCCCCGCATTAGCCGTGGCAGGCGCCCGCGTGCGCAAGCAGCTTGGACAGCGGCACCTTCAGGTATGCATCGGCGCTGGACTGACTGAGCTTCCCGACCGCCACGAGCCGGCCCAGGACGTGCTGCTCTCGGGCTAGGCCGGCCGCTGGGTGGTCGATCGGATCGTCCGCGGTCGGCCCCTGGACCAGGCCTGCCAGCAGCGCAGCCTGCGGCCAGGAGAGCTGATCTGGCTGGACTCCGAAGTAGCCGCAGCTAGCATCCTGCAGACCGTAGAAGCCATGCCCGAAATAGACGACGTCGCCATAGAGCCGCAGGATCTCCGCGCCGCTGTAGCTGTACTTGAGCTTCACCGCGAGTGCCACCTGCTCCGCCTTGGCCGTGAGGCCCGACTGGCCCGGCGTGTAGAGCATCTTCGCGAGCTGCTGGTACAGCGTGGCGCCGCCCTCATCCCCCTGGCCGGCAACGGCACCGTAGATGACCCGGAGCACCGCCACCGGGTCGACCCCTGGCTCAGACGCGAACCGGTGGTCCTCAGTCGCCTCCAGCGCGGCCGCGAACCGGGCCGGTGCCGCGACGCCCGGATACGGGGCGCCGTGAGCGTGATCGATGCGCTGCGCGAGCTGGCGGGCGTTCGCCACCGACGGCGTGACCAGCAGCAGAATCCCGAAGCCGAGCACGCAGGCGAGGAACAGGGTCACCAGAGCGAGCAGGATCTTGCGTACGACGCCCAGGTGCCGCCCGCCCCGGCGGGACGGCCTACCCGGCTGTGTCTCCCACGGCATGGACCGCTGCATCGAGCGCTGCATACGTCGGAGTCCGCCCCGTTTTGGATCGCCACCGTCTCAGGCTCAACGGTACCGTCCGATCCTGAGCGCCCGCGCGGGACGACCGCGCGCGTGCCGACGGCCGGCCGCCCGACGGCCCGTCGTTCCCCTATCTCTCGTCTATCTCGTCGCCAAGCCGCCGATCAGCAACTCGGTGAACAAGTCGCCCACCTCGGCAGGTGACAAGGGCCCGTCCGGCCGGTACCACGAGCCGAGCTGGTTGACGACGCTCAGGAAGTAATGCACGACGATGTCGGCGGAAATGTCAGCGCGGAACGTGCCGGCTGCGACACCCTCCTCCACCAGCGCCTTGAACTTGTCGTGATAGCGCCGCCGCTCCGCGCGCACCTGTACTTGCTTGTCGTCGGGCAACATATGCAGGGAGCGAAAGAACACGATCATGTCGTCGAGGTTGTCCAGGCTGGTACGCACCACGTCCGCTGCCGCCTCACGCAGCCGCTGCTCTGCCGTGCCGGGTCCGGCGGCGATCTCATCCAGGTGCGACAGCTGCATCGACAGGACCTGATGGTAGACCTCGTAGAGCAGGTCATCCTTGGAGCCGTAGTAGTGATACATCGCGCCCTTGGTGACGCCGGCCGCGTCGACGATGTCCTGGACCGAGGTGCCCTCGAACCCGTGCCGCGCGAATAGTCGCGTGGCCACGTGCAACAGCCGCTCTTTGACCGGCGTTCGGTTGCCGGTGCGCCCCGTGGACTCCCTGGACCTCAGTGCCATGCGCCACGCTCCGCTCGTTCCCCGGCCGGGGGTCATACCGGCCAGTCGGTCTAAAGTTAGGCAGGCTAACGCTGCCCGGTCAACCCGGACATCTGCGCGCTACGAGTCCCCGCTCGCCACGGCCAGCTCGCGCAGGTAACCAGCCACGTCCTCAACCGGGTAGCCGGCCCGGTGCCGCCGGGGCCCGGTGCCGCCTTGCTGCCACGGCCGCGGGCCGGCGAGCGGCCGGTACTCCAGGCCGGCCGCATCCAGCCGGCGGAGGTGCGCGGCGATGCGCGACAGCAGCCCGGCACCGCTCGGACTGTCAGCGAGAGAGGGCGACCCGCGGCCCGACCAGGCCACATCGGCGAGCGCGCAGGCCCGCGGGAAGATCATATATTCGAGTGCGCGGCCGTCAGGGATGTATTCCGTCCAGACCTGGAACTGGGTTCCGATCAGCCGGTCACGCGCCGCCTGCGGCCAGTCAGCCGCCACCGGCCCGAACGCGGCCACATCGGCCAGCCGGACCGGCCCGCCGATCGCGATCGGCTCGGCCTCGCCGCTGTCCTGGGCGTAGTCGAAATAGGTCGGCAGCACCGGCGCCGCGATGACGTCGTGACCAGCCTCGGCCGCAGCGCGCGCAACCTGCATGCCGCGCCAGGCCATCACGACCGTGTCCGGTCGCAGCATCGCGCCGTGCTGGCCGGCAAAACCCTCGTCCCAGACGACGGCCCTGACGGCAAAGTCTGCCGCGAGGACATCCGCTACGTCTTTGAGGAACGACGCGTGCTGTGCCGAGGTCGTAGCCAGGCCGCGGTCGCGCCGGGCCGCCAGGATCCGGTCGTCCTGCTCCCAGCGGTCGAGCACGCACTCGTCGCCGCCGATGTGCACGTACCTGGCTCCGGTCGCGGCGATCACCTCGCCGAGCACATCGCGCACCACGGCCATGGTCGCCGGCAGCGGGGCGACCAGGTTGTCGAAGACGCCCCAGTCCGGGCTGACCCGGTAGCCACCATCCGGTGGCCTGCCCGAGCCGAGCTCGGGCAGGGCGGCCAGCAGCGCCGTGCTGTGGCCCGGCACGTCGATCTCCGGCACCACCGCCATGCCGCGCTGACCGGCGTAGGCGGCCAGCTCGGCCAGGTCGTCGAGCGAGTAGTAACCGCCGTGCGGGATGTCGTCGTACACCCGCGGCTGCTCGCTGTTGAGACTGATCTGACTGCGCGGCCGGTGCGAGCCGACCTCGTGCAAGGACGGGTGCAGGCGGCTCTCGATCCGCCAGCCCTGATCATCGGACAGGTGCAGGTGCAGCCGGTTGAGCTTCAGGGCCGCGAACGCCTCGATCAGCGCCAGCAGTTCGCGCTTCGGCATGAAGTGCCGGGC
>JASHQA010000348.1 GCA_030037785.1 Streptosporangiaceae bacterium
CGACTTCGGCCACATCGCGACGCTGCACCGGCTGCTGGCCGAGCTGGGCAAGCCCGCCGGCGGGCACGTGCACTGCGACCTCGTGATGGGCGTCCCCGGCGGCATGCCGGGCGACGCACAGACGCTCGTCCAGGCAGTTGCGGCGCTGCCATCAGGGGCGACCTGGTCCGCAACGGGGATCGGGCGCACCTCGCTGCCGGTGCTCTTCGCGGCCCTTGCGGCAGGCGGGCACCTGCGCGTCGGGATGGAGGACACGGTCACCTTCGCCCGCGGGCGACCGGTCGCGAGCAACGCTGAGCTGGTCGAGCGCGCCGCCGCGGCGGCAGAGCTCGCGCAGCGCCCCGCGATGAGCCCCACGGCCGCCCGCGCCATGCTGGGGGTGCCCGATCGCCACTGAGCCAGTCAGCCCCGTCCTCGCCGAGGTCGTCAGGTCGGGCCGCACCGAGTCCGTGCACCGTGGCGCCGCTGTCATGCTGGCGGCTGACGGCGCGGTCCTGCTGTCCGTCGGACCGGCCGCTGCGCCCATGTACCCGCGGTCGTCGAACAAGCCGTTCCAGGCCGCCGCCATGCTTCGCTGCGGCCTCGATCTGGACGGTGAGCTGCTCGCGCTCGCCGCGGCCAGTCACTCCGGAGAGGACTTCCACGTCGCCGGCGTGCGCAAGATCCTCGCCGACGCCGGACTGACCGAGGATGACCTGCAGTGCCCGGCAGACCGGCCGCTCGACGACCGGGAGTACCGCGCCATGCTGGCGTCGGGCGAGCTCGCCGACCGGGTGCACATGAACTGCAGTGGCAAGCACGCGGCCATGCTGGCAACGTGTGTCGCGGCCGACTGGCCCACCGCCAGCTACACCGACCCCGAGCATCCCCTGCAGCAGCAGGTCAGGGTGGAGCTCGCCGAACTAGCCGGCGAGCGGGTGACAGCGGTCGGCGTGGACGGGTGCGGCGCGCCGCTATTCGCCGTGTCGGTGACCGGGCTGGCTCGCGCATTCCGGGCGCTGGTGCTGGCCGCGCCCGGCTCTCCGGAACGGACGGTTGCCGACGCCATGCGGGCGCATCCGGAGTGGACGTCTGGGACCGCGCGGCCCGAGCGCGCGCTGATGGCAGCGGTTCCCGGCCTGCTGGTCAAGTCGGGCGCCGAGGGAGTCGAGGGCTTCGCGCTAGCAGACGGGCGAGCAGGTGCCTTCAAGATCGAGGACGGCGCGGCGCGCGGTCGCGTTCCGGTGACCGTTGCCCTGCTGCGTCGCTTCGGGGTCGGTACCGAGACCGGTGTCGACTCGGCGGCTCTGGACTCGCTCGCGACCAGCCCGGTCACCGGCGGGGGCCGGATCGTAGGCGAGATCAGGGCCGCACCGCGTCTGCTGGCTTAACCGGAGGCTGACCCGTCGGCGTGGGAGTAGCCGACGAGGCACCCGGGCTGGCTGGCGACGGACTCGGTGCCTGCGAGGTCAGCGAGCTTGGCAGATTGATGAGGCAGCTCGCGCTCTTCCCGGCTCGCGGGAACGCGAGCGCCAGGCCGTCGGCGATGTACAGGGCGCGCTTCTCATAGCCCGCCGAGGTGTAATGGATGCCGTCACTGATGAACCAGCTCGGCTGCGCCAGCGCAGCCCAGTTGAACACGCGCATGTTCGGGTACCTGGGGCACGCCTGCATGAGCGCGTCGTTCCAATTCTGCATGTCGGCCTCTGAGTACGGGCCCGAGGACAGCAGCGATATGACGTTCACCCACATGACCGGCTCGCCTTGGGTGACTTGCATCATCTCCTGTATCCGGGCCGCGAGCCCGACGTTGGAACCCACCGCGACGTCAGCGGTGTCGTTGGTGCCGAGCGCTATCACCCAGCAGCCATGGAAGCCCTGCCTGATGAGGTTCTGAGCCGCCTGATAGCCATTGGTCGTGCCGGGCAGGACCTCGACGACCGACCGCGCGCCAGTGATATCGGTGTAGACCGCCTGCACCCCGACGTCTTGGTAGCGGGCCTGGATTCGCTGGCTGGGATCGGGCAGGTAATCGGGCGAAACCAGGCCGTCGGAGGTGGAATCGCCGATGTGCGCGACCGCCGTGCAGGACGTGCGCAACTGATCCTGCTGCGGCATCGCAGCGGACGGGCTGGGCGAGCTCCCGGCCGCCACGCAGCCAGACCCGTGGCTCGGCGCCGATCCGGGGCAGTGATGGCGGCGGGGCGCGGACCCGGACGGGTTCGTTACCGCCGAAACGCTGCCGCCAGCGAGGTCAGCCGCGCTGGACGCGGTGGCCGGTATGCCGCCCACGCCCGCGAGCCCGACGGCGGCGAGACCCAGCATGGCTACGGACGCAGCCGCGGCGGCGACCCTGGCCGGACCGAGCCCGGTGAGACGGCGGACCCTGACGCGCTGCCACGCGCGACCGATGGCACCCCGGCGGATGGGTTCCTCCACGTAGCGCCAGGACAGCGCCGCCAGCACGATGGTCGCCACCACCTGAGCCGCCGCCCTGGGCAGGTTCTCGGTGGCGTTGGCTGGCGTCGTCAGCACGATAACCGGATAGTGCCACAAATAGATCCCGTAGGACCGGACGCCGATCCAGCGCAGCGGTCGCCAGCCGAGACCGGTGCCGACCAGGCTGCCGGTGCACGCCACCGCTGCTACGACCGCCGCGGTCGCGACGCTCAGCACGATCAGGCCGCCCCGGTAGAGGAACGGGGAGTACTGGCCAACCCGCCAGATCATGACCGCGATGACCGCCAGGCCCGCTACCGCCGGGCCGTCGAGGAGCCGACTCGTCGCCCTTCGGGCCCGGGCAGCCCGGCTGCTCGGCCACACCATCGCGAGCGCCGCGCCTATGAGCAGCCCGGAGGCGCGCGTGTCGGTGCCCTCGTAGACCCTGGTCGGATCGACGGCCGGGTGGTAGAGCAGGTACATGGCGATGGCAGACGCGGCCGCGAGCGCCAGCGTCGGCAGCACGAGCCAGCGGATCCCGGCCGCGCCACGGCGACGGACGCAGAGCAGGCCGACCAGCAGCAGCCACGGCCACAGCAGGTAGAACTGCTCCTCGACCGCCAGCGACCACAGGTGGTCCAGCGGTTGCGGCGGCGCGAATCGGGCGAAGTACGACTGGTTCACCACGATCAGGTACCAGTTGCTCGAGTAGGTCGCCGCGGCGGCCACGGCACCGCGCAGGCTCCCGAGGCGGGCCCGGTCGAGCACGGTGACCCAGCCGGTGACGATGACCAGCATCACGAACAGGGCGGGCAGCAGCCGGCGGGCTCGGCGCGCCCAGAAGTTGCCGAGGTGCAAGCGACCGGTGCTGACCCACTTGCTGAGCAGCAGGTCGGTGATGAGGTAGCCGCTCAGGGTGAAGAACAGGCTGACTCCGAGCAGGCCGCCGGGGGCCCAGCTGAATTGCTCGTGAAAGGCGATGACGGCCAATACCGCGATGGCGCGAAGCCCATCCAGCCCTGGCATGTAGCGCTGGTCAGAGCCAACTGGCTTCGGCATTGTCCCCCCTCGCGCGCAAACGGCACGTGCCGGTGAAACTACCCTTGGTAGCACCATGGCTACGCAAGGCGACGTGCAAGAAGACGGCTAGTTGGCCGGGGTGCTAGCTAGGCGTTTGCAATTGCAAGCGCCACGGTGCAAGACTGCTGACATGAGCCCGGTGAACGTGAGTGCCATTGGCGCCTACATCAGGGAGCAGCGCGAGCAGGCCAAGATCTCACTGCGGCAGCTTGCCCAGTCAGCTGGCATCTCCAATCCGTACCTGAGCCAGATCGAGCGCGGCCTGCGACGGCCGAGCGCGGACATCCTGCAGCAGATCGCGAGGGGGCTGCGGATCTCGGCGGAAGCGCTCTATGTCCAGGCCGGCTTCCTGGAGGACCGGCCGCCAGGCTCGGTGGTCCGGGAGGCCGTGATCACTGATCGGGAGCTGACCGAGCGGCAGAAGCAGATGCTGATCGAGATCTACGACTCGTTCCGCAGGCAGACGATCTTGTCCCGGGCCGACGCGGACGAGCTGGCCGAGGATCAGGCCGGGCTGCCGCCCGACGCAGCGGAGCTCACCTGGCCCGAGAACATCAGCCCGGCAGCGCTCGGCACCGGGCCGCGCAA
This sequence comes from Streptosporangiaceae bacterium, assembly GCA_030037785.1. Lineage (GTDB taxonomy): Bacteria > Actinomycetota > Actinomycetes > Streptosporangiales > Streptosporangiaceae > JAJYUU01. The sequence continues at coordinate 4,087 of JASHQA010000348.1, forward strand.
GCTGGCGATCGGGCGGTACGCAGCCGATGAGGACGAGGCTGACGAGTCGAGCGAGGACACGGGCGGCAGCGGTGGCGCCACCGTTCATAAGTTCCCGCCGCCTGGCCAGAGCAGGTAGCGTGACGTCGTGACCATCGTGAACCCGACGGCACTGTCGGTTATCAACCTGTTCTTCTGGGTGCTCCTGCTCGGTGCCTTCGTCGTGGAGACGTGGGCGTTCATCGACGTGATCATCCGTCCGACGGCGGCGTTCCCGGCGGCGGGAAAGCAGACCAAGCCGCTGTGGCTGGTAATCCTCGGCGTCGCGTTCGTCATCGGCATCGGCGGTGCGGTCGGGTACCTGGCCCTGCTCAGCATCTTCCCGATCGCGGCTTTCGTCGTGGCGGCGATCTACCTGGTCGACGTGCGACCCAAGGTGCGCTCCGTCAGGGCCCGGCCCGGTACCCACCAGGGCCCGTACGGGTCCTGGTAGCCCGCGCTCCTGGCGCACGCTGATTCGATCGGAGCAGCCCGTTGACCGAGGCGCAGTGGCGCACGCACCGGCTTGAGCTCGATGACCAGGCGCTGCGGGAGTGGGACGCCGTGGTGCTGCACTCCGGCCCGGATGGCATCGTGCTCAACCGCTCGGCCTTCTATCCCGGCGGCGGCGGCCAGCCGCCCGATGAGGGGGTGCTGCTGTGGGGCGGTGTGCAGACCCGCATCGCCGGGGCGCGCAAGGGCGACGACCTCTACCTGATCCCGGCCGAGGATGACCCCGTCCCGCCGGCCGGCACAGCCGTTCGCGGGGCGATCGCAGACGACCGGCGAACCGCGCTCATGCGGACGCACTCCGCTCTGCACGTGCTGTGCGGCGTGGTGTACCGGGACTACGGTGCGCTCGTCACCGGCGGAAACATGGAGCCCCTGACGGCGCGCATGGATTTCGACCTGCCCGAGCTGCCACCCGGATTCCGGGATGCGGTCGAGGCGGCGTGCAACACCGAGGTGAGCGCCGACCGGCGCATCGAGGCACGGGTGCTGCCGCGGGCCCAGGCATTCGAGCTGCCGGACATCATCAGGACCGCCACCAACCTGGTGCCGGCCGATGTACAGGCGGTCCGGATCATCGACATCGTCGGCCTCGACCAGCAGGCTGACGGCGGAACACACGTGGCGAGCACCAAGCACATCGGCCGGATCTCGGTCGTCAAGATCGAGAGCAAGGGCCGCGGCTTCCGCCGGCTGCGGATCAGCGTCGGCGACTAGGCCCGCTGTCAGCCGCTAGCGCAGTGGCAGCACCAGCAGCACGGCCGGCAGGACGACGAGCAGGCCGCACCCTGCGAGCACGAGCGAGGTGGCCGCGTTGCTCAGACCCGGCGGCGGCCGCAGCAGCCGGATCACGCGGGCCGCGACCTCGCACTCCACCTGTGCGCCCGCCACGGCGAAAGCTCCGGCCGGCACCGCGCCGCCCCCGGCCGCGCCCACGCGCAACAGCGCGGTGGCCAGCTCCCTGGCCGGCCGCTGGCGCAGCACCAGGTCATCGGCGTGCATCTCCAGCAGCAGCCCGACTGACCGGTAGGCGCGGGTCGCGATGCCCGCCCAGCTGAACGCGCGCAGCAGCGCGAGGAACGGCAGGAGCACCAGGTCGTGCCGTTCCCGCAGATGTGCCCGCTCATGGGCGAGCACCGCGGCGAGCTCATCGGCGTCGAGCAGGTCGAGCGCTCCGGCACTGATCACGATCTCCGGCCGAAGACCAGGCAGGCAGTAGGCCGCGGCAGCAGGATGATCGACGACAAGAGCGCCGGGAACCTTGGGATCGCAGTGCGCCAGCAGGCTGAGCAGCTCGCGCTGACGCTGCCGGGCACGCAGCACGGACGCGGCTGCCGCGACAAGGATCCAGCAGAGCACGCCGAGCAGCAGCAGACCAGCTGCCAGGCAGGCCAGCCGGGCCGGCCCTATGGTCATGGCCATGCCGGCTGGGTTGTCCGCACGCGCCAGGCTGAACAGCCGGCTGAGCGCACCGGTGCCAACGGCGGCACGAGACCCGGCCGCGGCGAACCCTACGAGGGCGCCGACGGCGGCGAGACCCCAGCTCAGGCCCAGCGCCTGCCACAGCAGGATGGCTGCCACCGGGGCCCGCCGGGGCCAGGACGCGGTCGCGAGCGCGCTAGCCGCGGGGATACAGCCGGCTGCAACCACGGTGAGAATGACGTCCGCGGTGGACACGACCTACCCCCTGGACGCCTCGCCGAGCGTTTCGAGGGCCAGCAGCAGCGCCTGGGCCTCGGTGCCGGAGACGCTGCGGGCGAATCGCGCCAGCGCGGCCTGCCGGTCCCCGGTCTGGTCCAGTGCGCTCAGCATGAGCTCGGTCACGTACGCTTCCCGACTCTCCGCGGCACGATAGTGCCATGCCCGCCCATGTCGCTCCCGCCGGGCGAAGCCCTTCTTGGCCAGCCGGTCGAGCACGGTCATCACGGTCGTGTGAGCCAGGTCCCGATCGGTGAGTCGGCTGCTCACCTCGCGCACGCTGAGCGGGTCTGCAGCCTCCCAGAGCACATCCATTATGGCGCGCTCCAGCTCGCCTAGTCGGTTCACGCCACAATTCTAACCTGGACGAATCAGGCTCACCAGGGCAGGCGGCTCGCCGGCGTGGCCGGCTCGCGGCGTGGCCCGGACAGCGCGTGCGCAGACCAGGCGATGGGCCACCGGTCCGCGATCGCCGGGCGGATCTGCTCTGGCGCGTGCTCGTCGAGCCGTCGAGCGGCCCTGGATGCTGCGGCTGCTGCCCGGCAGGGCTTCGTGGGAGTGGGATTGCTATGGCCGGATCCATAGCAATCCCGCTCCCACGAACGCTGCGCGAGACCTCTCGGCTCGCCGGGCTCGCCCACCCGCTTCCCGTAGACTGAGAACGTGCCGGTGGGTCCGTTATACGACTTTCGTGTCTCATCATGAATCTAACCGTGCTCTCAGGTGATATCACCGAGCAGCGTGTCGACGTGATCGTGAACGCCGCCAACTCGTCGCTGCTGGGCGGTGGTGGCGTCGATGGCGCGATTCACCGGCGCGGCGGACCGGAGATCCTGGCCGCGTGCCGGCAGTTGCGAGCCGGCCACCTGGCGGCTGGCTTGCCGCCAGGGCAGGCGATCGCGACCACTGCCGGCCGCCTCCCGGCCCGGTGGGTGATCCACACCGTCGGGCCGGTCTACGCCCGAACCGAAGACAGGTCGGCGGTGCTCGCCTCGTGCTACACCGAGTCCCTCCGCGTTGCGGCGGGCCTCGGCGCCCGGACCATCGCGTTCCCCGCGATCTCGACCGGTGCCTACCGGTGGCCGCTGCCCGATGCGGCCCGGATCGCGGTGGCTGCGGTCCGCGGCTGCCGGTTCGCCGGCCAGCTCACCGCGGTGCGCTTCGTGCTGCGCGGCGAGGATGCGCTCGCCGCGTTTACCGCCGCGCTCGCTGCGTCGGCGGGACGGACCGAGGCGCCAGAACGGCCACCCGGCCGCGGCTAGTCCGCATCCGCCGGGTGATCACGCTAACGTGAGCGAGTGTGACCGTGCCTCGCATCGGCGTCAGCGTTGACCTGGTCATCCTCACTGTCCGCGACGGTCAGCTGACCGTGCTGGCCTGGCGCCGGGACACCGATCCCTATGCCGGTCTGCCCGGCCTGCCCGGCGGCTTCATCCGGCTGGACGAGGACCTGGCGGCCGCCGCGGCGAGGGTTCTCGCCGAGCGCGCCGGCCTGCCGGGCGCTCCGGTGCACCTCGAGCAACTGCGGACCTACGGCTACCCCGACCGGGATCCGACCCGGCGCGCGGTCTCGGTGGCCTACCTGGGACTCGCCCCCGGCCTGCCGCCACCAGACCAGCCGCAGATGAGCTGGCAGCCGGTGAGCGGGCTGACGCAGATGGCCTTCGACCACGCGCGGATCCTCCAGGATGGCGTGGAGCGCGCCCGCTCGAAGCTCGAGTACACCTCGCTCGCCCTCGCGTTCTGCCGAGAGGTGTTCACCGTCGGCGAGCTACGCCGGGTCTATGAGATCGTCTGGGGCACCCCGCTCGACCCGCGCAACTTCCACCGTAAGGTCACCGGGGCTCGCGACTTCCTGGTCGAGACCGGCACCGTCACCACGTCCGGCGGCCGGCCGGCTCAGGTCTACCGGCGCGGCTCCGCGGTTCTGCTCTACCCGCCGATGCTGCGGCCGCGCGAGCATGCCGCCGGCCGCCGCGGCCCCGATAGCATCGAATTTCCGGCGGCGAGCAGCTGAGGAGGACGACGGTGTCTGCTAACTCACCACGGTTCCGCGCCGTGCTTGACCAGTTCGTCGGGTACACGCCGGGCAAGGCGCCGACCGCGGCGGCCGGACCGAGCTTCAAGCTCTCGTCCAACGAGTCGCCCTACGACCCGCTGCCCTCGGTCCGGGCCGTCATCGCGAGCGCGGCCGATCACGTCAATCGGTACCCGGACAACACCGCCGCCGAGCTGATCGACGCGATCGCCGCCAGGCTGGGTGTGCCGGCCGCCCACGTCGCGGTCGGCTGCGGCTCGGTCGGGATCGCCCAGCAGGTCCTCGAGGCGGTGGGCGAGCCGGGCGCCGAGGTCATCTACGCGTGGCGGTCGTTCGAGGCCTACCCGTACCTGACCGACCTGGCGAACGCCACCTCGGTGCCGGTCCCGCTGCGGGAATACCGCCACGACCTGCCCGCGATGGCCGCCGCCATCACGGGCAAGACCAGGCTCATCTTCTTGTGTACTCCGAACAACCCGACCGGAACTGCGCTGGAGCGGGACGAGCTGACCGCGTTCCTCGACCAGGTGCCGCCGGACTGCCTCGTCGTGCTGGACGAGGCGTACGTGCAGTACGTCCGGGATCCGCGGGTGCCCGACGGGCTGACCCTGTACGCCAGTCGCCCGAATGTCGCCGTGCTGCGCACCTTCTCCAAGGCCTACGGGCTTGCTGGCCTCCGGGTCGGCTACCTCGTCGGGCACGAGCCGGTCACGGCCGCCGTGCGCAAGACCATGCTGCCGTTCACGGTGAACTCGATCGCCCAGGCCGCCGCCGTCGCCTCGCTAGCGGCCGAAGCCGAGCTGCTGGAACGGGTGGAACTGGTGGTCAAGGAGCGGGACCGGCTGCGCCACGAGCTGCTCGGCCAGGGCTGGACCGTGCCGCCGACCGAAGCCAATTTTGTCTGGCTGCCGCTGGCTGACCGCTCGACGGAGTTCACCCAGCACTGCGACGCGGTCGGCGTCAGCGTGCGGCCGTACCTGCCGGACGGCGTCCGGGCCACGGTCGCTGACCGGGAGGCGAACGACGCGTTCCTTGCCGCCGCCGCGAGCTATCCGCACCGGGTGTGACGGGCCGCTCGCCGTGAGACCCACCCTCTGCCTGTACGTGCTGCACGAGAACCCGGACTGGTATGCGCCGCTGGCGGCGGCGTTCGACCGGGTCGGCCTGCCGCACGAGCAGTGGCTGCTCGGCGACACGGTTCTCGACCTCGATACCGCGCCGCCCAGGGGCGTGTTCTGGTCCCGCATGAGCGCCTCGTCGCACACCCGCGGCCACCCCTTCGCCAAGGATCAGACCAGGGGGGTGCTCGCCTGGCTGGACTCACACGGCCGCCGGGTTGTCAACGGGCGGCGCGTCCTCGACCTTGAGATGAGCAAGGTCGAGCAGCTAGCCGCGCTGCGAGCTGCCGGATTCGACGTTCCCCGGACGGTCGCCGTAGCCGGGTCGACGGAGCTGGCGGCCGCGGCGCGTAAGCTCCCCGTTCCCTTCATCAGCAAGCACAACCAGGGCGGGAAGGGTTTCGCGGTGCGGTCCTTCGCGACGCACGCGGACTACGACGCCTACCTCGCGGGTCCGGAGTACGAGCCGCCCGTCGACGGCATCACCCTGCTGCAGGAGCATCTGGTCGCCGCGCGGCCGGAAATCACCCGGGTGGAGATCGTCGGCGGCGCGTTCGTGTATGCGATCACCGCGGACACGGGCCGGGGCGGGTTCCAGCTCTGCCCTGCCGACGCGTGCGCGCTGCCAGCGGACGGCCGACCCGCCGGGGCCAGCGCGGCAGCCGGGCCGAGCCTGTTCGCGCTGCGGCGGGACTTCGAGCACCCGATCGTGGCGAGATACCTGGATTTCGCGGGTCAGCACGACATCGAGATCGCCGGCTTCGAGTTCATCGAGACCGTGGACGGACGGCTCGTGACCTACGACATCAACACCACGACGAACTACAACGCCGAGATCGAGGCTGCGGCGTCAAGGCCTGCCCTCGTGGCCGTGACCGATTTCTTCGGACGGCTGCTCGCTGCGGAACACGCTGCCGCTGCGGAACACGCTGCCGCTGCGGACCACGCCGGCGCTGCGGGACACGCCCGCGCTGCGGAGCACGGCGAAGCCACGGTGGGCCAATAGCGGGAGCTGCGGAGGCTCGGATGCGGTTCGGGTACTGGATGCCGATCTTCGGCGGCTGGCTGCGGAACGTCGGCGACGAGGGCATGCCGGTGGCCTGGCCCTACGTCCGGGACCTCGCCAGGGACAGCGAGGCGCTCGGCTTCGACCTGACGCTCATCGCGGAACTGAATCTCAACGACATCAAGGGTCATCGCGCGCCCTCGCTCGACTGCTGGACGCTAGCGCCCGCCGTCGCCGCCGCGACCAGCACGCTGGAGCTGATGCTCGCGGTGCGGCCGAACTATCACGCGCCCGCGCTGACCGCCAAGGCGCTGTCCACCCTGGACCTGATCGCGCCCGGACGGGTCGCGCTGAACGTCGTCTCGTCCTGGTGGAAGGACGAGGCGGCGCAGTACGGCGCGCCGTTCGACGTGCACGATGCCCGGTACGCCCGGACTCAGGAGTGGCTCGACGTCGTCGGGCGGCTGCTTCAGGAGGACACGGTCAGCCATTCCGGCCCGCTCTACGAGCTGGCCGGCACGGTGCTGGAGCCGAAGCCGTCCCGGCTGCCGCCGGTCTACATGGGCGGCGAGTCCCCGACCGCGAAGGACGTGATAGCCGCGCAGGCCGACGCCTACGTCATGCACGGGGACGCACCCGAGGTGATCGCGGACAAGATCGCCGACATGCGGGAGCGGCGGACCGCCGCGCGGACAGCCGACGGGCGGACAGCCGACGGGCGGACAGTCGACGGGCGGACAGTCGCCGGGCGGGCGCCGCTGCAGTTCGGCGTCTCCGGCTACGTGATCTGCCGTGACACCGAGGCGGCGGCACGCCGCGAGCTGGCGCGGGTGCTGGACGTGCGGTCGTCACCGGAGGCTTACGCCTCTTACCGGGACTTCGTCGAGGGGTCGCAGCTCGAGTCCCGGGTGTCGCTGGAGGAGTACAGCGTGTCGAACCGCGGCCTGCGCAGCGGGCTGGTCGGCACGCCAGACCAGGTCATCGAGCGGCTGCAGGCCTACGAGCGGGCCGGAGTCGGGCTGATGCTGCTGCAGTTCTCGCCGCAGCGGGAGGAGATGGCGAGGTTCAGCCGGGACGTCATCCGGCGGTGGCCGGGCCAGCAGGCCTAGCCCTAGCCCCGCTTGCTCAGGACGAAGTTCCTGGTTAGCCCTAGCCGACGACTTCCTCGACGATGTCGGCGCCCAGGGTGCTCAGCCGGCTGGCAACCGAGGCGTGACCGCGGTCGATCAGGTAGCCCGGCGCCACCGCGGTCTCCCCGTCGGCGGCGAGGCCAGCGAGGATCAGCGCGATGCCGCTGCGCAGGTCGCGGGCGATCACCTCGGCGGCGTGCAGCGACGTCGGGCCGTGCACGAGCGCGACGTTGGCGGCGACCTCGACCTTGGCGCCCATCTTGTTGAGCTCCTCAGCCAGCGTGTAGCGACCGTCGAAGATGGTCTCCCGGATGTAGCTCGTGCCGTCGGCCAGGCAGGACAGGGCCATGATCGGCGACTGCAGGTCGGTGGCGAAGCCCGGGTAGGTGTCGGTGATCACGTTGATCGGGCGGAGCTGGCGGTCCCGGCAGACCTGCAGGATCGCGCCGTGGGTCGCGAAGTCCACGCCCATCTGCTCCAGCTTCCAGCGCGCGACGCCGAAGTGCTCGAGTGCGGCGCCGACCAGGCTGATCTCGCCGCCGGTGATCGCGGCGGCCACCGCGAACACACCCGCGTCGATCCGGTCGGCCATGACCGTGTACTCGACGGCGGTCAGTTCCTCGACGCCCTCCACGGTCACGAAGCCGGTGCCGCCACCGGTGATCCGCGCCCCCATCTTGGTGAGGAACGCGATGACGTCGAGCACCTCCGGCTCGAGCGCGGTGTTGTCGATGATCGTGGTGCCCGGCGCCAGCGAGGCTGCCATGATCAAGTTCTCCGTGCCGGTGTGCGACGGCGTGTCGAGGTACAGGTGCGCGCCACGGAGCCGGTCCGCCTTGATGCGGATGACGTTGTCGCCCTCCTCGACGATGGCGCCGAGCCGAGCGAAGCCGCGGTAGTGGAAGTCCAGGCTGCGGGTGCCGAGGTTGCAGCCCCCGATGCCCTCGATGGTGGCCTCCCCGAGCCGGTGCAGCAGGGCAGGCACGAACAGCACCGAGCCGCGGAACCGGCGGGCGATCTCGGCGGGCAGCACCGAGCTCGTGAGGTCGGAGGCGTCGACCACGAGGGTCCGCTCCTGCTCGTGGAACTTGACAACGGCCCCGACGGCCTGGGCGAGTTCCACCGCGCGCCGCACGTCCTCGATCACCGGGACGTTGCGCAAAACCGTGCGGCCCTTCTCCGCCAGCAGCGACGCTGCGATCATCTTGAGTGCGGCGTTCTTGGCGCCTTGCACGAAGACGGTGCCCTGGAGTGGGTTGCCGCCCCGGACGATGTAGCGGGTATCTGGACCGCTCGTGGCCATCTGGATGGAACTCCCGTCGGTTAGCTGCATCGCGCGGGCTCCCCGGTGCTCCCGGTCCCCTGCCCGCGCAGGCGGCCGGCAACCATCCTCGGAGTTGCCTGATTGTGGTGACGTCAAGTATTCCACCGCCATCACGCCTCTCAGACCATGACCGGACTGTTACGTAACGTAACTGAGCGCGCTCGCAATGTGACTAATTGGGGTTACCTGCATTAGCGCCAGCGCAGCCCAGTGATACGCTCATACGCCGCCACGTAGGTCCGCCGGGTTTGCTCGACTATTTCATCCGGAAGGGTCGGCGGCGCTGCCCCGCTCGCGGCGTCCCAGCCGGAAGCCGGCGAGGTCAGCCAGTCCCGGACGAACTGCTTGTCAAAGGACACCTGGCTGCGACCCGGCTGCCACGACTCGGCCGGCCAGAACCGGGACGAGTCCGGGGTCAGCACCTCGTCCGCCAGCCGGAGCGCACCTGTGTCGTCAAAGCCCAGCTCGATCTTGGTGTCGGCGACGATAATGCCGCGCTCGGCGGCCAGCCCGGCCCCGCGCTCGTACACCGCGAGCGTGATCCTGGCCAGCTCAGCGGCGGTGTCGTCGCCGACCAGCGCGACAAGCTCAGCCGCGGTCAGGTTCTGGTCGTGCGCACCCGCAACGGCCTTGGTGTCCGGGTCGAAGATCGGCTCTGGCAGCCGCGATCCGTCAGTCAGCCCCGGCGGCAGCTCGACCCCGGCTACGACGCCGTCACGGCGATAGTCAGCCAGGCCGGTGCCGGTCAGGTAGCCGCGAGCCACGCACTCCACCGGCACCATCGACAGCGGCCTGCAGGCCATCGCGCGGCCGGCGAACTCGGGCGGTACGGGCGCGTCGACGAGTTGGTTCGGAACGACATCAGCGAGCTGGCCGAACCACCAGAGGGAAAGCTGGGTGAGAATTTTGCCTTTCTCTGGGATCGGCGTTTCCAGCACGTAATCAAATGCCGAGATACGGTCGGTGGCGACGAGCAGCAATACGCCGTCAGGAGTCTGGTAAAGCTCCCTGACCTTGCCCGAGTAAATGTGCCGAAGTCCGGACGTCATACAACCTTCTCCAGGCGGTCGAAGACCTCGCCGAGTCTGCGGACGTAGTGCTCGGGCGTGCAGATCTCATCCAGCCGCGCCTCGTCGAGCTTGACGTCCCGGCTGGCGGCCTGCGCGCGCAGCGTCTCCCGGAACGGCATCCCGGACTGCCAGGTGGTCATGGCCGCGGTCTGCACCAGCGCGTACGCGTCCTCTCGCGACATGCCCGCCGAGACCAGCTCGAGCAGCACGGCCGAGGTGTAGATGAGACCGTGGCTTGACTCGAGGTTTGCCATCATCCGCGCCGGGTCCACGGTCAGGCCTGCCATGATCCAGGTCGTCTCGGCCAGCAGGTAGTCCGTGGCGATGGCGGCGTCGGCCAGCGCGACTCGTTCGGTAGAGGAGTGGGAGATATCCCGTTCGTGCCACAGCGCGATGCCCTCCATGACCGGCACGACCTGCGCCCGCACCACCCTGGCCAGCCCGCAGACCCGCTCGGACCGGACCGGGTTGCGCTTGTGCGGCATCGCCGACGAGCCCTTCTGGCCGGCCGCGAACGGCTCGGCCAGCTCGCTCACCTCGGTTCGCTGACCGTGCCTGACCTCCAGTGCGATCGCGTCGCAGACGCTGGCGATCAGGGCCAGCACCGCCGCCCACGCGGCGATCCCGTCCCGCATTACCACCTGGGTCGCCACGTCGGCCGGCCGCAGGCCCAGCTCGCCGAGCACCTCCGACTCGATGGCCGGGTCGATGTTGGAGTAGGTGCCGACCGCACCGGACAGCTTCCCGACCGCCACCGCCTGCCGTGTCCGCAGCAGCCGGTCACGGCACCGGTGCACCGCGAAGGCAAAGTCGGCGACCCGGTGGCCCCACACGTCCGGCTCGGCGTGGATGCCGTGGGTGCGGCCCACCCGCAGCGTCGCCCGGTGCGCGAGCGCGTGCTCGCGCAGCACGTGCAGCAGGTTCTCGCACCGGGTGGTCAGCAGGTCGGTGGCCTGCGTGAGCTGAATGGCCAGCCCGGTGTCGACCAGGTCGGACGAGGTCATCCCGTAGTGGACATAGGCCGCTGCCTCGCGGGGGCTGGTGTTGTCGGCCCAGGCCGACAGGAACGCGATCACGTCATGGCCGGTGACGGCCTCCAGCGCGGCGACCGCCGCTGCCGTCGGCGGCGGGGCAGCGGCGACGGGCCCGACGGCGTCTGCCGGAACCGTGCCCGCCTTCGCCTGCGCCGTCAGCACGGCGGTCTCGACCTGGCACCACAGCTCGTACTTGTGCGCGTCGCTCCAGACGTGGCCCATCTCCGGCAGCGTGTAGCGGTCCATCACGCCTCTATCCTGCCGCACTCGGTGCGGCCGGAGTGCGATCGCCGGCCTCCGTGCCGCCTTCGCCGGCTTCGCGCCGTCCGCGGCGTCCGGCACCGCGCCGCAGTCGCCGGCCCCGCGCCGTCCGGCACCCTCCGGCACCCGTCCGTCACGCCTCGGGGCGGGTCGCAGGCGCGGGCTCGGCGGCGATGTCGGACCGGTACCAGCCGCCGGGCATCGTGACCAGGGCGGCCGCCTGGTACGCCCTGGCCCTGGCCACCGCGATGTCGCCACCGGTGCCGACGACGTTGAGAACCCGTCCGCCGCTCGCGGTGATCCGGCCCGCGCCATCGCGAGCGGTCCCGGCGTGCAAGACATAACTGCCGGGAACGCGGTTCGCCTCCGCCAGCCCCGTGACCGCCGCGCCGCCGATTGGGCTGGCCGGATACCCCTCGGCGGCGATCACCACCGTGACGGCCGCGCCGGGCAGCCAGCTCAGGGGGGCGGCGCTCGCCAG
>JASHQA010000035.1 GCA_030037785.1 Streptosporangiaceae bacterium
CGGCTGCCCGAGGCGGTCAAGCTGGGCGAGGACACGCTCGCCGACGGCGAGCAGATCCTGGGCCCAGGGCACCCGGAGATTCTGACGACGCGCGCTAATCTCGCCCACGCCTACCACGCCTCGGGTCGGCTCAAGCGAGCGAGCGCACACTTCGATCGCGCGCTCCGCGACTGCGAGCAGGCCCTCGGCCCGGACGACCCCCTGACTAGCGCGGTGCGAGATCTGCGCCAGCGCTACCTGTCCGGCCGCCAGGGCGTCGTTCCCATCGTCAGCCCGCCGGGCGAGTCATCGGACAGCAGATCCGCGCAGGCCCGCGCGGTGATCACAACAGCGCAGCTGCCGGGAACCGAGCGCGCCAGGCACGCTCAGCGCGATGTGGTCCCAGCCCGCCAGTGAAGCCAGGGCTGGGCGTAAGGGCCACCACCCGAGTCGGCTTCCTGCGCGCCTGTGGTAGGAGTGAGACACCGATCAGGCCCGTACGCAACCCGAGAGGTCCGCTGAGCCCTGGCCAGGGATGCAGCTCGGAAGCCGTTCGTGCTAGCCCTTCTCGGCGGCACGCGATCGCTGCCTGACTCGCGAGCCGAACCGGACGGGGCGCAGCTGACCGACTCGACGGCTGCCGGTGCGGCCGACGGTCCCGCCGAGCGGGTTCGCAGGCATTCGGTGATCATGGCGGGCGTCGCGCTGATCGTCGTGCAGCTGGGCTGGAAGGCGTACCTGCTCTCGCACTTCTACTTCCGCCAGGATGACTTCCAGCTGATGGACCACGCGCTGGCTAGCGGCTTCGACGCCAGGTACCTGTTCACCATTGGCCCGGAACAACTGGCGCCCGCCGGCCGGGCTCTCACCTGGGTTCTGGTCCGCGTCTCGGTGTACGACTGGACGCTCACGAGCACCGTCACGGTCATCCTGCTGGCGGCCACCAGCGTGGCGATGCTGCGCCTGCTCGTCATCCTCTTCGGCAGCCGCGCGGCGATCCTCGTGCCGCTGATCGTCTTCCTGTTCACGCCGCTGACGCTGCCCGGGCTGTCGTTCTGGACGACGACGCTGCTGTGGCTCCCGCTGCAGCTAACGATGATCTTGGCGATCAGCTCGCACATCCGGTACGTCCGCTCGGGATCCACCGTGCACGCGGTCGCCGCCGCCGCCTGGCTTGGCACCGGAATGCTGTTCGACGAGATTGGTGTGCTCGTGCCGGTGCTCGTCTTCGTCCTCACGACGGCCTACTTCGCGCCCGGCCGGTGGCGGCCGGCGGCCGGCCAGGTGCTGCGGCGATACCGCGGCGCGTGGACGATGTACGGGGCGGTCGCCGTCGGCTACCTCGTGGTCTTCCTGATCAGGCTGCCGACATCGGTCCAGCAGCCGACGGGCCCGCCGCGTGTCGCCAGTGTCCTGACGCTGGCTTCGACCATGCTCAGAGTCAGCTTCGTCCCGGCCGCGCTCGGCGGTCCCTGGCACTGGTCTGCGCACGGCGGCGGCTACGGCTACGCGGCCGAGACCCCGGTGCTCACCCAGGCCTCCTGGGTGCTCGCCGTGCTCGTCGTGGCGGCGAGCCTGTGGTACCGGCGGCACGCGCTGCGGGCCTGGGTGATCCTGGCGGGCTGGGTCGTGCTGGCCGACCTGCTCCCGGTGGCGCTCTCCCGGCTTACCGAGCTACCGGCCGCTCGGCTCGGCGCTGACCTGCACTACGTTGCCGACTCCGCCCCAGTCCTCGCGATCTGCGTGGGTCTGGCGTTCTGGCCCGCGATCGGGGCGGAACAGCCGTACCGCGCCGCCAGACCGACCTCGGCTCCCGTCGCCGGCACCGCGGTGGCGCTGGTCGGAAGCTTCCTGGTGGGCTCGTTCTGGTCCGGGGCAGCGTATGTCGACGAGACATCCAGCGCGGTGACCCGCTCTTACATCGCCGATGCCCGGCTAGCGCTGACCCGAGCGCAGCCGGGCACGGTCGTCGTCACCGGGCCCACACCGGCGACGGTGATGTTCACGAGGTTCCTCGGCAAGGCCGCGCAGACGTCGCGCGTTCTCGGGCCGCTGGCGCCGAGGGCCGCCGGGATTCGGTTCACCACCACTCCGGCGGGCGCCATCAGACATCTCATGATCTTCAACAACCAGGGCATGCTGCGGCCCGCACTGGACGTCGGCGCGACCAGCGTCAGCCGCGCGCCCAACTCGGGCTGCTGGCCCGTGCGGACACGGCCGACGACGATCCCGCTGACCGGCACCCTGTTCAGCTATGGCTGGATCGTGCGGCTTCGGTACTCCGGCCCGGCCGCCACCATCCAACTCCGGTTTGGCACCGGGACGCGGGACGCGCGACTGCCGGCTGGCGATCTCGTCCGCTACGTTCCCGTGGTCGGCAACGGCGACGCGGTCGTGGTACGCCGGCTGACTCCAGGGCCATCGGCGTGCATCTCGAGCCTGACTGTCGGGCTCCTGTACGCAACAAGGCCCGCCGCACACCGAGTGCGCTAGAGCCGGAACCCCGGGCTGACCCGGTCAGGCGCGGTCGACCGTGAGCCCCGTGTGGCGAGCGAGCACGTCGAAGTCGGCATCGGCGTGGAGCAGCGGGAGGCGCGCTCGGATGGCATGGGCGGCAATAAGGCAGTCGACCAGCTTGCGGACGGTCTCACCGCAGCGTCGGCAGGTGCGGTAGAGCGAAGCGGCGTCGTCGTAGTCGGTCGGTAGCGTCTCGAGGGTCGTGGCGCGTGCGAGCAGACCGCGGAGGCTCTGCAGGTGCTGTTCATCGCGGGCGCCGACGAGCAGTTCCATGCGCACCGGATAGCAGGTAGCGATCTCCTCGGCCAGCAGCTCATCGACCCGCAGACAGCTAGGGCTGCCGGTGTCGCGCAGGAACTCGATCCATGCCGAGGTGTCGATGAGGATCATCCGGCTCGACTGGCGCGCAGATCGTCAAGGTCGCCCTCCCATCCTGACCCGCGCAGGCGGCGTGCCTGGTCGAGGTCAAGAGCTTCAGCGGCGACGGTCCGCAGGGCGAAGTTGACCGCGTCTCGCTTACTGGTCAGGTGGTATCGCCGCATCACGGTGTCGCACGCCCCGTCGTCGATGTCGATGTTGGTGCGTGACATACACCAAGCATACACTGCCAGGGTGAGCCCTCGAGACAGCAGCAGTCAGAGCAGCGCGGCGCAGTACGACGGCATGGCTGCCGACTACGCGGCGAGCAATGCCGAGCACGCGTACAACGCTTACTACGAGCGTCCCGCGATGATCGCGATGCTCGGCGACGTGGCAGGCAAGCACGTGCTGGATGCCGGGTGCGGTTCGGGCGTGCTGACCGCGTGGCTGGCAGCGCGCGGTGCCACGGTGACCGCGTTCGACGGGAGCGGCGAGATGGCCGCGCTGGCCAGGCAGCGCCTGGGCGAGGATGCCGACATTCATGTCGCTGACCTTGCTTGCCCCCTCACGTTCGCCCCAGACCAGGCCTTCGACCTGGTAGTCGCGTCCCTGGTGCTGCACTACGTGCGGGACTGGGTGGCGGTGTTCCGCGAGTTTCGCCGGGTTCTGGCGCCCGGTGGCGCTGTCGTCTTCTCCACCCACCACCCGTTCATGGACTGGCAACTGGACGGCGTGGGCGACTACTTCGGCACTCGCCAGATCACCGAGACATGGCGGAAAGGAACCGGGGACTACGAGGTCACGTTCTGGCGCCGGCCCCTGTCGGTCATGTTCGCGGAGATCCGGGCCGGCGGGTTCACCGTGGACGCTCTCGACGAGCCAGCTCCGCTGCGCGAGCTGGAGAGCATCAGCCCGTCTGACTACCGGACTCTGACGACCAGGCCACGGTTCCTGTTCTTCCGCCTGCGCCCCCGGTAAGAGCCGGATGATCTTGATGGGAGCGGGTTTGCTATGGGCGGATCCATAGCAAATTCACTCCCACGCGCGCCGCTCAAAGGACCCAGCCGGGTCGTGCCGGTGTTCCGCATCCCGCAGGCCGCCCACGCAGCACACGCCGACAGCGGCGGCGCAGCGTCGCAGCCTCGGGTGTGCGCGCAGTGACCAGATTGGTGGAGGTGGCGGGAATCGAACCCGCGTCCTTCAGCACCTCACCAAGGCTTCTCCGGGTGCAGCCTGCTGTGCTTTTCTCAGCCCCGGCTGTCACGCAGGCAAGCTGCCGACGGGCTCAGTCACTGTTCGATGTCCCGGCTAGCCCCGCGACCGGGCTATCCGGTGGATCCTCCTCACTGATGCCAGGCACCGGGCCGGAGGACCTCCCGGGCTGACAAGGCTACTGACTCTGCGGTTATTAGGCCGCGAGGGCCAGCTTGGCCTGAGTGCTGTTTGAGTTGGCACTTATTGTTTTGCGGTCACAGTGTTAACGGGGTTA
>JASHQA010000349.1 GCA_030037785.1 Streptosporangiaceae bacterium
GCCTGGACCGCGCTCATGCGGCCCGCGCGCAGCGCCGGCGGCACCGCGCCGGCCGCGGTCAGCGCGAGCACCGCGAGCGGCACCGTGACGTCGACCCAGACCGGCACGCCCAGCCGGCCGACTTGGTAGACCTGCGCGTTCTGGCGGAGCAGCGGGCCGGCGAGCAGGTCTCCGCAGATCGCCCCGATCACGCAGCCGAGGATCGCCGGCACCGCCACGAGGAGCACGTACGAGGCCACCACCTGAGCCGGGGTGAAGCCGATCGACTTGAGCACGCCGATCCTGGTGATCCCGGCGGTGACCGCGCCGCCGACCACGTTGACGACGATCAGCACCGAGATCACGAGCGCGAGCACGCCGAACGCGATGATGAACGGCACCCACGGCGCGATGTTGCTCTGCTCGGACTGCCGGGTCACGAGATAAGAGCTGGCGTCCAGGACCGCGCCACGCGGCAGCGCAGCCCGCACCGCCGAGACGTCGGCCGCGATCGCCGCGGCCGTGCCCGCGCTGGCAAACCGGTAGAGCAGCTGCGCCTGCCCGCCGCCGCCGCGTCCGGTGAGCGCAGTCAGTTCGGCCGGGAGCACCCACGCTTGCGAGGTGTTCGTGACCGAGTTGGCCACGCCCACGACGGTCATGCGGTGCGAGCCCACGGTGAAGGTCGAGCCGATGTTCCCCGGCGCGTCCTCCGACAGCACGATCTGGTCGTCGCCGCTCGGCCAGTGGCCGGCGAACAGGGTGAGGTCGTCCACCCGTCCGCCCGGTGACGCCCGGCCGGTGATCTGAAGCGATACCGACTGCGAGCCGGCAAAGCCAGGCACCGTCAGCTGCGCGGTGACCGTGGTCTCGGCGAACGGTCCGGCCACCGCGGTGACGCCTGCGAGCCGGGTCGTGGCCGCGAGCTGGGCTGGCGTTGCCACCGCGGTGTCCACCGTGACGGTGTCGTCGGCACCGTGCTGGGCGGCGAACGCGTGGTCGAACGGCGAGTGGGCGTCGGCGAGCATGCCGAGCGCGAGCGTCGAGGCGGCCGTGGCGGCGAGCACGACCAGGCAGATGACGACGGCCTGGAGCCGACGACCGCCGAGTCCGCCGCGCGCCGCGCGGATGACCGCGGTCACCGGAGCGCGCCGTCGGGTGGCACCGGGGGTCGTCCCCCCGCGGCCAGCGCCGTGTCGGACCTGACCCGGCCGTCGGCGATTCCGACGACCCGGTGGGCGTACCGGGCGGCCAGGTCGGGGTTGTGGGTGACGAGGATCAGGGTCTGCCCGGCGGCGTTCAGGTCCAGCAGCAGCGCGCCGATCTCGTCCCCGGTGGCGCTGTCGACCGCGCCGGTCGGCTCGTCGGCGAGCAGCACGGCGGGTCTGTTGATCAGCGCCCTGGCGATCGCCACCCGCTGTCGCTCGCCGCCGGACAGCCGCGCCGGGTAGGCGTCTCGCCGGTGCGCGATCCGCAGCGTCGCCAGCAGCTCCCCGGCGCGCTGCCGAGCCGCGGCCGTCCGGGTGCCGGCGAGCTGGGCAGGCAGCAGCACGTTGTCCAGGACCGTCATGTCGTCGAGCAGGTTGAAGAACTGAAAGATCATCCCGACCTGATGACGCCGGAACCGGGCCACCGCGGTCTCGCTGAGCATGTCCACCCGCTCGTCCCCGACCCGGACCGAGCCGCTGGTGGGCCGGTCCATCCCCGCGATGAGGTTGAGCAAGGTCGACTTGCCGCTGCCGGACGGTCCCATGATCGCGATTGCCGCACCTGCCTCGACGGCCAGGCTGACATCGTCGACGGCAGGCGCCGCGCCGCTGTCGTAGCGCTTCGTCACGTTCTCAAGCTGAACTAGCGTGTCCATCGCTCGACCGTAGCCGCTGGCCCGCCTCGGTCGCGTCGGCTGTACAGGCGACTTCGGCTACCGCAGCCGGCTGATGGCCGTCATCCCGGCGATGTAGGCCGGGTCGTTACCGCGACCGATGGTCCCCGTGCCGCGTGCGCAGGACAATGGACGCATGGCCGGACGACCTGGCGGGCTGCTCGCTGCCTTCATGCGGGCTGAGCCGGGCCGCCCGCCGTCCGGCTGGGCGGTTGCGCTGGATGCCGGGCTCGCGGTGGGGGCGGCGGCCTTTGCCGTGTTCGAGGTTGCGACCGCTGCGCTTCCCGCGGGTCCAGGCGGGCTCGTCGCGGCGGCGCTGACCGCGCTGCCGCTCGCCGCGCGGCGACTGTGCCCGATCTCGGCGTTGCTCGCGATCATCGCGGCAATCTGCTGGATCGAGTTCGGCGAGACCAAGCCGCCGGTGCTCACTCGCCTCGATCCGCACCTCTTGCTGCTCAGTTACAACACGCCGATGCCAGCGATCGCGTTCGCCACCGCGGTGTTCGCGGCCTACAGCGCGGTCGCGCACAGTCGGCACCGCTCCCTCGCTATCGGCGTCGTGGCTGCCGTCACGCTGGGTGTCACCGCCACCTTCGGCAACACGCTGCCCAACTTCCCCCACCAGCTCACCGCGCTGCTCGCGATGGCCCCGGTGGTCGGCGCCGCCCTCGGCGTTCGCGAGCTGCGGCGGCGGCTTACCGACTCGACGGCCCAGCTGCGGCGCGCCACCGAGGAATACGAGGCGGCCGCCGTGCGGGCGATCGAGGCCGAGCGGGCCCGGATCGCCGGCGAGCTGCACGACGTCGTCACGCACAACGTGAGCGTGATGGTCGTGCAGGCGGGCGCAGCGCGGCTGGCCGTCGCCAGCACACCCGACGAGGCCACGGACGCGCTGCGCGCCGTAGAGGACAGCGGCCGCACCGCGATCGCCGAGCTGCGAAACCTGCTCGGCGTGCTCAGCCCTCCTGGCCACGCCGAGTTGCGACCGCAGCCGGGGCTCGGCGAGCTGGACGAGCTGATCGGCCGGGTATCCGCGGCCGGTCTCGCGGTGGATCTGGTCGTCGAGGGCACGCCGCGGCCGCTGTCTCCGGGCGCTGACCTGGCCGCCTACCGGGTCGTGCAGGAGGCGCTCACGAACGTGCTGCGGCACGCGGGCCCGGCCGCGACGTCGGTCCTGGTGCACTGGGGCGAGACTCTGGTGATCACCGTGAGCAATGCCGGGGGGTCGTCCCCCCTGGCCAGCGCCGCGGGGGGTGCCTGGGGGTCGTCCCCCCTGGCCAGCGCCGCGGGGGGTGCCGGGGGGTCGTCCCCCCTGGCCAGCACCGAACCTGGGCGCGGGCTGCTCGGCCTGCAGGAACGACTGTCGCTGTACGGCGGTGAGCTGGCCGCCGGGCCGCGGCCCGGCGGCGGCTGGCAGGTCCGAGCGGTGATGCCGGTCGGGGTTGCGGCATGAGGGTGCTGATCGCCGACGACCAGGCGCTGGTCAGAGCCGGATTCCGGCTGATCCTGAAGACCGCCGGCATCGAGGTTGTCGGGGAGGCGGCAGACGGCGAGCAGGCGGTGGCGGCTGTGCTCGAGCACCGGCCGGACGTGGTGCTCATGGACATCCGGATGCCGCGCCTTGACGGCATCGAGGCGACGCAGCGCATCCTTGCGGCCGGTACGGCCGCCGACGGCGTGCGGATCATCATCCTGACCACGTTCGACGTCGACCAGTACGTGTACGCGGCGCTGGCCGCCGGGGCCAGCGGGTTTCTGCTCAAGGACGTGACGCCGGAGCATCTGATTGCCGCCGTCCAGCTCGTTCGCACCGGCGACGCGCTGCTCGCACCGTCCATCACCCGGCGGCTCGTCGAGACCTTCGCGCCGCGGATGGCCGCCGCGGCGGGCCCTGGCGGAGCCGGGCCCGGCTGCGGTGGGGTGTCCGCGCTGACACCGCGGGAGCTCGAGGTGCTGCGACTGGTCGCGCGGGGCATGAGCAACGCCGAGATCGCCGGGGCGCTGGCGGTCAGCGAGGCGACGGTGAAGACCCACGTCGCGAGGATTCTGGCGAAGCTCGGCCTGCGCGATCGCGTTCAGGCCGTCGTGCTCGCGTACGAGACCGGCCTCGCGCGAGCACCGCGCCAGCCGGTCACGTGACGGGCCGGGAGGGCTCGGCGACGAGGCCGTGCGCGATGGCGAACTTGGCCGCCTCTACCCGCCCGCTCAGCTCGAGGTTGCGGTAGATCGTCGCTAGGTGCCGTTCGACGGTGGCGGTGCTCAGGTACAGCTCGGCGGCGATCTGCCGGTTGGTCAGCCCGGCCGCCAGCAGCCGCAGCACGTCCGCCTGACGGCCGGTGAGGTTGCCGGGCAGCGGTACCGGCGCCGGCTCGGCTGGGCCGGTCACCTCCTGGAGCGCTGCCTCGGCCGCGGCGATGAGCTGCGGATTCCCCGTGCTGGCGGCCAGCACCCTGGCGGCCTGCAGGTGCCGCACCGCCTCGTCGTGGTCGCCGGTCTGCTGACAGACCCGGCCGAGGCCGATCATCGCGTCGACGCCGCCGTGCGGGTGGCCGCCGGCCTGCGCAGCGGCGATCGCGGCGCGGAAGTGCTCGGCTGCGGCGGCGAACTCACCACGGTGGGCGGCCACCATGCCCAGATTGCTGCTGATGGTGCCAGCGAGCTGCGGATCGCCGGCGGGGAGGTCGGCGGCCTCGGCGAGCGCCGCTTCGGCGGCTGCCCACTGCTCCGTCCTGATCAGCGCGTACGCGAGGTTCACCAGGCCGATGCCGATCGACCGATGCTCGCCGAGTTCGCGCTTGATGGCCAGGGCCTGCTCGAACAGGTCCCTGGCACGATCGGGGTCACCGTCATCGAGCTCGAGCAGCGCCATGTTGTTCATCGCGACCGACATCCCGCGCCGGTCGCCGATCTCGGCGCGCAGGTCCAGCGCCTGCTGGAAGCCGCGCCGGGCAGCCTGGTGATTGCCGAGGTAGCGCTGCGCGGATCCGAGCACGGTGGCGGCGAGCGCGAGCCGTGCGGTCAGGCCGAGCGGGCCGAAGATGGCCATGGCCTGCTCGGCGTGCTGGATCGCGGCGGCGTAGTCGCCGTTCTCCGCCGCGAGCACCGCGGCCGAGCAGAGCGCGCGGCCGGTCAGCTCGTCCTGCCGCGGGCCCGCCCGCACCAGGAACGTGGCCAGCCAGCCGCGGCCGGTGGCGAGGCGGCCGCTGGCCAGCCACCACTGCCAGAGCGCCGCGCTCAGGTCGAGGCCGAGGTCGATCTCGTCATGCTCGTCTGCCCACGTCAGCGCCGCGTACAGGTCGACCACCCAGGTCTCGAGGCGATGGCGCCAGCCGGCCGCGTCCGGCCCGACGAGCCCGAGCTCACTGCCCGCCGCCAGGGCTGCGAAGTGCCGCGCGTGCCGCTCGCCGGCCGCGGCCAGCTCGCCCGCCTGCTCCAGCCGCTGCGCGGCGAACGTCCGGGTCGTCTCCAGCATACTGAAGGTGTTCTGGTCGCTGTCCCTGGTGACGACCAGCCAGGACGAGTCGACCAGCTGGCGCGCGGTCGCCGCGGCCGTTGCCGCGGACTCCAGCCCGAGGACGGCCTGGATGTCCGAGACTGCGAACCAGCCGGCGAACACGCTGAGCATCGCCAGCCGGCGCTGCTGCTCGGCGCCGAGCAGCTCGTAGCTGACCTGGAGGACGTCGGCGAGCCGTCGGCCGCCGGGCTGGCCAGCCTCGTAGTCGAGCAGCATCGCCCGCTGCTGCAGGATCTCCGTGACCGACAGGGTGCCCACCCAGCTCGCGATCAGCTCGATCGCCAGCGGCAGGCCGTCGAGCCTGCGGCACAGCTCGGCGATCGCGTGCGGGGGGACGTCGGTCGTGCTGAACCCCGGCACGCGCTCGCTGGCGCGCGTCACGAACAGGCGCACGGCGTCGGACGCCACGATGTCCGACACGCCCGCGGCCACCGACGGGCACGCCAGCGGCGGCACCGTCCAGCACACCTCGCCGGGAACACCGAGCACGACCCGGCTGGTGACGACGACCCGCAACCCTCCGACCGTGCCGAGCAGGTCGCCGGTCAGGTCGGCCACATCCGCCACCATCCGCTCCGCCCCGTCGAGCAGCAGCAGCCGAGGCGACTGCGTGAGCGCGGCCCGCACCGACTCGATCAGCGGAATGCCGGGCTGGTCGGGCACGTGCAGCCGAAACGCCAGGGCCGGCAGCAGCGCGCGCGGATTCGCGAGCCGGTCCAGCGGGACGAATACGACGTCGGCGTCGGCAAAGTCGCGCTGCAGTACCTCGACGGCCAGCCGTGTCTTTCCCGCGCCGCCCGGACCGGTCAGCGAGACCAGCCGGGACTGCGCGATCAGCCGCGCCAGCTCGGCCAGCTCGTCGTCCCGGCCGACGAACGCGGACCGGGCGACCGGCAGCGCGCTGCCGGCGTCGACGTCGGTGCCTCGCGCCGCGGCGCTCGCCTCTAGCTGGGCGAGGGCGGCGAGCGCCCGGTCCGACAGCCTCGTCCGGCCCGACTCCCACCGATTGACGGTGGCGAATGACACGCCGAGACGCCGGGCTAGCTGTTCCTGGCTTAACCCGAGGTTGCCGCGCAGCGCCCGCAGCCGCGCCGCAACCGAGTCGTCGCGCGGCTCGGTCACGCTCGCAGCCTACGACGCCCCGCCGAACTGCGGTCAGCTGACGCCGAAGAGCCGGTCGCCAGCATGGGGTCAAGGACGACGCGTCGCGCCTGGTGCTGGCCGCGGCTGGCAGCCGGCCGGGTAAGCTTCCGGACCGTCCCGTCAGCTCCGCGCCGGACTGGTGGGCTGGCCGGTACCAGACGCTCGGGCAGCCATCGGCGCGACAGCTGACCCGGAGATGACCGCCCTTGCCGTCGCCGGCGCATCCGCACACGACCCAGGACACGGTGATTGTCCCGGGTCGCCACGCATGCCCGTGCGGGCACTGCCTGGGATAGTTCCACCACTCGGGCCATTCGACGTGCACGCAAACATTCGAACACACACACGATGACGCTGGGAAGACCGGGCCAGCCGCGCCCCGCCGCGCGGCCGGCCCGGCCGGCCGAGTCAGGCGGTATCGAGAACGGCAGCCTCCGTGCCACCCTCCTCGCCGAGGATCGAGCCGATCTGGGCGACCTGGTCAGGCCGGGTGGCGCGCAGCCACAGCAGCACGCCGATACCGAGCAGCAGCCAGACCAGCGCCACGTACGGGGTCCACTTGATGATGCCGCTCCCCGCCGGGTAGATCGAGCCGTACAGCGCGGCGCCGAAGACGATCGCGCCGACGAGCGGGATGCCGACGTGGACGAGCGGGTTCCACTTGCGGCTGGTGCGCGTGTTCCAGAAGTACACGATGCCGCCCAGGCAGATCATGATGTAGACGATGATGACCAGCAGGGTGCCGACGGTCGCCCAGAAGTAGTAGTTGGACAGCGGCTGGCCGAAAGAGCTGTCGGACAGCGGGTAGCCCATTATCAGCGCCATCGCGACCCCCAGCACGGTGACGGCGATGGTCGCGTTCACGGGAGTCTTGAACTTCGCGTGGGTGTGACCGAACGCTCGCGGCAGGACACCCTCGCGCCCCATCGCGAACAGCGTGCGGGACGCGGCTGTCGCGCAGGCGACGCAGACGATGAACGCCGCGCACATCCCGCCGATCTCGGCGAGTGTGCCGAGCCAGGATCCGACGAAGGTCGTCGCGGTCGTCTTGAGCGCGACCGGGTCAGCGCCCATCTTGGCGCCGTTGTTCACGCCGTAGCCGATCGTGATCGAGTAGGTCGTCCACAAGTAGAGGACGATCGCGAACAGCGTGGCGGCGAGCACGGCGATCGGGATATAGCGGCGCGGGTGCGCGGTCTCCTCGCCGAAGTCGGCGGATGTCTCGAAGCCGATGTAGGAGGTGACGCCGAAGATGATCCCGTAGAAGACGCCGTTGAAGCCGCCGGAGTTGGTGTGGCTGAAGCTGAACGCGCTCAGCGCCTGGCCGTGGCTGCCGCCCTTGGCGGTCGTGACGAGGTCGATCAGCACGATGACCGCGACCGTGATGATCCCGACGACGAGCTGCACCCGCGTCGTCACCCTGATCCGGATGACCGAGAGCAGCATGTACAGGGCCATTCCGATGATGAAGAACACGATCCACAGCTTCGGACTCACGCCGAGCAAGTTAGCGGCCAGGTAGCCGACCCCGGACATGGTCATCGGTACGAAGCAGATGAAGCCGAAGAAGTACAGCCACCCGGCCATGAAGCCGGCATCCTTGCCCAGGCTGCGGCTGGCGTAGGTATAGGCGTAGCCGGCCGTGGCCATTCGCCGGGTGAACCCGATGACGACGAACGCGAGCGCGAGGCACGCCACGCCGCCGAGCAAGAACGCGAGCGGCGTGGAGCCGCCGGCTACCCCGGAGACGCCGCTCACGTTCAGCAGCAGCGCCATGCCGGGTGCGATGACTGAGACGGAGATCGCGATCGCATCCCACAGCCGCAGGGATCCATGCGCGAGCTCGCCGGCGTCAGTGCCGCGGAATTCGGTACTTGTGTTGGCCATGGCTCGGGTCCTCCTCGGCGGTTAGGCGGTGTCTAGTAGAACTCGAAGTACTCGCGCATCTCCCAGTCGCTGACGTGCTGGCCTTCGGGGGGCGGGTGCTCCGCTATGGCCGCGTCGTAGCGGGCCACCTCCGCCCGCTTCATCTGCAGCAGGTAGTCGACCAGGGTGTCGCCGAACGCCTTGCGGAAGAACTCGTCGGTGTCGAGCGCGCCGATCGCGGCCGCGAGGGACGCCGGGAGCGGGGTGTTGTCGGAGGCGTACGGGTCAGCCTCGACCGGTGGTGGCGGGTCTAGCGCGCGGCGGATGCCGTCGAGCCCCGCGGCGATGTTCGCGGCCATGTACAGGTACGGGTTGGCGGCAGGCTCGCCCAGCCGCATTTCCACGTGGCTGTTCGCGTCACCGGGCGCGCCCTGAACGCGGACCAGCGCGCCGCGGTTCTCGAGCGCCCAGCACACCCGGTCGGGGGCGAAGGAGTACGGCCGGTACCGCTTGTACCCGTTGACGGTGGGCGTGGCGAACACGCTCATCGGCAGCGCGTGGTCAAGCAGCCCGGCGACGAACTGCCGCCCGGTCGCCGACAGGTAGTCCGCGTCGCTGGCGAACGCGTTCCGCCCGTCCGGCCGCGAGATCAGCGACTCATGCAGGTGCCAGCCCGATGGGAAGAAGTTCGGCAGCGCTGGCGCGCACATGAAGGTCGCCAGCAGCCCGCGTCGCTGGCAGATCTGCTTGACCGCGGACCGGAACAGCACCACGGCGTCGGCAGCCGCGAGCCCGCCGATCGGGCTGAAGCTGAACTCCATCTGGCCGGGCCCCCACTCGTCCTCCATCGAGCGGGGCGGCAGCCCGACGGCCGCGAGGCCGTCGCGGATCGCCTCCAGCGTGCTCGCCACGCCGTCCAGCCGTACCTCCGACAGGTACTGGTAGCCGCGCTCGAACACGCTGACCGGTGGCGGCGGTGGCGTGAACCCCGCGTCCTGCGGCGCGATGTGCTCGGAGTCGAGCTTGACGATGTAGTACTCGATCTCGATCCCGGCCAGGTAGTCGAACCCGGCGTCGCCGAGGTCAGCGAGCAAGCGCCGCATGAGCCCGCGGCCGTCCAGCGGCACGGGCTGGCCAGTAGAGAAGAACGTGTCGCACAGCAGCCAGCCGGTTCGGTCTGCCCAGGGCAGCACGCGGAACGTCGCCGCGTCGGGCACGAGCACGATGTCGGGGAAGCCGGTGAACTCGGCGATGCCGAACCCGCCGCCCGCGGCGAAGGCCGGCACGAACACCTGGTTGCCAGCGTCAAGGCTGTAGATCGCACCGGAGAAGTCCAGGCCGTTGGCCATCGCGGCGATGGCCACCTCGGGTGACAGCGACTTCGCCCTGGGCACGCCGTGCTGGTCGACGACCACCAGTCGCACGGTGCGGAGGCCAAGCTCGCGGATCCTGGCGGCGACTTCCTGCGCCGCGGCGGCCTGCTCCGGCGTGTACAGGCCGTTCCGTGCGACGAATCCTGGCTGGCCAACGCCATGCGCGTCAGTGCGCCCCGGGGACATCCCAGACCCCGATGGCCGGCTGGATGCCGGGCTGCTGCTCGTCACGTCGCTGTCCTCCGATGCAGGTCAGGTCTTTCTTGGCGGGTTCAGGTCCCTGGCGTGGGTGCGACGCTGGCTGATGCGCGCCAGCATCGCGGCGGTGAAGTTGTCGGGCTCGACGTCAGCGAGCGACAGGAACGTCTCGGTCCGCTGCACGCCGCTGATCTGGAAGATCCCGGCGAGCAGCAGTTCGCGCAGGTGCGCGTGATCCCGGACGCGCAGCCGGACCAGCAGGTCCAGGCCGCCGGTGACCACGCTCATGTCCTGCGCTTCGGGCAGCGCCCGGATCGCCGTGATGATCTCGCTGAGGTCGGCGCCGGGAGCGGCGGTCACGGCGATGTAGACGACGACCGGGTAGCCGAGCGCCGACCAGTCGACGTCGACCCGGTAACCCCGGATCGCGCCCAGGCGCTCGAGCCGGGCGATCCGGTCCGCGACCGCCGGCGGCGACATCTCGACCTGCCTGGCCAGCGCGCGCTGCGACTGCCGGGCGTCGATGGCCAGCGCGTGCAGCAGGGCCAGGTCGAGGTCGTCCACCTCAACCTTCGGCCGGGCCGCCGAGGCGACTTCGCCCAGCCTGGCGAAGGGCGCGGAGACGGTTGCCATATGCCAGCCGACCGTTCGTAAACCTTAGTAATTTGAGCTATGATAGGCGCCACGGCCGCTGCTTCTGTAAAGCACGCGGTGGGAAATTCTTACATTTGTAAGATCGGCTGTCAAGCGACGGAAGCGCCCATGACCGCAGCACTTGACCAGAGCGGTGCCCGCCTTTCGGGCGCCGCCAGCAGCGACACACCGCGTGCCTGGGACGCCGGTCTCGCCCGGCGCACGAAGTCGCTCGGGGGCGGCGAGATCACCGCGATCCTCGCGCTCGCCGGCGCGTCGGACGTGATCACGTTCTCGGGCGGGTTCCCCGATCCGGCCACGTTCCCTACCGATGTGCTGGCAGATCTCGCCGGCCGGCTGATCACGCAGGACCCCGGCGTCGCCCTGCAGTACTCCGCGACCGAGGGCATCGCGAGCGTGCGTGACTACGCATCCGGCCGGCTGGCCGCGGCGCAGGGCCGAGCGCCGGCCGCGGGCGAGCTGATGATCACCAGTGGTGGCATCGACTGCCTGGAACTAATCGCCAAGAGCTACACCGACGCCGGTGACCCGGTGGTCGTGGAGGCGCCCACCTACCTCGGCGCGATCATGGCGTTCCGCGGCTACGAGGCTGACGTGCGGGGCGTGCCCGTCGACGGCGACGGGCTGCGCACCGACCTGCTCGCCGATCAGCTGGCCGCGGGCCTGCGTCCGAAGATCCTCTACACGATCCCGGACTTCCAGAACCCGACCGGGCTGACCATGAGCGCACCTCGGCGCGGTGAGCTGATCGCGCTGGCCCGCCGGTACGGGTTCCTGATCGTCGAGGACGTCGCGTACCGCGATCTGTTCTTCGAGCACCCGCCGCCGCCCAGCCTGTGGTCGATGGCGCCCGACGTGGTGCTGCAGGCCGGGACGTTCTCCAAGATCTTCTGTCCCGGTGTCCGGATGGGCTGGGCGGCCGGCCCGGCCGAGATCATCAGCAGGCTCGTGGTGGCCAAGCAGAATTCCGATCAGTGCTCGGGCGCGCTCGGCCAGCGGCTGCTGGAGGAGTACGGGCGCGGCGGCTACCTGGAGCGCCAGCTCGTCGCCTCCCGTGCGCTGTACGCGCGCCGCGCCGCGCTGCTGGCCGACGCGCTCACCGCGCACGTGCCGGCGGGCACCACGTGGACCGCGCCGCGCGGCGGCTTCTACATCTGGGTCACCGCGCCCGACGGCGTGGATACCGTGGCTCTGTCCGCTGCGGCCAGGGCGGCGAAGGTCGCCTACGTGCCAGGACGACCCTTCTACCCCGGCGACGACGGCGCGACGCAGCTCCGCCTCGCCTACAGCCGGGTCGCGGACGAACTGATTGACGAGGGCATCCGCCGGATCGGTGCGGTGCTGAGGACAGCGCTGGAGGAACGGTGAGCACGGTGCCTGGCCTGGGGGACAACCCCGCGGAGCCCGCCGGGTCGCTCGGCGACGCCGCGACCCACTTCAGCACGGAGGCGCACGGCGAGCCGGCCGGTCCTGGCCGGTACGTCAGCGTGGACGCGATCACCCCGGTCGAGTTCCTGCCGGGGCTCGGCTTCCGGCCGGTGCTCGGGCAGCGAGCGATGACGAACTTCGTCAGCTTCGAGCCGGGCGCGGAAGCGCCGCGCCACGTGCACGAGGAGGAGCAGATCGTCATCGTGCTCGACGGCGAGTTCACCTTCGACCTGGACGGCGACGTGCGCGTGATGCGCAAGGGCGATGTGGCGGTCGTGCCTGCCTGGGTCCCGCACGGCGCGTGGACGACCGACAGTCACTGCCTGGAGGTCGACGTGTTCTGCCCCCCGCGGCAGAGCCTGCTCAAGCTCGCCGCCGCGCAGGCCGCACACGCCGCCCAGGCCGGGCAGGCTGGCCAGGCCGGGCAGCCGCCGCAGCCCGGCATCGAGGGCTAGATGGACCTCGGGCTGGCGGGCCGCAAGGCGATCGTCACCGGCGGGTCGAAGGGCCTGGGCAAGGCGATCACCGCCGACCTGCTCGCCGAGGGCGCGTCGGTCGTGATCTGCTCCCGGCATGCCGACGAGCTGGCGGCGACCGCCGCGGACCTCGCGACGAACGCGGCCGACGGGGCCGGGACCGTGCACGCGCTGCCCTGCGACGTCACCGATCCGGAGCAGGTCGTCAGCTTCACCGCCGCCGCCACCGCCGTCCTCGGCGGGCTGGACATCCTCGTCAACAACGCCGGCGGCGCCAGGCCGGGCCAGTTCGGCACGCTGACCGACGACGACTGGCACGCCGACATCGAGGTCAAGCTGCTCGCCCAGATCCGGTGCACCAGAGCGGCGCTGCCGCAGCTACGGCAGAGCCCGGCGGCGCGGGTCATCAACATCAACGCCGTGTATGCCCGTTACCCCGATCCCGCGTTCCTCGCTTCCTCGGTGAACCGTGCGTCCTGCCTCAGCCTGTCGAAGGCGCTGTCCATCGAGCTGGGCCGCGAGGGAATCCTGGTCAACAGCGTCAACATCGGCCTGGTCGAGACCCCGCAGTGGCAGCACATCCACCGCCGCCGCGCACCCGACGTGCCGGCCGGGCAGTTCTTCGGGCAGCTGGCCGCCGCCGAGGTGCCGCTCGGCCGGTTCGGCCGGCCCGACGAGGTTGCGGGGCTGGTGGCGTTCCTGGCCAGCGACCGGGCGAGCTATATAGCCGGAGCGTCCATCGACATCGCGGGCGGAATGGGCAAATTCCTGTAGGGGGGAACGAGGTCGTATGTGCCGGCTGCTTGGCTATTGCTCGAGTCGTGCGGCGTCAGTCCAAGACCTGATCGGCGCCGAGGGTCTGCGCGAGTTCACCGGGCTGTGCGCGCTGCACGGCGACGGCTGGGGGATGGCCTGGTACCCAGGCGCCGAGCCGGTCGTCCGCAAGTCGCCGATCCGCGCGGACAGCGAGCCCGAGTACGACAAGCTGGCCTGCGAACCGCTGGCCGACCTGGGGCTCGTGCACCTCCGCTGGGCGACCCCCGGCCTGGGCGTGAGCGAGCGGAATGCGCACCCGTTCCGGTACGGGCAGTACACCTTCGCGCACAACGGCGCAATCCATCCGCAGCGCCGGCTGCCGGAGCTGCTGCCGGCGCAGTGGGAGCGTCAGCTAGTCGGGACGACCGACAGCGAGCGGTACTTCCTGCTTATCATGTCCCGGCTGGCCAGCCACGGCGGGGACGTGGTCGCCGCGATAGCGGAGGCGGCGGCCGACATCGACGCCAGGTTCGAGCCCAACAGCCTGAACGCGGTCCTGCTGTCGCCCGACGCGCTGTACGCGATCAGCTGGTACCACCGCGACCGCGTGCCGGCGGCCACGCTGCGGGCCCGCGGTTACGACCAGCCGGACGAGATCGCGGCCTACTTCGACCTGGCCTACCGGGCGACCGACGGCTCCGTGGTCGTCGCGAGCTCAGGCTGGCCGCAGCCTGGCTGGGCGGCGCTGCCGAACCGGCACGTTCTGGTCGCTGACCGGCACACGTCGCGAGCCCGGGTGCTGCCCCTGCAGCCGTAGACCCCCGGCTAGGCGCCGCGCGCCGCCACGACGGTGCGGCCTGCCCGCGAGCCGCCCCCGGCGGCACCGACGAGTTCGGCCGGCGCGGCGACGGTGAGGTTCAGGATCACCTCGTCCTCGGGCTCTGGCAGGGCGATCGCCGCGGCGCTCGGCGCTGGCCTCGGTCGGCGCGGCTTGGTTGCGCCCGACGTGCCGCCCCGGCCACGGTAGATGAGCAGGCCGTTCACCGGGTCGGGCACAGCATCGAGCGCGGCCCGCACGATCGGCAGGTCGCGGAACGCCTCCCACTCCGCCGCGGTGGTGAAGCACACCTCGAAGGCGACGCCCCACTCGCCGGCGTGCCAGGTGCCATCCAGCGCGCCGTTGGTCAGCGCCGCCTCGATCAGCGTGGAGTCATAGGACTGCTGCCACTGGAAAGCCGAGAACTCCCCGTGCAAGACCTCGATCGACCACCACTCAGCCATGTCGTTGCGATAGTACGTCGGCTGGCTGGCCGCGGGGAAGGTCGCCGGTGCCCGTTCACCACCCGCGTAACCGCGGTGCAACCACCCGCGTAACCGCGGTGCAACCGGCCGCCAGCTAGACCTGTGTGCGACCACCGAACAGGAGTGCTCACATGTCTGCTGATACCGAGGTCGGGGCCGCAGCGACCGGGGGCCGCTCAACGTACGGCGGGGGCCGGTCCTTCTTCCTCCGGTACCTGGGCCGCGAGCTTGGGCGGCGGGTCCGGCAGGCCATCGTGATCGCGCTGGGGCTCGCCCTGGGCATCGGCTTGGTGATCACGGTCAATGCCGCGGCTGACGGGGTGAAGAACGCTCAGGCAGCGGTGCTGCACGCGCTGTACGGCGTGGGCACCGACATCAGCGTCACGGAGGCGCCCGCGGCCGGGTCGGGCGTCGCAGGCGCGAAGCAGCGCATCGGCATCCAGATCCAGGGCGGACCCGGCACGGCGCCGACCGTCTGCCTCAACGGAAAGTGCAGCTCCGGATCGCAGTCCGTGGACAGCCTGGTCGCAGCGCCGAACAACGGCGTGCTGCGCTATGCCGACATCAGCAAGATCGCCGCTTTGGCGCACGTCACGGGGGCGGCGGGCGGGCTCGCGCTGATGGATACCAAGATCACGGTCAGCTCGACCAGCGTCACGCAGCCGACGCAGCTGTCGGTGCAGGGCGTCGACCTGGCGCACGACAACCTCGGCCCGCTCAGCTCGGGCACGCTGCGGTCCGGCCGCACGTTCCGCACCACCGACGCGCACTCCGACGTCGCGCTCGTCGACGCCGACTACGCGCGGGCGAACGCCGTCAAGGTTGGCTCCCACGTCACGATCGCCGGCCACGCGTTCACGGTCATCGGCGTCGTCAGCCAGCCGGAAGCGAGCAGTCCGCCGCAGGTCTACATCCCGCTGGCGGTCGCGCAGGAGCTGGGCACGAGGGGACCAGGTGGTGGCAGCCTCAGGGGCTACGTCAGCACGATCTACGTGACCGTCGCCAGCACCGCCGCCATCTCGACCGTGCAAAAGGAGATCAAGGCGGCGCTCCCGTCGGTCACCGTGACCACCCCGTCCAGCCTGGCCAGCCAGATCAACGGCTCGCTGGGCAGCGCGGCCAAGCTGGCGGGCGAGCTCGGCACCTGGCTGTCCATCCTGGTGCTGGTGGCAGCTTTCGTGCTGGCCGGGCTGCTCACGATGTCGGCGGTGTCGCGGCGGGCTCGTGAGTTCGGCACGCTGAAGGCCATCGGCTGGCGCAGCCGGCGCATCATCGGCCAGGTCATGGGCGAGTCGGTCACGATCGGCC
This sequence comes from Streptosporangiaceae bacterium, assembly GCA_030037785.1. Taxonomy (GTDB): domain Bacteria; phylum Actinomycetota; class Actinomycetes; order Streptosporangiales; family Streptosporangiaceae; genus JAJYUU01. Next base: position 15,877 of record JASHQA010000349.1, read on the forward strand.
TGCTCGGCGGCGCGGCCGGGATCGGCCTTGGCCTCGCGGGCGCGTCGATCATCGACGCGGTCGCGCCGAAGCTCACCGCGGCGATCCCGACCAGCACCGGACTGCGCTTCGCCAGCGCTCCGACGGCGGGCGCCGGCCCGGTGGCGATAGGCCCCGGCGGCGCGCTCGGCCAGACCACGCAGAACATCCCGGTGCACTGGTCGGCGTCGGTCACGCTCGGCGTCATCGGGCTCGCCGTCCTGCTGGCGATCGTCGGGGGCCTGCTGTCCGGCGCACTGGGCAGCTGGCGGATCTCCCAGCTCCGGCCGGCGGACGCGCTGGCTCGGGTCGACTGACCAGGTCGGGTACAGGAGGGAGCGGACCGGCATGTACAAGCTCAGCAACGTCACCCGGCTCTACCAGAAGGGACGGCGCACCGTCCCTGCCGTGCGTGACGTCAACCTGGAGATCCCCGACGGGGACTGGCTGGCGGTCCAGGGCCGCACCGGCCACGGCAAGACGACGCTGCTGCAACTGCTGGGCGGCCTGGACCACCCCACCTCGGGCACCATCGAGCTGGACGGCCAGGACGTCAGCCGGATGCGCGAAGCGCAGGTGACCCGGCTGCGGGCGACGTCGATCGGGTTCGTGTTCCAGACGTTCAACCTCGTGCAGACGCTGACCGCGGCCGACAACGTGGAAGCCGCGCTGATCCCGCTCCGCGTCGGCTGGGCAGAACGGCGCCGCCGGACCGCCCAGGCGCTGGACAGCGTCGGCCTGTCCGATCGGGCCCGGCACCTGCCGTCCGAGCTCTCCGGTGGCCAGCAGCAGCGCGTCGCGATCGCCAGGGCCCTGGTCAAGCAGCCATCCGTGCTGCTGGCCGACGAGCCGACGGGCAACCTCGACGAGGACACGCGCGAGGACATCATGGCGCTGCTCGAGGAACTGTGGCGGGCGCGCGGCCTGACCTTGGTGCTCGTGACCCACGAAACCTCGATTGCGCGCCGAGCCAAGCGGATCGCGGTGATGAACAAGGGCAGGCTCGCGGTGCGCGCGGCCGGCTCGGCCGACATCGCGCCGGTTTAGCTGCCGGTCGCGGCGCCGGACGTGGCCGTGCTGCAACCAGACGGCCGGACGACTGGCTCGCGGCTGCCGGGTGCGACGAGGCGCGCTGGCCGCGGGCGGGCCCGTTCCCTCCCAAGACCGCGGGCGTCGGCGGGCGCTCGCCGTGGCGCTCACCCCCGCCATCGCGCTCGGTGCCGGGGCCGCGGCGACCTCGGTGGGTCGGCCTGCAGGGTCCTGCCAGCCGGTCCTGAGCGAACCTCCGGCCTGGACTGCTAGCACCACTGAGGTACCCGTACTGCAGCGCGGTTGCTGGGCCGCGCGGAACCCGGAGGTGGCGGCGATGCGCGTGCTCGTGGTCGAGGACGACTCGGAGCTCGCCGAGGCGATCGGCGTCGGCTTGCGGCGAGAGCAGCTCGCGGTGGACGTGGCGTACGACGGGACGACCGGGCTGGACCGGGCGTTGTTCACCGGCTATGACGTGGTCGTGCTGGACCGGGATCTACCTGGACTGCACGGCGACCAGGTGTGCGCGGAGCTGCTCGCCGCCGGCAGCCGCAGCCGGGTGCTCATGCTGACGGCAGCGGCCACCATCGAGGACCGGGTGGACGGCCTGAGCCTCGGCGCGGACGACTACCTGCCGAAGCCGTTCGCGTTCGCCGAGTTGGTGGCCCGGATCCGGGCCCTGCTCCGGCGGGCGCAGCCCGCCCTCCCGCCGGTGCTGGCCAGCGGCGACGTGACGGTCGACCCCGGCCGCCGACTCGCCAGCCGGGCCGGGCTGCCGCTCGACCTCGGGCCCAAGGAGTTCGGCGTCCTCGAGCTGCTGCTCGCGGCGCAAGGCAGGGTGGTGTCGGCCGAGGAGCTGCTGGAGCGGGTCTGGGACGAGATGGCCGACCCGTTCAGCTCGGCGGTGAAGGTGACGATCAGCCGGCTCCGCCGCAAGCTCGGCGACCCGCCGCTGATCGAGACCGTGTCCCAGGTCGGCTACCGGGTCCCGGTGCGGTCATGACGCGCGGCGCCGCTCGTGCGGGCTGGCTGGCTGGACGGCTGCGCGGTGTGCCGGCGCTGCGCGGTGTGTCGGCGCTGCGCGGTGTGTCGGCGCTCAGCGCGGTGCTGCCGCGCCGCACCGTACGGCTCCGGCTGGCCGGGGTGTACGCGACCCTGTTCCTGGCGTCCGGCGCGTGCCTGCTGACGATCACCTACTTCCTGGTCGACCAGAACGCAGCGCCGCCCGTCATCGTGAAGACGCCGGTACCCGTCAGCCAGGTCGGCTCGGCGGGCGGCACCGTGGTGCAGTCCGGCGGCGGCACGCTCATCGTGGGCGGCCAGGCGTGCTTCGCCGCGCGTAGCGCGGTGCCGCCCAACGCCGACCAGCTCACGCGGTGCGTGGCGTACCTGGCGGCGGCGAACTCGGCCGCGCGCAGCAACTACCTGCATACCTTGCTGGGCAACTCCGCCCTTGCCCTGGCCGCGATGACCGTCGCCGCCGTCGGGATCGGCTGGGTGACCGCTGGCCGCGTGCTGCGCCCGCTGCGCACGATCACCTGGGCGGCGCGCAGCATCTCGGCCAGCAGTCTGCACCGGCGGCTGGCGCTCGCCGGCCCCGACGACGAAATGAAGGAACTCGGCGACACCATTGACGGCCTGCTGGGCAGGCTGGAAGCCGCCTTCGACGCGCAGCGGCAGTTCGTCGCCAACGCCTCGCACGAGCTGCGGACGCCGCTGGCCCGGCAGCGGACCCTGGTGGAGGTGGCGCTGGCCGCGCCGGAGCAAACGGTCGAGCAGCTGCGCGAGACGTGCGCGCGCGTGCTTGCGGCCGGCGAGCAGCAGGAGCGGCTGATCGAAGCGCTGCTCACGCTTGCCCGCAGCCAGCGCGGTCTGGACCGGTGGGAGCAAGTCAACCTGTCCGCCGTGGCGGCGGACGTGGTGGCGGCGCGGCGACCGGAGGCCGCCGCGCACGGCCTGCAGGTCGAGGTCGCCGCCGACGCGACCCCGGTGATCGTGCTCGGGGACGCGAGGCTCGCCGAGCGGCTGGCGGCCAACCTGGTGGACAACGCGATCCGGCACAACGACCCTGGCGGCTGGATCGGCGTGCACGTCGGCGCCGCCGGGGGCCAGCCGGTGCTGCGAGTGGCGAACTCCGGACCGGTAATCCAGCCAGGGGAGGTGGGCCGGCTGCTGACGCCGTTCCAGCGCCTCGGCGTTGGCCGCGGCGAGCGGCGTGACGGTCACGGCCTTGGCTTGTCGATCGTGAGCGCCATCGCCGCAGCGCACGGCGCGGATCTGCAGGCCGACGCGCTGCCGCGCGGCGGGTTCGCCGTGCAAGTGTCCTTCCCGCCCCTGCCCGCCGCGGCGGCTACGGCTGCGGCGGCTGCGGCGGCTGCGGCGAGCCCGCAGCCGTCATCGCCGGAGCCAGAGGTGACTGGCGCCCTGGTGTCTTCGTAACTGCCGGGCTCCCGGAGCGCTGCCGGGGCCGCCAGGCGCTGCCGGGCTCGCCGGGTGCGCTGCCGGGCTCGCCGGGTGCGCTGCCGTCGCGTTGGCTAGCTGGCAGTGGCCGACTGCACGGCGGCGATGAGCTGGCTGGCTGGCAGCCAGCCGTCGTGGTGCCACAGGATCGTGCCGGTTGCCGACGTGAGTACGAACCAGGGCTGATCCTGCACGCCGTACCCGTCGGCGACCCGGCCTGTCTCATCCAGCCCGACGGGGTAGCTCAGCGCGCCGTGCAGCCGGGCTAGGTATGCCCGGACCGTCGCCAGGGACGGCTCGGACGACTCCTCGTCAACGGCGGTCAGGCTCGGCAGGCCGTCGGCGCGCGCCGCCTGCACGTACTGGTTGAGGCCGGTCAGCTCCAATGGCAGGTCGGAGGTCTCATCCAGCCAGGTAGCGAAGAACATGACCAGGTGCGGCGCGCCTGGCCCGAGGGTGACCGAACCGCTCGGCAGCGCAGGCAACGTGACCGTCTTGGCTGGGCCGAGGCCGGTTAGCTGAGCCAGCGACTCGGTCCGGGCGAGCGCTGGGTGGCCGGGCAGGAGGCTCGACGCCTCCTGTGCCATCACCTGAGCGGCCTGCGTGATGCTGGCGTAGGCCATGGTCGTGAGGTAGATCTTCTGCTCGCGGCCGCGGGTGTCGATGATGTAGACGGCCGGCGTGTGGTCGACCTGGCCGTGCTCGATCGCAACGTAGATGGCGTAGGCCTTCCAGACCGCCTTCAGTTGTGGCAGCGTTCCGGTCAGGAAGTCCCAGTGGTTCACCATGCCGTGCGACTGGGAGTAGGCCATCACGTCGGAGACCGACGTCGCCGCCGGGTTGGCGTCCACGCCCAGTAGCTGAACCTGATCTCCGGCCTTGCCGAGCAGGTCCTTGGCCGCGAGCATGCTCTGCGTGGTCAGCGGGCAGACGGTCGTGCATTCCGAATCGGTGAAGGCCAGGATGACGACCTTGCCCCGGAACGAGCTCAGCGAAACCCGCTGACCGAACTGGCTGGTCAGTGTGAAGTCCGGGGCCTTTATGCCACCGAGTGACGAGCCTGGATCCAGGTCCGGATTGGCGTCCGCGGCGCGCTGCTGGCTCGCCGTGGCGCCGCTCGTGCTCGGCGCGGACCCGCAGCCCGCGGCAGCGATCGCCGCGCAGCCGACCAGCAGCGCCGCCAGCCAGCGACGCCCCGGCGTCAACGACGACGCCATGTAGTACAAAGCCCGCATGGTGCGATACTGCCACTTCAGGTGGCGAACTGCAGCACCGGGTCAGCTCCCGTCCGGGTAGCCGCTGTGGTGCCGCACCATCGAAAACCGCGGCAGAGTCTGCGGCGGCCAGACGCCGGCTCGCCGGATGTGTCGGCGGCCACCCCGGCG
>JASHQA010000350.1 GCA_030037785.1 Streptosporangiaceae bacterium
AGACACGGAGGCAGTCATCGGGATCGTCGCTGTCCGCCGAGTAGCACGTTCGGAGCAACTCTTCGTGCAGCTCCAGATGGATCTCGAGGAGGGTGACGTAGAGGTGAGCCTTCGTCTCGAAATGCCGGTACAGCGCCGTAGGGGTGAGGTTCGCCGCGCGCCCGATGTCCTCCAGCGATACCCCGTGAAGGCCGCGCTGGCAGAACAGATGGACGGCTGCCTCGATGATCCGCTCGCGCGACCGCCGGCCGCGGGCGTTCCCAGGGGAACGCTCCGTTCCATTCGTAGGCTTTGCCAACAACGAGCGTCACCTGGTTCTCTCGGGTCGACCTTCACAGTATGCGACGCCGCACCAGAACCAACTTGGCCACATATCGGGCACGGGGACCTGGATTCTCCGCTGTCCCGGGAGATCACATTGGTGGGCCTAACGTGTCAGCACCCGAACCCTCCAGCCCTCGCACATGGCCCGGAGCTGATGATTCGTGCCGTGCGCCAACGCCGCATCTGACGGGCGACTGCCGGCCACTGCAGTAAGAAGAAGGCGCACCTGTTGTGTACCCGCCATGGACCTCGCGTGTACCTGCCACGTACCTCACGCACAAGGCCCGCAGTCGGACCTTTGGTACGGTCGTTTCGCCGACGACGCCTCGGACGCCACCACCGCCCGGCCCGGAATGCAAGGGTCCTCGGCGCAGCGCCGGCCGAAAGCTTCGACGTCCTGCCGGTCTACTGGGCGCGTTGACGGCGTTGGTCCGTGACTTGCAGGTACTCGACAACGACCTGCCGGAAACCGAGCACGACTTCAGCGTCGATGTCGTCATGACCCTGCCCAGGTGATCCCGTGTCGCCCCCACGAAGCCTGCGCCGCCTGTACTGGAATCACCTCGACCCTGCCGGGACCTCAGCCATCTCGGCCCTGAAGACCACCTTGCCCGGCCCGGTAAGACAGCCAGGCCGCAAGACGCTAGCACGCAATCTGGATGCCAGTTCGCCAGCCAGCGCGCCTCCCCATGCGCATTCCCGCTGAGACTGGTACCCCCGGCACCGCTGTTCACGCTGGCAGACCTCACCTTGACCCTTCCGATGGGCTCCCAGACTGATACCTCTCAAGGAGGAGCATCTGACGATTGTCGGGCGCGGCGGGGCGCGCGGAGTGGGGCGCTGCGCTACAGGAGGCTGACACAGGGTCGTGCGCTGGCACGGTGACAACGCATTGCCGGCTGTCGAGGCGATCCGGACCTGCCCGCTGGCGGCCACGCGATAGACACCATGGCCGTCACTGAGCGTGAGGGGACTCGCGCGTCGTCGCGCCCCAGGCTGCCCCGAACGCCGAATAGGAATGTCTACTGATGTAGTAGCCATTCGCAGTGTGGTGGTGCGCAGAACACCCGGCTATGAATGGCCGCCCGATAGCGTTGGCTGTGCCGCTAGCTGCCGTCAGGTAGACGATGGCAGCTTTCCGCTTGATGACCGGATCTGGCTCCGCGTCAAGCTTCCGGCCCGTCCTTCGTGCAGGAAGAACTGTGTCGCCGGCGTCTACAGGAAGGACGCTCCGGACGCCCTGGTATGGTCCCGCTTCGGGACAGGTCGCGAGCTCGCCACTCGCTGCCCGCCATCACAGCTTGGTGGTGATGCGGTATCCGGCGCCGGGGATGGTCTCGATGATGTCCGGCTCGCCGAGTTTTCGTCGCAGCCGTCCGATCGTGACCTGCACCGTCTTGGTGAACGGGTCGGCGTTCTCATCCCAGACCTGTTCGAGGAGGTCTTCCGCGCTGAGCGCGGCTGGGGCTGCCTTCATGAGCGTTTCCAGCAGGGCGAACTCCTTGGCCGAGAGGTCTCGTGGCTGGCCGTCCCGGGTGACGATGCGGCGGAGCGGGTCCAGTTCGATTCCTCCCTGGCGCAAGACCCGTGGATGCGCGAAGGGCTTGCGCCGGGCGAGGCCCCGGACCCGGAGGACGAGCTCGGGGAAGTGGAATGGCTTGGATAGGTAGTCGTCGGCTCCGAGGCCCAGGCCGGCCACCCGGTCGCCGGGGCTGTCGGCGGCGGTCAGCATGAGCACCATGGCCGGATCGGCGCCCTCGGTGATCACCCGGCAGATCGTGTCGCCGTGCAGGCCGGGAAGGTCACGGTCGAGGACGACGACGTCGTAGCGGTTCAGTTCCAGCTTGGCGGCGGCGTCCAGGCCGTCATAGGCTACGTCGACGGCCATGGCCTGGTCGCGCAGGCCCTCGGCGATGTCGTCGGCGAGGCGCCGGACGTCCTCGACCACCAGCACTCTCACCCGCGGGCTCCGCTGCGGCTAGCAGGCCGTGCATGTGGGAGTTCGATCCATACCCGCAGGCCTCCGCCGGGTGCTGGCTGCAGGTCGAGTGTGCCGCGATGGGCGGTGACGATGGCAGCGACGATGGAAAGCCCAAGTCCCGCCCCGTCGGCTGAGCCGGTCCGCGCCGCACCGAGGCGCCTGAAGGGCTGCGCCAGCTGCGCGACCTCGTCAGGACGAAGCAAAACACCCCCGTTTTCCACGATGAGGCGAGCAGCGGAGGCATCGGATTCGGTGGTGACGTCGATGAAGCCGCCTGGCTGGTTGTGACGGATGGCGTTGCCGACGAGGTTGGCCACCATCCGGGCTAGGAGCGCCTCGCTCCCGGTGACCTCGGCGTCGTCCAGGTGCACTCGTACGGCGAGACCCATGCCCGCGGTATC
>JASHQA010000351.1 GCA_030037785.1 Streptosporangiaceae bacterium
GAGACGGCGTGCGGGGTGAACGCGTATGACGTCAGCACCTGCGGCTGCTTGCTGAGTCCTTCGTGATGGAGCAGGTAGTAGTAGGCGACCATGTTGTCGCCGTCTTCCATCAGGATCGGACCCTTGGCCGGAAGATAGTGCTCCACGGTGGCCATCAGTCGCGTCGAGTTCGGCCAGTAGCCGTACCAGCCGCTGGCCTGATCGAAGCCCACCAGACCGCAGAAGATCGCCGCTGCCAGGCCAACCCGCCAACCTTTAGCCGCATTCACGACGGTCGCCCTCGACAGCGCGTAGCCAGCGGCGATAGCGCCGAACCAGGCACCGAACACAAGGTGCTTGTACAGGGAGACAGTTGTCTCGATGTGCGCCTGGTAGAGCGGTGCCAGCAGCACGGCTACCACCATCATGAGGCAGAGCAGTGTCCGCCTTCCGTTCCGCTCACGCCAGCCCAGCACCGCCCCCGCGAGCGCCGCCACCAGAACGACAGCGACCACCGGCGCCGCGATCCACAGCACATACAGCTCAAACGAGGATCCGCCGGCGGTAGTTCGCGTCGTCGTCGTCGCGCCGACCGAGCCGAGGTACTGGTCCCCGCCGAGCACGTACAGCAACGGCGCCACGATGGCGAGCCAGTAGCTCACCAGCCGGAAGCCTCGCGCGAACGCCAGCGCCCAGTTCGTCTGTGCGGTGAGCACCACCAGCCCGACGATCACGGGGTTCCATAGTGCGGTAGCCCACTTGGCCGCATCCGCCACGACCATCGCCATTGCGGACAGGACGATGAAGAGCTCGGTGACACGACTCCGCGCGGCGCGGACAGCCAGCCATGCCGAGAGCGCCATCAGGAAGATTGCCATCGGGTCGTAGGTCGCCCAGGCGCTCATGTCCGCAGTCGGACCGACACCCACGAACATGGCAGCCGCGATGAGACCGGCCCTCTTGCCGAATATTCGGGCGGCTGTCGCGTACAAGAGAGCTGTGGCGCCCAGCATGAATAGCAGCGACAGCAGCCGCGCGCCAGCGAGTCCGCCGACCGAGTCGGCCAGGGCCCCGACCGGCGGATAGACCTGCGGTGCCCCCGACAGGTAATACGTCGGCAGCTTGGTTCCGTGCAGCCAGTGCGCCCACTCCAGATGGCCGTACCACAAGTACTCGGCCTCATCCGAGAAGGCGGTATTGGACCACAGCAGCCGCAGGGCCAGTCCCGCCTGCACCACCAAGACGACCAGCAGGCCCAGTCGGTAACTATGCCGCCAGCCGCCCCGGCGACTGCCGATATCCACCGCCGGACGCTCGACGCGCGACGGCGCTCGGTCAGGTGGCTCTGGTGGGGCTGAGAGAGGCGCCGGCAGCACCAAGGTGGACGCTCGCCGGTCTGAAGCCAGGCCATCGCGTCGCCCTGCAGGCGCACCGGCCGGTCGAGCCGACCGCTCCGGCAGACGGCTGGGCGGGCCGGGCCCTAGGGCTGGCGGCTGCCCCTTCCGATGCCGCCCGCGGCCACCGTTGCCGTTCGAGCTCCCGTTGCCGTTCGCGCTCCCGTAGCCGTTCCCGCTCCCGTGGCCGTTCCCCTGTGGCGTTGCTGCTGACCGCGGGTGCTGGTATGCATCGGGGACCCTGCGGGCTACGTCGATCGGCGCTTGCAGAGCAGGCGCCCGCTGGGCCACATCAGATGGCCCAGCGCTGGACGGATAACGGGGGCGGGGCCGGGGTGCCTGGCTGTCAGCTGCTCTCAAGCGTGACAACCCCTCGACTTGACTGGACCGGCCCTTCACCCGCCTGAGCTGTCTCGACAACATAGTCAGCGACGATCACGGCTATACCATCGATCGCTGCTCGCCTCGATGACATTGCCGCTGCCAGGCATCCACCATGTTAGCTGAACCGACTGTGGTACCAGGTCCGTACGAATCGACTGGATCGGGCGAGGCGCCAGCTCAGCGTGAACACGAACACGACCCCCAGAGCCACGCCGGCAACCGCGTACCCGACCCCTTCAAGCCTGCGGGCGCGAATGACTTCTCTGGCGGCGACACCCGCCGCCAGCACTGGAACCGCAGCTAGCGGGACCACCCACTGTCCGGTGACTACCGCTGCCGCCGCACCCAGCACCACGGCGACCCCCGCTAGTGGCAGCAGAACCGCTTGCAGCCGTCGCTTCCTGGCAAGCGGACAGTCTGGATACGCACGAACAAAGTGAACGCAGCCATTTGCAGAATACTTGTATTCTCTGATCAGATCCCGGAAGCGCCGCCGATGATGATGGGCACCAGTCAGCCCCGCTGCGTAGAATATCAGGTGGCCGGCGGTGGCCACCCGCCAGAACCATTCATAGTCCTCGTAACCGAATCCCCAGTTATCATCCATCGAGCAATCGTCATAAACGCTGCGGTCCATTACTGCGTTCGCAGTAATGGGCGGCTTGTGGCCACGCTTGCCGAAGTTGGCCGCCGTCACGTCGTACGACCGCGTCACCCGAGGAGTCTTGGCAGCCACCACGTTGTCGTCTACGAACCGGCTCCAGAAACTGGCCTCAACCGCCCGCATGCCGCCGCACACCACGCCGCCGCCATGGTCAGCGAGCAAGTCGACCGAGCGCGACAGCCAGTCCGGATCCATGATGATGTCGGAATCCGCGAGCGCGAGCACCTGGCCCTTGGCCTTCTGCAATCCCACGTCGCGCTTGATCGCAGGCTCGCGCTTGCCAGGAATCTCTTCGTGCTCGATGATCATCAATCGCGGATCGGTCAGGTTCTCGAGCGCCTGCCAGGTCTGGTCACCCACGTCGCCGACAACGATGACCTCGCTCAGCGCTGGGTAGTCCTGTGCCAGCAGTGCGTCAATCACCGGCCTGATGGTGCGCTGGCTGTTCTTCACCGGAATGACGACGCTCACGTCAGGCATGGCACCCGGCGGCGCTAGCAACGTGGCGCCCGTCGAGTTCCCAGCCACATCCGCGGCTAGCGCACTCGCGCTGTCGCCGCTAGTCATGCCGATGGCCGACACCAATGCCCACTCCTCCACCCGACTCTCGCGAAGCCACGACACTGCTCCCGATCCGCACAGACTTGTCAGCACCGCTCGGTAGCACATGCTCAAACCGCCGGGCACGACGGATAAGACGATCGCAGCGCTGGTGCGAAGATCAGGCAGTAAAAAGACGCGCAGCGAGCCTGGCAGGTTTACCAGCCGTCCGCCGGTAGTTTCAGGATGATCCACCGTGCAAAAGCGACAAAGATTCTTAAATCATCCCGCGTCGGTAATCATCGCGGCGCCGACGGTGGCTCCGGTGGCCTCGTCGATGAGTATCAGGCCGCCGGTGAGCCGGTTGCGCTGATAGGGGTCGCAGAACACCGGCTGGGTGAGTCGCAGCGTCACCCGGCCGATCTCGTTGAGGCTCAGCTCGGTGGCAGCCTCGTCCCGGTGCAGCGTGTTGACGTCGAGCCGGTACTGCAGGTCCCGGACGATCGCCTTCACGGTCCTGGTGGTGTGCTTCACCAGCAGCCGGCTCCGCGGCGTGAGCGTCCTGGCATCGGTCATCCAGCACACCATCGCCTCGATGTCCTGGCTGACCGACGGCCGGTTGTGCGGCCGGCAGAACATGTCCCCGCGCGACACGTCCAGGTCATCCTCTATCAGCAGCGTGACCGACATCGGCGCGAACGCCTCCGCGGCCGGCCCGCGCGGCGTGTCGATCCCGCTGACCCGCGTGGTGAGCCCGGACGGCAGGTGCATGATCTCGTCGCCGGGCTTCAGCACGCCACCGGCCAGCTGGCCCGCGTAGCCGCGGTAGTCGTGGAGCTCGGGGTCGGTGGCCTGGTGCGGCCGGATCACGTACTGCACCGGGAACCGGACGTCGATGAGGTTCCGGTCGGAGGCGATGTGCACATGCTCTAGGTGATGCAGCAGTGACGGTCCGTCATACCACGGCATGTTGCCCGACCGCTGCACGACGTTGTCGCCGTGCAGGGCCGAGATCGGGATGAAGGCCAGGTCGCCGATCTCGAGCTTGGCCGCGAACGCGGTGAACTCCTCGCAGATCTGCTCGTAGACCTCCGGGCTGTAGTCGACCAGGTCCATCTTGTTGATCGCCAGCACCAGGTGCGGCACCCGCAGCAGGGTCGCGAGGAAGGAGTGCCTGCGGCTCTGCTCGGTCAGCCCGTTGCGGGCGTCTACCAGCACGACCGCCAGGTCCGCCGTGGAGGCGCCGGTGACCATGTTCCGGGTGTACTGAACGTGGCCGGGGGTGTCGGCGATGATGAACTTGCGCCGCGGGGTGGCGAAGTACCGGTAGGCCACGTCGATCGTGATGCCCTGCTCCCGCTCAGCCCGCAGCCCGTCGGTCAGCAGCGCGAGATTGGTGAACTCTTCCCCGCGCTCCCGGCTCGTCCGCTCGACCGCCGCTAGCTGATCCTCGAAGATCGCCTTGGAGTCGTAGAGCAGCCGGCCGATCAGCGTGCTCTTGCCGTCGTCGACCGAGCCCGCGGTGGCGAGCCGCAGGATGTCCATGTGCCGGCCGTCGGCCGACAGGGACAGATCCGCGGCACCCAAGGAGCGTGGCTCGCTCGCCGTCATCAGAAATAGCCCTCCCGCTTGCGGTCCTCCATCGCCGCCTCGCTGGTCCGGTCGTCCGCGCGGGTCTGGCCCCGCTCGGTGATACGGGTGGCGGCGACCTCGGCTATCACCTGCTCGACTGTGCTCGCGGTCGACTCGACCGCGCCGGTGCACGTCATGTCGCCCACGGTCCGGTAGCGGACCCGCGCCTCGAACACCGGCTCGTCTGGCAGCCTCGTGACGTACTCGCTGTCGGCGAGCAAGATGCCGTCCCGCTCGAACACCCGCCGCGAGTGGGCGAAGTAGATCGGCGGGATCTCCAGGTGCTCCCTGGCGATGTAGTGCCAGATGTCGAGCTCAGTCCAGTTCGACAGCGGGAATACCCGGATGTGCTCGCCACGCCTGATCCGGGTGTTGTAGATGTTCCACAGCTCTGGCCGCTGGGTCTTCGGGTCCCACTGGCCGAACTCATCCCGGAACGAGAACACCCGCTCCTTGGCCCTGGCCTTCTCCTCGTCTCGGCGCGCCCCGCCGAACACCGCGTCGAACTGATGCTGCTCGATCGCGTCCAGCAGGGTTGTGGTCTGCAGCCTGTTGCGGCTCGCCCACCTGCCGGTTTCCTCGGTGACCCGGCCGGAGTCGATGGACTCCTGCACGGAGGCCACGATCAGCCGCGCGCCGACGTCGGCAACCCGCCGGTCGCGGAACTCCAGCACCTCACCGAAGTTGTGCCCGGTGTCGACGTGCATCACCGGGAACGGCACGCGGGCCGGCCAGAACGCGCGCGCGGCCAGCTCCAGCATCACCACGGAGTCCTTGCCGCCGGAGAACAGCAGCACCGGTCGCTCGAACTCGGCCGCCACCTCGCGCATGATGTGGATGGACTCGGATTCGAGCACGTCGAGCTGGGACGGCAGGTAGTCCGTGCGGGGTGGCACCATCAGGATTG
>JASHQA010000352.1 GCA_030037785.1 Streptosporangiaceae bacterium
GCGCCGCCCGGCAGCATACGGGTCGATCACGAGAACCTTGAGCCAGCCACCGATGACCGAATGGTCACGGGCCCACGCCTTCAGGTCCAGCACCGCATCCGTGACATGACCGGCACAAGCATCGACGTGACGGTATACCGGCCGGGCACCGGTGCTGGCCTCAACCCGCGCCTGGAAACAAGCGAGACGCGTGCACGAGCGGCCCGCCTGGCAGGTAGCGGCCAGGCGCTCCGCGGCCTCGGGACTAAGAAACATCGGAATCTCCTTCGCTTTAGTGGCTGCAAGCCCCTCAGGGCATGTGATCGGGATCGGAACGGCCTAGTTTCAGCGCTCGGCCCAGTCGAGCAGCAGCGAGTCTCCGACCTTGTAGCTGTCCACCAGCCGCACCAAGTCGGTCCCGACCCCAGCGACAGCCTCCAGGGCGTGACCTTGGATCGGGAGCGCGGTCAGCCGGATCGAACCGTTGGTCTGCTGGCTTTCAAACCACAGCTCGCCCGGCGAGCCGTCGCAGGCGGCAACGGTTATCACCGTGAGCTCCGCGTGCGGGTCGGCATTCAGGCACAGTCCGGTCTGCTTGTTGATGATCATGGTCTGCGACCCGTCGGCGCCGTGCGTCGTGACGATCCACACCTGGTTGGGCGCGCCGGTCTTTGCCTGCAGCGTCACGGGGTCCCCCGCTGTGTCGGGTCCGGTGAGCGCCATATCCTGCTCAACCCATGGCAAGAAGGTGAAGGCCACGGGACTGGCGCTTGCTTTGAGTGGTGCTGGTCCGGTCACCGACGCCAGCGAAGCGGTTGCTGGCCCTAGGGCCACCAGCATCAGGCCTGCGGCGACGGCGGTTGTGGCCTTCGCGTGCTTGAACATGGTTCTGTTCTCCTTGTGATTGTCGGGCGGCCGACGTCTCTCGATATGGGTGTGAAGAGAAGCCGAGTTCGGACAATCCCAGGATTGACGGCTCAGGCCCCGGGATCCCTAGGGATACTCCCTAGTTGTCAACGCCCTGATGAGCTCAATCCGAGGGCCGGGAATGGCAGTTGTCTGCGCAGGATAGAACGATTACCGCAGGTGCCGACCATTCCGGCCGGGAACGAGTACCGGACTCAGCTGATCCCGGCGGCATTGGACCGGGCGTACGCTGACCGTTCTCGGGCCGACCGACCAACCGCGCCCGGCCTCGCCCAGGCTAGGGAGTTTCCCTAGGGACACACCCGGCCTAGCGGGATCACTATCCGGCTATGAGCAAGTCCAGCCATGTGCATCGCCGGTCGGCGACTATGTCGGCTGGCACGCTGTCCTTCCCGCGCCGGCCGAGGTCCGCTCTGTCGGCAGCGGCCAGCCGGATGTTGCTGGTCGCAGGACTGCTGGCGCTATCATCCGCGATCGTCTACCTGGGCCGACACGGATACCGAGACGCCGCTGACCCAGGCAGGCCACTGTCGGTTCTCGGCAGCGTCTACTACGCAACCGTGACGTTGTCGACCATCGGCTATGGCGACATAGTTCCGGTGACTGCGACGGCGCGCTTGGTCAACACCGCAGTGATCACCCCGATGCGGCTCATCGTTCTCATCATCCTGGTCGGCACCACGATGCAGATGCTGACCGAGCAAACCCGCGCGAACTGGCGGCTTGTCCGGTGGAGGTCAAGGGTGTGTGATCACACGATTGTCATTGGTTACGGCACAAAGGGCCGAAGCGCCGTCAGGACACTGGCCGAGTCCGGGACGGGGCGGGAGTCCATCGTTGTGGTGGATCTGCAGCCCGAAGCCGTCGCCGAGGCCAATGCTGCCGGCCTGGTGGCAGTCACCGGGGACGGGACCAGGCGAGACGTGCTCAGCCGCGCCGAGATCGGCTCCGCCCGCCAGGTGGTCATCGCCGTGAACCGCGACGATACGGCCGTGCTGATCGCCCTCAGCGCTCGACAGCTCAACCCTGTCGGCACGATCGTGGCGGCGGTCCGCGAGGAGGAGAACAAAGACCTGCTCCGCCTGAGCGGAGCCGACCAGGTCGTGGTCTCCTCGGGCGCTGCGGGGCAACTGCTGGCGAT
The DNA here is from genome assembly GCA_030037785.1 of Streptosporangiaceae bacterium. GTDB lineage: Bacteria > Actinomycetota > Actinomycetes > Streptosporangiales > Streptosporangiaceae > JAJYUU01. The sequence continues at coordinate 2,048 of JASHQA010000352.1, forward strand.
CTCGGTCGTGTCCCCGTCCGCCGGGCGCGTGATCGGCGATCTCCTTGCTCGCGGGCGTGGTCTCAACCTCGTGGAGCGCCCGGTGACAGCCGCCGAGGTCGGCACGCCAGCACGGGACGCGGACGGCAGGGTCATCGCACTCGTACGAGAAGACCACCTGCTGCCGACCGACGACCCCAGGGCGGGCCGTCTCGCCGGGGGCGACCGGCTCGTTCTGGTCAGCTCCTGTCGGCAGCCAGCACCGGCCACATCAGCGCCCAGCCGAAAGAGCAGTCATGTCGACCATATCGTTTAGCGGAGTACTGATCATCGCGCTCGTGGCGGTGACCGTCCCGGCGGTGCTCGCGATGGTGCCCCGGCTACCGGTTCCAGGGGCCGTGCTGGAAGTCCTGGCCGGGATCCTGATCGGGCCCTCGGTGCTTGGCTGGGTTCACTTCGACGCGTCCATTCAGGTACTGAGCGACCTCGGCCTCGGCATGCTGTTGTTCCTGGCCGGCCTGGAGATCGACGTTACGGGTCTGCGGGGACCGCTCGGACGCCTGGCCGGCTGGTCGTTCAGCGGTTCGGTCCTGCTCGGCCTGGCCTGCGGCTGCGCGCTCGGCCTGGCCTTCGGGGCCGGCCAGCCGCTTTTCCTGGCCCTTGTACTGCTCTCTACCTCAGCTGGCCTGCTGCTGCCGCTGCTCAAGGACGCGGGCCAGGAACGCACACCGTTCGGGCAGCTGGTAATGACTGCCGCCGCGCTGGCTGAAGTGGCCACCATCGTCATGATGTCTCTGCTGTTCTCGGCCACCTCGAAGACGCCAGCAGACCGGCTGGCCTCCCTGGCCATGTTCCTGGCCCTTCTGGCGACCATTGGCCTGGCACTGGGCAAGGTCCGGAACCTGACCGCCATAGACCGACTGCTGGACCGGCTAGAGAACCGTAGTGCCCAGCTGCGCGTCCGCGCCGCTCTCACGCTGGCCCTTGCCTTCGCGGTGCTAGCCGACCGATTTGGAGTCGCGTCGATCCTCGGCGCGTTCGCCGCCGGGCTGCTGGTCAGGACCGTCGACCTAACCGGCCAGGCCCCGCATCCGCAGTTCCAGTCCAAGCTGGAGGGCATCGGCTTCGGCTTCGTGATCCCGATCTTCTTCATCGCGACGGGCGTCCAGTTCGACGCCCGGGCGCTGGTCAGGGACCCCGCGGGCCTCACCCTGGTACCGCTGTTCCTCTTCGCCCTGCTTGCGGTCCGGGCTTTCCCCGCGCTGGCATACGCTCGCCGATTCGGGCGACGGCGCGCCAGAGTGGCCGGCCTGATGCAGGCGACGTCGCTCACCTTCGTCATCGTGGCCACCCAGATCGGCATGGCCACCGGGCAGATCACCCGAACCGTTGGCGCAGCGCTGCTCGCTGCAGGACTTCTGTCCGCCGCCTTCTTTCCCGCTTTCGCGCTCAAGATGCTCCAGGCTGAACTGCCCGGTGCCCGCGGTGAGCCCGTCCCGAGCAACTCAGCGACCACGCCGACATACTCAGCGTGAACGGCTCGCATTGCCCGTAATTCCTTGCGCGGCGTCCGCTCCAGGCGGCCTGGCCCGAACGAAGCGCTGCTGCCCTGCTCATAGGTGCGCCGAGTAGTTATATAACGCTACTATCAGATGACTATGCTATATACCGGTCATACCGGTTTAAGCATCTCGTAAGCCGCTAGAAGGCACACGGGATGACTCGACGCCCGCTCTAACCTCACGGCCAGCCCATCGCCAGGCCCACGAGTTCGGTCGGGCGTACGACGAGGATCGTTGGCTGGTGCATCGTCCCGGCGTTCGTCGCCGGTGCCCTGAGCACGCTTGCCGTGCTTGGCTCTCATCACGGCCACGCGTCTCCCATGGCCGTGACTCCGGTGCCAACGACCGCCGCTGCTCGGCCGCCGTTGGGCTGGAGTGACTGGTATCAGGATCGCTGCGCGGTGACCGAGTCCGAGATCCTGGACAACTCTCGCGACCTTGTCAGCACCGGATTGGCCGCCGATGGCTACGACACCGTCGTGATCGATGACTGCTGAATGGCTGCCACGCGATCGGCTACAGGCGCGCTGCGGCCTGATGCGGCCACGGATGCCAAGACATCCGCCGAGGTCCACGGTTACCACGACGTGCGCACCGGCGTGCTCGCCGCCACCCTCGCGGGCCGCGCGCCCGGCTACACCAGCCTCGGCGTCCCCGACCCCCGCCGGATCGCGCCGACAGAAGTGGTCAGGCTCTACCGTACCTACGTACGCGGGTGGGACTCTTACGAGCGCGCTGGGCTGTCACGCGGTCTGCCGCGATACGAGAGCGGGACGGTCGCCTCATGACTACCGACGAAACCGCAGCCCCGGGATCTGCAGCCCTCCGGCTGCGTGCTGCGCGAGAAGCACGGGGCCTGACCCAGGCCCAGGCGGCCGCCGAACTGGGCGTCAGCCGCCCGCTGCTGATCGCGATCGAGAAGGGCACGCGCAAGCCCAGCCCTCAGGAACTCGTCCGGCTCGCCAGCCTGTACCAGGTCAGCGTGAGCCAGCTGCTGCGGCCCCAGCCGCCGCCGGTGGCCATCGGCGCCCGGTTCCGGGCGGTGATACCTCCCGGTCAGCGCGACACCCCTGAGCTGACCTCCGCGGTGGACGAATTGCAGCGCCGCGCCGACGACTACCTGGACCTGCTGCGCATCGCCGACGCCGAGCCACCGGGCCGGCCTGAGCCCGTCCGCGACATCCGCGTCGCCGATTCGCGCCGGGCCGAGGACCTGGCAACCGAGGAGCGCAACCGGCTCGGGCTCGGCGACGGTCCCGTCCGCCCGCTTCGCGAAGTCCTCGAAATCGAGGTCGGCCTGCGGGTCTTCCTGCTCCCGCTGCCGTCGCGGATCGCGGGCCTGTTCGTGATCGCCGACCAGCTGGGCGGCTGCGTCGCGGTCAACTCCCGGCACCCGGCCGAGCGGCGCCGCTGGACGATGGCCCACGAGTACGCCCACTACTTCGCCAGCCGCGACCGCGCCGAGGTCACCCGGCTGACCTACCAGCGCCAGCCCGAGTCGGAGTACTTCGCAGACGCGTTCGCCGCCAGCTTCCTGATGCCGCGCAGCGGGCTGTCGCGCCGGTTCCACGAACTTGAGCGCAGCAACGCCGAGCGGGTCACCCCGGCCATGCTCGTCCAGCTCGCGCACGCCTACGGCGTGTCGTTGCAGGCGCTGTCAAACCGGCTAGAGGACCTGGGCCTGATCCCCGCCGGGACGTGGGAACGCCTCCGCGAGCACAACTTCCAACCCCGCCTGGGCGCCCAGATGCTGGGCCTCGACCAGGCCGAGCAAGCCGCCGACACCCTGCCCCTGCACTACCGCCTGCTGGCCGCCCAGCTGTACGCCGACGGCGAGATCACCGAGACCCAGCTAGCCCGCTACCTGCGCACCGACATCGTCGGCGCGCGCCGCGCCTACGCCGAGCTGACCGAGACCGCCGACGTCGCCTCCGACGGATCACCGCAGATCCTCGACCTGGCCGAGGCCGCAGGTTAAGGCATGCCCAACCCCCCGCTGCTGCTGGACGCCTGCGTCACGATCAACCTCGTCGCAGCCGGTCCCACCGACCAGGTCGCCGAGGGCGTCGGCCGCACCTTATTGGTCACCCGCCACGCCGCCGCCGAGGTCGGTCACCTGCGGGACAGCGCCGACGGAGAGGTCGTCGTAGTCCCCGTCGACCTCCCCAGTCATGCCCAGGCCGGAGCCTTCGAGATCACCGACCTGACCGACGACGAGGTCCCCCTGTACGTCGAACTAGCAGGCCTAGTCGACGACGGCGAAGCCTCCACCATCGCCGCCGCCATCAAACGAAACTGGCCGCTGGCGACCGACGGCCGCAAAGCCCGGCACGTCTGCACCCAGCGCGGCCTACCAGAGCCCGCCGGCACCGCCGCACTCATCAGGCAGTACTGCGACGCCAGAGCGCTCGGTCAGGCAGACATAGCCCGGCTGCTTGGCAGGATCCGCAACCACGCCAGCTTCCAGCCCCCGCGCAGCGACCCAGACCTGAAATGGTGGACTGACCACGAGTCCGGGAAATCGGGCCACGGGCCGGATACCTGATCGCATGCGCCAGGTAAGCCTGCGGACTTCAGATCCGATGTGGCCTGCCGGAGCTTCTGCGCGTCGAGCGAAGCTATGCGCAGAAGCTAGCCGCCAAAACCTGCTCCAGGATCCAGCTTCAGTCACGTTCCGTGACCAAATTCACCTGGCTATCCCCGGCCTCGTGGAACGGTTCGTGGAACGACTGCGGCGGGATCTCTGTGCATTCCGCGCTTTCAGGGCGCTCAGACAGTGCGTCTGTGCAGGCAGGGCGCTCCGGGCGCCGCAGCGTCCCTCGCTTAATCCGCGGGTTCGGGGTTCAAGTCCCTGGCGGCGCACCCATCCTGAACTGGGGTTTTTTCTTATCCTTTACCTCAGTCGCCAGCCGCCGGGTGCAGTTGTGGTTGCAGTTCGCCGGCGTCTTCCCGGCCCGAATCGGGGTCGCATCTGCAGCCGCGGGCTGGCACGAGCGCGGTACCGCCCGGCCGCGACGACAACGCACGGCCGTATCACGCGTGATACACTGATTCCATGACAGCAGAGGTGGCAGTCCGGGACCTGCGCAACCACGGCGGGAAGATCCTCGACCGCGTGGCCGGCGGAGAGACGCTCACGGTGACCCGCGACGGCGACCCCGTCGCCGAGCTGAGGCCGCTGCCCCGCCGGCCGCTGCAAGCCGGGCTCCTGCTGGAGCGGTGGCACGCCCTGCCCGCGGTCGACGCGGCGAAGCTCCGCGCCGACATCGACGAGCTCCTGGACTCGGGCCTGTGACCCAGCCGCCCGCCGCGCCCGTGCCGCCCCGGCACCTGCGCGGGGTTCTGGACACCAGCACGGTCATCTCACTGCAGCAGATCACCGACCCCGCCGCCCTGCCCGCCGAGCCCCTCATCACCACGGTGACGCTAGCCGAGCTGACCGTCGGCCCGCTGGTCGCCGCCACCGACGCCGAGCGGGCCGCCCGCCAGGCGCACGTCCAGCAGGCCGAGGCTGACTTCGACCCGCTGCCGTTCGACGCCGCGGCCGCCCGCGCGTTCGGACAGGTCGCCGTCTCCCTGCGCCGCGCCGGCCGCAAGCGCGCCGCCCGCGCCTATGATGCGATGATCGCCGCCACTGCCCTGTCCCTGCAGCTGCCCGTCTACACCTGCAACCCAGACGACTTCGGCAAAATCGACGGACTCACCGTCATCCCCGTCACGGTCCCGCCCGGCGCTTAGCAGCCGGCGCAGCGAACCGCCGGTACCTGCCGGGCGAACCCGCCAGGCTGTCCACGGGATCACTGGCCGGGATCTCCGGCCCGCACGCGCCCGGGGCCGACGAGTGCCGGATCACCGCGAAGACCCGGCCTCGTGCAGTCGCACGGTCCGCCGTTTCCTCAGCCGCCGGCCTCTGGCTCCAATTGTGCCTGCGGTTTGCCGACATCGGCGTGGGTCGCGTCCGGCCATAGCGCCCTGCCGATCAGCGCGGCGGCTTCGCGGGTGAGCGGGTCGCTGGGGTCGGTGTAGATCCGCGTCGTGGTGACCTGGGCGTGCCCGAGGATCCGCTGGATCACGTGCATGTCGACGTGCTGCTCCCCCAGCAGGGTCCCGGCGGTGTGGCGGGCGTCGTGCACCCGCGCGTCCTTGGTGATGGCCGCCTCTTTGAGCAGCGCTTTCCACTCTTCCCAGTCGTCGTGCGGGTCTATGGGCTGCCCCTGCGGACCGCAGCAGACAAGGTCCTGGTCCTGCCATGCAGCCCCGGCAGCCTGCCGCTCGGCGTCCTGGGCAGCGAGGTGCTCGCGCAGCGGCCCGATCAGCTGCGGCGGTATCGGCACGGCGCGCTTGCGCTTGCCTTTCGGCCGGACGAACACCCACCCGCTCTGCCGCTGCGGGCAGGAGGCGGCATGGGTCAGCGCAGCCGTGCTGGAAGAGCCGATGCTTGAGCTGCCAGTGCACGTAGATGACCGCGTGGTCGAGGTCGATGTAGGAGCGGCGGAGCCCGAGTGCCTCGCTTTGCCGCAGCCCGAGCGCCGGCTCAGGGCTGATCAGCGCTGACGCCGACCTGATCGCGGCCGGGCTGCTCATTGATCTCAAGACCGCGGCGAAGAAGCCCTCGCTAGGTGTCGCCGACCTGCTCCAGGTGATTGGCTACGCGCTTCTCGACTTCGACGACGAGTACCGTCTCGACGAGGTCGGCCTCTTCAGTGCCCGCTACGCGTATCTCGCCACCTGGGACCTTCCAGCTCTCTTAAGCGAGCTTGCCGGACAGGACGTCGATCTACGGCAGACGCGCGGTCGCTTCCGGGATCTGCTCCTTGCCTGCCAGGCTTGACAGCACGCCCAGTTGAGCAGACGCCTGCCATGCTGCAGCGGCGACGAGGACGCACCGGCATCCACAGCAGCCCGCGGCGGAGTCGTCACTCCTGCTGCTACGAGCCACAAAACAACGTCATCGGCCGCGCGCAGCTGGCACCACCGGGCACGATGTAAGTAGAGGTGCGCTCAAAGAACTAACAGAATCAGGTCGTACACCGGAAGCCGAATGAAGCACTCTCGAGGTTGGACACGCCCCAACTCGTGAGGGTTGGCTCCCTGAGATGCGACAGGCCCAGCTGGCCGGTTCCAAACTGTCAGCTCAGCTGGCCGGCCGAGGACGCGATTGCGGGCTGTCTTGCGACCCAGTAGGCCATGATCTCTTCGCGCGGCAGCGGCAGCGCCTTGTCCTCGTCCACGTCACCGAAGTAGCCGAGGCCACGCACGATGTGCGCGACGGCGGCATCCGGGCTCTGCGGCGAATACCGTGCCAGGAACAGCGACAGGCCCTCCTCCGCGGTGCGGCCGGTT
>JASHQA010000353.1 GCA_030037785.1 Streptosporangiaceae bacterium
GCGTAACCGCTGACCTGATCCAGCGCACCAGAGACCAGCTGTACCGAAACCTGCGGACGCTGCCGCTCGCCCGGCCAGCCGCCGACTGGAGCAGCCTGACGACGCCGTTCCTGGCCGTGACCGGCTACGCCCCCTCGGCAATGGCAGTGCTACCGCCGCAGCTGGAACTGAGCTACCGGGACGCGCTGGCCAGCAAAGTCCGGGTCATCGCCGGGAAGCTGCCGGCCGGCCGCACGCGCAGCGGGTCCACGATGGTCCTGCAAGCCGCGGTCACCGAGCCGACCGCGCGCCGGTTCGGGCTCAAGCTGGGCTCACGGCTAGGCCTGCCGGGCACGACGCTCGTGCTGGCCGTGACCGCCATCGTCCAGCCGCGTGACCCAGCCGCGCCGTTCTGGACCATCGACCCCATCCTGGCGGCACCGCAGCTGCAGAACCCGTTGGCCAACCCGAACTCGCCGCCGCCCTACTGGCAGGGTGGCGTGTTCATCCCGGCCGCCGCCGTCACCGCCCTGCAGAGCCAGATCAACGGTGGCCTGGCGCAGGTGACGTGGGTGTTCCCGCTGTCGGTCGGCAGCCTCACCGGCGGCCAGGCGACGCAGCTGCAGTCGACGCTGCTCGCGGCGCTCTCGACCGCAGGCCGTATCACGGTGCCCGGCAGCGGGGGCGGCGTGCCCGTACCGGTACAGATCGCGCTCAGCTCCGGGACCAGTCAGCTCCTCGCGAGCTTCGAGGCGGAGGCCGCTGGCGTCGACAGTGTGCTCGACCTGCTCTCGGTGAGCCTGGCCGTGCTCGCGGCTGTCGTCGTGCTGCTGGCGGGCTGGCTGCTGGCTGAGCGGCGGCGGCAGGAACTTGCGGTGCTGCGGGCGCGCGGTGCGTCCCGGCGGCAGCTCGCGCTCGCCGTGTCGGTCGGTACCGCGGTGACGGCGCTGCCTGGAGCGGTGGCAGGGGCGGCCATCGCGGTGGCGCTGACCCCGTCGTCGCCGGTCGCGCTGAGCTGGTGGCTCGCCGGGCTGGTGCTGCTCGCCGCGCTGGCGGGGCCGGTGGCAGTCACGGTCAGAACCCATCGGTACGCGGCGACCGTGCGGCCGGACGAACCGCCGGTGCGGCTGGACGCGGTGCGGCGGCTGATCGTCGAGGCCGGGCTGGTGCTGTGTGCCGCGGGCGGGCTGGCGGTGCTGCGGTACAAGGGTTCGGGGGCAACCGGAGACTTCTACGCCAGTGCCGCGCCGGTGCTCCTCGCGATCGGCGTCGCGATCCTGATGCTGCGGGTCTATCCGCTGCTGGTGCGCGCGACGATGCGGCTGCGCGGCCAGCGGGCCAGCGCAGCGACGTTCCTCGGACTGGCGAGGGCGGCTCGGGCGTCGGCCTCGGCGGCACTGCCCGCCTTCGCTCTGGTGCTGGCTCTGGCGCTGGTGTCGTTCGCGGGCATGGTGGGCGGCGCGATAATGCGCGGGGAGGTGGCGGCGTCCTGGCAGGAAGCCGGCGCCGACGCGGTGGTCAGCCAGCCCACGACCGTCAGCGCGGCGCTGCGGCACGCCGTCGCCGCGGTGCCCGGCGTTCAGCACCTCATGACGGCCGACATCGCCACCGCTAGCGCCGCTGGCGGTCGTCAGTTCTACGTGCTCGCGGTCGATCCGGAGCAGTACGCGGCACTACTCGCGGGCAGTCCGCTGGCACAGCCGCCGCCAGCATTCACGGCCGCGACGAAGCCTGGCGCCGTGCCCGCCCTGGTGTCACCGGGACTTGCGGCCCAGCTCGGCAACGGCCGCGTCGGCGTGCTCATCGGCGGCCGGACCGTCCAGGCGCGCGTGGTCGGCCAGGCGGCGAGCATGTCCGCGGTGGCGAGCCTGTCCGACTCCTACGTCGTGCTGCCGAGCCAGGCGCTCGGCGACGCGGCCCCGGCACCGACCATGCTGCTCGTCAGCGGCCCCGATCTGAACGCAGCGGCCCTGGCTGCCGCCGTGACGCGTTACGGGCGGGGGGCGACGGTGGTGCTGCGGTCGCGGCTGGCTGCGGCGCTGCAGCGGGCGCCGTTGCAGCGTGGCGCGTATCTGGCGCTTGCGCTGGGGGCGGTAGCGGCGGCGTGCTGCGGCCTGCTCGTGCTGCTGCTGAGCCTGCTGCTGACGGCCTCGGCGCGGCGGCTGGCGCTGGCGCGGATGAGCACGATGGGCTTGTCGGGCGGGCAGGCTCGGCTGCTGGGACTGATGGAGCTGCTGCCGCAACTGCTGGCGGTGCTGGCGGGCGGGCTGGGCAGCGCAGCTGCGCTGGTGCCGCTGCTTGGCCCGGCTTTGAACCTGGGCATCTTCGGGGCTGCGGGCAGCGTGCCGCTGCGGATCGAGCCAGCGTGGCTGGTGGCCGCCGGCGCCGGACTGCTGGTCCTGGCGATGGTGACGCTGACCGGCCAGACCATGTGGACCGACCGGAACGCACCCCGTTCCCTTCGAATGGGCGAGTGACGCACACGTGAGGAGACGCAGATGACGGTACCTGCGGGCACTACGGTCCCGGCTTCCACGGGAATCGCCGAGCTGGGCGCTGAAGCGCGGCGGGCGCACACGAGCTACGGCGAGGGCGCGCTCGTGGTGTGCGACCAGGTGGTGCGCATCTACTCCGGTGCGGGCATCGAGGTGCAGGCGCTGCAGGGCCTGGACTTGCTGATCGAGGAAGGCGAGCTGGTTGCGATGGTGGGCGCGTCCGGCAGCGGCAAGTCCACGCTGATGAACATCCTGGCTGGACTGGACACGCCGACCGCTGGCCGGGTCCGGGTGGCGGGCCGCGACCTGGGCGCGCTGACCGCGGGGGACCGGCTGGCCTACCGGCGGCGGCAGGTGGGCTTCGTCTGGCAGCAGGCGTCGCGCAACCTGCTGCCCTACCTGACCGCACGGCAGAACGTCGCGACGCCGATGCGGCTGGCCGGGGTCGGCCGTCGGCGTCGGGCCACGATGGCGATGGAACTGCTTGAGGTGTTCGGGGTGGCGGACTGCGCGAACCGGACGCCGTCCCGGATGTCGGGCGGCGAGCAACAGCGCACCGCGATCGCTGCGGCGCTCGCTAACCTGCCGCGGCTGCTGCTCGCGGACGAGCCCACCGGCGAGCTCGACAGTCAGACGGCGCAGGAGGTGTTCGCCGCGCTGCAGACCGCCAACACCGAGCTGGGTGCCACCGTGCTGGTGGTCACCCACGACCCCGCGGTGTCGGCTCAGGTGCGGCGCACGGTGGCCATCAGGGACGGCCGCACCAGCACCGAGACGCTTCGGCACGATGAGGCCGACGAGGCCGGAAACGCGGTCCGGCACGCGGTCGAGTACGCGGTGCTTGACCGGGCTGGCCGGATTCAGCTGCCGCGCGAGATGATCGAGGAGCACGAGATGAAGGACCTGGTACGGCTGGAATCGGAGCCGGATCACATCGGCGTGTGGGCCAGTCGGCCGCAAGCCGGGACCGGCGACTCGGATCCCGCCGGGCCTGCCAGCCGGGAAGCCCGGTGACCGGGCCTGCGGCCGGACCGGGCGCCGCGCCCGGCGGCGTGGCGCTGGACCGGGCGTCGCTGATGGTCGAGGCGCGCGAGGTGAGCCGCACGTTCGGGCACGGCAGCGCGGCCGTGCACGCCGTGCGGGGCGCCTCGTTCAGCATCCGGCGAGGTCAGCTCGTGGCGCTGATCGGCCGGTCCGGCTCGGGCAAGACGACGCTGCTCAACATGGTGGGCGGGCTGGACACGCCGACCAGCGGCGTGGTCTTGGTGGGCGGCCGGGATGTCTCGGCCATGTCGGCCAGGGAGCGCACCCTGCTGCGCCGCAGCACCGTCTCGTTCATTTTCCAGTCCTTCGGACTGATCCCCACGCTGACGGCGGCCGAGAACGTCGGCATCCCGCTGCGGATCGCCAGCACGCCACGCGCCGAGCGGGACGGGCGGGTCCGCCTGCTGCTCAGCGTCGTCGGCCTGGAGCAGCACATGAACCAGCGGCCGGGCGAGCTGTCCGGCGGGCAGCAGCAGCGGGTCGCGATCGCCAGGGCGCTCGCGGTCCAGCCCGAACTGCTCATCGCCGACGAGCCCACCGGTCAGCTCGACTCCGAGTCCGGCAGGCAGATCATGCGGCTGCTGCGCACCGTCGTCGCCAGCGAGGGCATCACCGTGCTGGTCGCCACCCACGACCCGGCCCTGCTCGACCTCGCCGACGACGTCCTCAGCATCAACGACGGACAGCTCACCCCGCGCTAGCGGGGGACCGCGCGCACGCGCACAGCAGCAGCAACCCGCACAGCAGTAACCCGCGGCGGAGCTTCGGGTGGAGGCGATGGCATGATCCGCTGGGTCGGCAGCCAGGCGGTGGCCTGGTGGCGCGCGCTGACCGGATCAGCGTCGACCGCGGTCGCGGCGCTCGGGCTCCTGGTCTGCCTGTGCACGCTGCTGGCGGTTGTCGGCCCGCGGGCCACGGCCCAGGTGCGCACCGACGCCTACCGGCAGGTCATCGCGACGGCGTATGCCACGGACAAGGTGGTCATCGGCAGCGTCTCGGACGCGGCGCTTGGCGTCGGCCAGCCGCTGGGCCTGGACGCTGGCCTGATCGAGCGGACTGAGCACCGGCTGTACGCGAACCTGCGGACGCTCCCGCTCAGCCCGGCGGCGGCGGACTGGAGCAGCCTGACGACGCCGTTCCTCGGCGTGACCGGCTACGGCCCCGCGGCCATGGCGGAGGCCCTGCTGCCGCCGCAGCTCGAGCTCAGCTACCGCGACACGCTGGCGCGCAATGTCCGGGTCGTCGCCGGGAAGCTGCCGGCCGGCCGCGCCGGCACCGGGTCCACGGTGGTCGTGCAGGCCGCGGCCACCGAGGCGACCGCGCGCCGGTTCGGGGTCAGGGTGGGGTCGCGACTGGCGCTGCCGGGTACGAGCATCACGCTGGCGGTGACGGCCATCGTCCAGCCCCGCGACCCAGCCGCGCTGTTCTGGACCGTGGACCCGATCGTGGCGGCACCACAGATCGAAGCCCCGCTGCAGAGCCCCTACTGGATCGGCGGCTTCTTCATCCCGGCTGGCGCGGTCGCGGCCCTGCAAAGCCAGATCAACGCCGGCCAAGCGCAGGTCACCTGGGTCTTCCCGCTGTCGCTCGGCAACCTCACCGCCGCGCAGGCGATCCAGTTGCAGCCGACGCTGGCCGCGGCGCTCGCCACCGGCGGCAACATCACCGTGCGCGGCAGCCAGCCGGGCCCGCCCCTCCCGGTGGCCATCACGCTCACTTCCTACACCGGCCAGCTCATCACCGGCTTCGAGGCCGAGGCCGCAGCCGTGGGCAGCGCGCTCGACATGCTCTCGGTCAGCCTGGCCGTGCTGGCGGCGGTGGTCGTGCTGCTCGCGGGGTGGCTGGTGGCCGAGCAGCGGCGGCACGAGTTCGCGGTGCTGCGGGCTCGCGGCGCGGCCCGCCGGCAGCTCGCGCTCGCCGTCTTCGGCGGTACCGCGGCGGTGGCCGCGCCCGGCGCGGTGGTCGGGGCGGCCATCGCGGTGGCCGTGACGCCGTCGGCACCGGTGCCGCTGAGCTGGTGGCTGGCTGCCCTGGTGGTCGTCGCGGCGCTGGCCGGGCCGGTGCTGGTCACGATCAGAACCCACCGCGGCTACGCGGGGGTGGTGCGCCCTGATGCGCTGCCGGCCAGGGTCCCGGCGGTGCGCCGGCTCGTGGTCGAGGTCGCCCTGCTGGCGGGCGCGGCTGGGGGGCTGGTGGTGCTGCGCTACCAGAGTGCCGGTGCGGCGGGGGACGTGTACGCCAGCGCGGCGCCGGTGCTGCTCGCGATCGGCGTGGCCGTCATCCTGGTCCGGGTCTACCCGCTGCTGGCGCGCGGCGCGTTGCGGCTGCGCGGCCAGCGCGCGAGCGCGGCGACGTTCCTCGGCCTGACGAGGGCCGCGCGCGCATCGGTGGCAGCCGCGCTGCCCGCGTTCGCGATGGTGCTGGCGCTCACGCTGGTGTCGTTTGCGGACATGGAGCGCGGCGCCGTGCTGGGCGGGGAGGTAGCGGCGTCCTGGCTGCAGGCCGGCGCCGACGCGGTGGTCACCAGCCCGGGCCCGGTCAGCCCGGCGCTGCAGCGCGCCGTCGCAGCGGTGCCGGGCGTCCAGCACCTCGCCGCGGTCGGCATCGCGACGGTCGGCATAACCGGCGGTGGCCAGCTCGACGTCGTCACGGTCGACCCGGCGCAATACGCACGGCTGGTCGCGGGCACTCCGCTGCCGCAGCCGCCGTCGGCCTTCAGGTCCTCGGCCACGGCCGGCGCGGCACCGGTGCTGGCTGCACCAGCCCTGGCGGCACCGGGACTCGCGGCCGAGCTCGGCAGCAGGCCCTTCGGCGTGCTCATCGACGACTACGTCATCCAGGCGCGGGTGATCGGCCAGGCCGCGAGCCTGACCGCGATCCCGTATGTGTCCAACGGCTACATCGTGCTGCCGCGTCAGGCGCTCGGCCCGGCAGCCCCGCAGCCGACCGCGCTGCTCGTCAACGGTCCGGACCTGAACCAGGCGGCGCTGCGGGCGGTGGTAGCCCGGCAGGCGGCAGGCAGCGTGGTCGTGTTCCGGTCCCGGGTGCTGGCCGGCCTGGAGCGGGCGCCGCTGCAGCACGGCGCGTACCTGGCGCTGACGCTCGGCGGCACCGCGGCCGGCGTCTGCGGGCTGCTGGTGTTGCTGCTGAGTTTGCTGTTGTCGGCGTCGACGCGGCGGCCGGAGCTGGCGCGGATGAGCACGATGGGCCTGTCGGGCGGACAGGCTCGGCTGCTGGGTCTGATGGAGTTGCTGCCGCAACTGGTGGCCGTGGTGGCCGGCGGGCTCGGCTGCGCGGTGGCGCTGGTGCCGCTGATCGGCTCGGCGCTGAGCCTCGGAGTCTTCACCGGGTCTGCTGGCAACAGCGTGCCGCTGCGGATCGAGCCGGAGTGGCTGATAGTGGCCGCGGCGGGGCTGGTGGTGCTGGCTGGGGTGACGCTGATCGGCCAGACGATGCTGACCGACCGGGACGCGGCCCGTTCCCTCCGGATCGGTGAGTGAGGCGGTAGCTGATCGGATCACGGCCCGGTGCGCACCGCCGTTTTTCGTGCGCCCGCCGCACAATGCTGCCATGGACTTCACCGACAAGATTGCCGTGGTCACCGGTGCCGCGTCCGGGATCGGCCGGGCCGTCGCGATCGCTCTGGCCGGGAACGGGGCCGTCGTGGTGGCAGCCGACCGTGACCTGGCCGGCGCCGAGCAGACGGCGGCGGCGCACGATCGCATCTCCGCCGTGTTCCTCGACCTGACGTCCGGCTCGTCGATCAGCGCCGCCAGCGAGGAGGTGGCGAGGCGGCTCGGGGCGGTCGCCGTCGTGGTGAACGCCGCTGGCTGGGACGTGCCCGGCCCGTTCCTCGAGACCGGCGAGCAGTTCTGGCGGGACGTCGTGGACATCAACTACGTCGGCCACGTGCGCGTCTGCCACGCCTTCCTGCCGGCGATGATCGCGGCCGGCCGCGGCGGCGCCATCGTCAACGTCGCCAGCGACGCCGGCCGGGTCGGCAGCGCCGGGGAGACCGTCTACGCGGGCGCCAAGGGCGGCGTGATCGCGTTCACCAAGTCGCTGGCCCGCGAGCTGGCCAGGCACCAGATCACCGTCAACTGCGTGTGCCCGGGGCCGACGGACACGCCGTTGTTTCAGTCGCTGCCGGAGAACATGCGCGCGGCGCTCATCCGGGCCATCCCGTTCCGGCGGGTCGCGCAGCCGGAAGAGATCGCCGCCGCGGTGCTGTTCTTCGCCTCGGACATGGCCAGGTACGTCACCGGGCAGGTGCTCAGCGTCAGCGGCGGCCTCACCATGGCTGGCTGACTCCTGTCCGGCGCGGACTCCTGTCCGGCGCGGGCTCCTGACCGGCGCTGACCTCGCGCCGGGGCGCTCGGGTTCGCCCTAGTGCCCCGGGTGGGAGTCGAACCCACACTGCACGGTGTTTGAGACCGCGTTCTCTGCCTGTTGGAATACCGGGGCCTCACCCGGTCGGGCAGGCGCTGAGCGCTAATGTACCGGGCTTTAGGTACTCTTCGCTCGTGACCAAGACGCCCTTCACAGTCGTGATAGCCGAGGATGAGGCGCTGATCAGGCTCGATCTGCGCGAGATGCTGGAGGAGGAAGGCTACGTCGTCGCCGGCGAGGCTGGGGACGGTGAGACAGCGATCAAGCTGGCCGAAGAAGTCCAGCCAGACCTGGTCATCCTCGACGTCAAGATGCCCGGTCTGGACGGTATCTCCGCCGCCGAGCGCATTTCCGAAAGCCAGCTGGCGCCGGTCATAATCTTGACCGCGTTCTCGCAGCGCGACCTCGTGCAGCGGGCCAGCGAGGCGGGGGCGATGGCCTACCTGATCAAGCCGTTCACCAAGGCCGACCTGGTCCCGGCCATCGAGGTGGCGGCGAGCCGGTTCGCCGAGTTCGCAGCCTTGGGCAAGGAGGCCGCGAACCTGCGCGAGCGGCTCGAGGTGCGCAAGCTGCTCGATCGGGCCAAGGGAGCGCTGCAGGACGGCCGCGGCATGACCGAGGCTCAGGCATTCCGGTGGATCCAGAAGACGTCGATGGACCGGCGCCAGACGATGCGCGCGGTAGCTGAGGAAGTGCTGGCAGAAGCGGCATCGCGGTCGGCAGCACCGTCGCAGTCGGCGGCACCGTCGCGGTCGGCGCCAGCGTCGCAGTCGGCGGCGGAACAGCAGCCGCGACCCCAGTCGGGATCTGCTGGCGCCGAGCCCACTAGCTGACCGGTCGGCCAGGCGCCCGGAACGCCGTCGGCCAAGCCGACGCGGCAAGCCGACGGGAGCCGGCCACCCGAACCCCCGTTGTGACCGGCGCCCGTCGCTTGCGGCCGCCGAAGCCGGATGCGGTCGACGGTCATCTGAGCGCGCTGACCTTTGGTGCCATGTCGGCCTTCCCCGGGCCGGCACGTTCTCTACTCGGTCTGCCTCGCTCTGCTCACCAACGTTAGCGACGCGTGGCGGCGGTGCGCAAAGACACCGCGATTCCCTTGCCGGAATGACGGAAACATCACCTCCGCGCCACCCTTTCGCTCCGGCAGTGCGGGCGGTTCAGACCGTTTCGCGATGCCGCACCCGGCCGCCGCCCACCGGCAGCGATCAGGCCGGCCTCGGGCCGGCCGGGCCACCGGGGACGGCATCGCGGTGCAGGCAGCTCAGCCGGGCCGTGCACACCCGCCTGCCGTCCTGGTCGGTGATCTCCACGTCGAACGTCGACAGGGTGCGGCCGCCGTGCACGAGCGTTGCGACGCCGGTCACCAGGCCGGTCCTGGCGGCGCGGTGGTGGGTCGCGTTGATCTCGATGCCGATCGTGACCCGGTCGGGCCCTGCTTGCAGGGCCGAGCCGAGCGACCCGAGCGTCTCAGCCAGGACGCAGGACGCGCCGCCATGCAGCAGCCCGTATGGCTGGGTGTTGCCGTCGACCGGCATGGTCCCGACGACGCGTTCGCGCGACGCAGAGATGATCCTGATGCCCATCCGCCCGGTCAGGGTCTGGTTGCCCGGATCGTTGAACATCGCGATGATCTGCTGCTCGCGCTCGGATGAGACCGGTGCCGAAGTGTCCACGTGCCCTGCCTAAGGAGGTGCGTCGATTGCGCTGGCTCCGGCCAGCGTAGGGTCTCGCGCGGCCGGGTCCGCAGTCGGCCGCTCGGTCGGCCGGGCCGCAGCCGGCCACGCGACCGCGGGTGCACGACTGGACTGTGAGGCGCTGTGATTTGCGCAGGGCATGATGACAGCGCTGCCTGCGGAGCCGTGGCGCAAACTCTGAGCCGCCGGGATGCACCTGTGACGCGTCACGCGCGCGGGGCCGCTCATCGTGCGTCCGGCCAGGACCGTAATCCGCTGGCTGGGTGGCGCCAACTTCGTGACCGCCGTGTCCCTGCGCCTCGCCCAGCGGCGGGCCTCCGGCCGCGGCATTTGCCGCTACGGAAAGTGACACTACTACCGGGGCGGCAGCCAGGGCTTCGCGCAGAACGCCGAATCGGGCGTGCCTCGGCCCGTTGCGTGCCTGGCATAGATTCCGCCCAGAAGTCCCAGATCTGGGCGACGTTCGAGCGTGCGTGCTAGCAGCTAGGCTGTCCGGACGATCGCGACGAGAGGTATCAGGCGCGAGGTCTTGGACTGATAGGCGTCGTAGCGCCTGTTGTTGGTCTTGTTCATGAGCTCCCAGAGCCGCTGGTACTCGGGATCTGACGGGCTGATGACGGATGCGGTCCCGGAGAAATGCTCCCGTCCGATCTGCACCTCGACGCTGGAGTTGGCACAGAGGTTGTGGAACCAGCCAGGAGCTTGATCCTTGCCGTCGTTGGAGGGCGCCACGATGAGCCTCTCGCCGTCACGGGCGAAGACCAGGGCGCTCGTCCGGCGCTGGCCGCTTCGGCGTCCTGCCGTCTGCAGCAGCAGCGTCCAGGCCCCGATCATTCCCGGGCCTATTCTCCCGTCGGTCGCGGTGTAGATCCACTTGTGGAGCCGCAGCATCGGAGCCGGGCTGCTGCGCGGAGCGGTGAGCCTGTTCAGCATCCTCGGTATGAGCGGCGGGAGCTTGTCGTGTCCTGCTGTCTGTCGGGTGGTTGTCAATGCCGTCTCCTTGTGCTGCGAGATGATCCGGCTGTGAGCGCCGGCATGAGCAGGGCGAGGACTTCGTCAGTTCGCCGGGCGAGGTCTTTGCCGGCCGAATCGAGTAGCGACAGCGAGTCCATGCCGACGATCCAGGCGAAGATCGCCCTGGCCGAGGCTTCGGGATCGAGCCGGTTGCTGAACTCGCCAGCACGGATGCCTCGCCGGATCAGCTCCCCGATGGTGTCCGTCGCAAGGTCCTGGAACGAAGCGAATTCCGAACCGGGATCCGATCGTGCCCTGAGCTCAGAGCCGAGGCGGATGACACACCGAAGCGAGGGGTCGCTGCTCACCAGCTCGGCCCGGCGGCGAAGGATCGCGGTGACCTGGTCGGCGACCCCGGCACCGCCATCGCCGTCCGCCATCAGGCGGTCGATCAGCTCCTGCTGCTTGGCGCGGAAGGCAGCCAGGGCGACCTGTTCCTTGCCCGGGAAGTGGAAGTAGAAGGCTCCCTTGCTCATCCCGCTGGCGACGACGAGGTCGTTGAGCGAGACGCCGTCGAAGCCATGCTTGGCGAACGCCCGGGCCGCCGTCTCGATGATCAGTGAGCGCGTGCGTTCGGCTCTCGCCTGACGGGGCCGGATCGGGCTCGGTGGCATGTCCTGATCAAAACATACCGATCGGTCGGTTTACAAGTAGTTACCCAACTGAGAATTCCGTTCTGACCGCTGCTGGGCAGGCAGAGCGCCAGCTCGTCTGGCTGGCGCGTCGACCACACCCCGCGACCGCGAACGGACGCCACGGTGTCGGAGCCGGGCACTAAACTCCGGGTGTGGCATCCAGTGACGGCGCACCAGGTCAGGAGCAGGCTGCATCGGCCGGCCACGACCAGGCTGCATCGGCCGGCCACGACCAGGCGGGACCGGGCAGCGGGCCCCGCGGACGGCTGCTGCTGCTGGACGGGCACTCGCTCGCCTACCGCGCATTCTTCGCACTTCCGGCGGAGAACTTCGCGACCACCACCGGCCAGCCGACGAACGCCGTCTACGGCTTCACGTCCATGCTCATCAACGTGCTGCGCGACGAGCAGCCGACGCACGTTGCCGTCGCCTTCGACCGCAGCGAGCCGACGTTCCGGCACGAGCGGTACGTCGAGTACAAGGCGACTCGCATGGAGACGCCGGCCGATTTCCGTAGCCAGCTCAGCCTGATTTTCGAGGTGCTCGACGTGCTCGGCATCGCGCGGCTGTCAGTGCCCGGCTACGAGGCCGACGATGTCATCGCGACACTGGCCACCCAGGCCGCGGCGGACATGGACGTCCTGATCGTCACCGGCGACCGGGACGTCCTTCAGCTCGTGACCGACCAGGTCACGGTGCTGTACACGATGCGCGGCATCAGCGAGATGGCCAGGTTCACACCGGCAGCGGTGGCGGCGAAGTACGGCCTGACGCCGGCCCAGTACCCCGACTTCGCGGCGCTGCGCGGTGACCCGAGCGACAACCTGCCCGGCATTCCGGGCGTCGGGGAGAAGACCGCCACCCGGTGGATCGAGGAGTACGGCTCGCTGGCCAACCTGGTCGACCGCGTCGACGAGGTCAAGGGCAAGGCCGGGGACGCGCTGCGCGAGCACCTGGCCGGCGTGCTGCGCAACAGCGAGCTGACCCGGCTGATCCGCGACGTGGCGCTCGACGTCGGCCCGGCCGGGCTGCGACCGGTGCCGTGGCAGCGGGAACAGATCCACCAGCTATTCGACACCCTGCAGTTCCGCGTGCTGCGCGACCGGCTGTACGCGACCCTGCCCAACGGCATCGGCGGGGGAGCGGTCGCGGCGGGCGTCGAGGCCACGGCGTTCGACGTCGCAGCTGTCATGATCGGGCCGGATGAGCTGGCCGACTGGATTGAGGGGAACGCGGCCGTCGACGGCCGGTCCGGTTTCGCGGTGAGCGGCACCTGGGGCCGCGGGACCGGCAATCTCACCGGCCTGGCCATCGCGGCACCGGGCGGAACGAGCGCGTTCATCGACCCTGTCGCGCTGACTGAGGCCGACGAGAAGGCGCTCGCGGCCTGGCTCGCTGACACCGGCCGGCCCAAGGCGCTGCACGACGCGAAGGGCCCGATGCACGCGCTCGCCGCGCGCGGGTTCGAGCTTGCCGGGCTGACCAGCGACACGGCGCTCGCGGCGTACCTCGCCCTGCCCGGCCAGCGCTCCTTCGACCTGGCCGACCTCACGCTGCGCTACCTGAACCGGGAGCTGCGCGACGCCGAGCCCGCGTCCGGGCAGCTGACGCTGGACACCGACGCCGGGGAAGCGGCCACGGCGCTCGCGCAGCGGGCGCAGGCGACCGCCGAGCTGGCCGACGCGCTGGACCGCGACTTGGCCGAGCGGGGCGCGACGAGGCTGCTCGCGGAGGTGGAGCTGCCGCTCGTTCAGGTACTCGCCGAGATGGAGCGGGCCGGCATCGCCGCTGACACCGGGCACTTCGCTGCCATGTCGGCGAGCCTCGGCGGTGACGTGAAGACGGCCGAGCAGGCGGCGTTCGCCGCGGTCGGGCACGAGTTCAACCTGGGCTCACCCAAGCAGCTGCAGGAGGTCCTGTTCACCGAGCTGCGGCTGCCCAAGACCAAGCGCATCAAGACCGGCTACACGACCGACTCCGAGGCGCTCACCAGCCTGCTGGTCCAGACCGAGCACCCCGTGCTCGAGCACCTGCTCCGGCACCGGGACGTGGCCAGGCTCAAGAGCGTCGTCGACTCGCTGATCCCCATGGCCGACGCCGACGGCCGCATCCACACGACCTACAACCAGATGATCGCCGCGACGGGCCGGCTGTCCTCGACGGACCCGAACCTGCAGAACATCCCCATCAGGACGGAGGAGGGCCGCCGCATCCGGCAGGGCTTCATCGTCGGCTCGGACTATGAGTACCTGCTGACGGCCGACTACAGCCAGATCGAGCTGCGAATCATGGCGCATCTGTCGGCCGATCAAGCTCTGGCGGAGGCCTTCTCCTCCGGGCACGACTTCCACGCCGCGACGGCGGGCCGCGTCTTCGGCCTGCCACCCGAGCAGGTGACCGGCGAGCTGCGGAGCAAGGTCAAGGCCATGAACTATGGCCTGGCCTACGGCCTGTCGGCATACGGGCTCTCCCAGCAACTGCGGGTGACGCCCGACGAGGCCCGCGGCTACATGGACGAGTACTTCGAGCAGTTCGGCGGGGTCCGCGATTACCTGCGCGACGTGGTCGCCAGGGCCAGGATGGACGGCTACACCGAGACGATGCTGGGCCGTCGCCGCTACTTGCCAGACCTGACCTCCGACAATCGTCAGCGCCGCGAGATGGCCGAGCGGATGGCGCTCAACGCGCCCATCCAGGGCTCGGCAGCCGACATCATCAAGGTCGCGATGCTCACGGCGCACTACGAGCTGCAGGCGGCCGGCCTGCGGTCCCGGATGCTGCTCCAGGTGCACGACGAGCTGCTGTTCGAAGTTGCGCCAGGGGAGCTGGCGGCCGTCCAGGAGCTGGTACGCGTGGCCATGGGCGGCGCGGCGGACCTGACCGTGCCGCTCGAGGTGTCCATGGGCTGGGGACGCAGCTGGGCCGACGCGGCGCACTGAGCCCGCTCGCCTGCCACCGCATCCCTAGCTTCCCAGCAGCCCCGGCTTCCCAGCATCCCGGCAGCCCTGGCCCCCCGGCAGTCCTGGCCCCCCGGCAGCCCTGGCCCCCCGGCAGCCCCCGCCCCCCGGCGTCCCCGACAACCCAGCCCGGACTGAGATGCTTGTCACGTGGAGTTGCGGGTAGCCGGGCTGGACGGGCCCGTCGAGATCATCCGGGACAGCCTGGGCGTGTCGCACTGCCGAGCGGTCAGCGAGCACGATGCGTTCTTCGCTCAGGGCTTCGTGCACGCCGCCGACCGGCTGTGGCAGCTGGACTACGACCGGCGCCGGGGCCTCGGCCGGTCGGCCGAGTACGTCGGGCCCGCTGGGCTCGTGGGCGACACGCTGTACCGGCGCCTGGACCTGGCCGGGGACGCACGCCGCGACCTGGCCGCGCTGTCGGCAGCCGCGCGAGACATGCTGACCGCCTACGCCGCTGGCGTCAACGCGCGGCTCGACACGCTCGGCAGCGAGTCGGCCGCGCTGCTGCCCGAGTTCGCCGGCATCGCCCTGCCGCTGCCGCCGTGGCAGCCATGGCACAGCCTGGTGGTGTACCGGGTCAGGCACTTCACCATGGGTTCGGCCAGCACCAAGCTGTGGCGCGCGGTGGTCGGCGCCGCGCTCGGTCCGGCGGTGGCCAGGATGATGGTCACGCCCGGGTCCAGCGCGCAGCTCGCATGCGTGCCGCCCGGCGAGCGCTGCGACGGGCCGGTGCCGTCCTGGGCCGCTCTCGACGACGGCGGCAGCAATAACTGGGCGCTGGCCGGCAGCCGCACGGCGTCCGGTCTGCCATTGCTGGCCGGCGACCCGCACCGGCCGCTGGAGATGCCGAACGTGTATGTCCAGGGGCACGTGGCCTGCCCGGAATGGGACGTGCTTGGCCTGTCGATGCCCGGCGTGCCAGGCTTCCCGCACTTCGGGCACAACGACCGGATCGCGTGGTGCATCACCCACGCGATGGCAGACGACCAGGACCTGTACCGGTTCGAGGTGCCGCCGTCCGCTGCGGACGGCGGCCCGCGCACCGAGCTCATCGCCGTGCGCGACCGTGCGTCCGTCCCGGTTGAGGTCCGCCACAGTGGTCGCGGGCCGCTGGTCACCGATGATCTCGCGCTCGCGTGGACCGCCGCGGCACCGAACACCGGGTTCGACGCGCTGCCGGCGATGCTGCGCGCGCGGTCGGTCGACGGGCTGTTCGAGACCATGCGGGCGTGGGTCGAGCCGGCCAACAATCTCGTCGCGGCCGACCGCGACGGCAGCATCGGCTACCTCACCAGGGGACGGATCCCGGTCCGGCGTCGGCCGGGCGCTGCCTGGGCACCGGTGCCGGCCGAGGACCCGTCCTACGGCTGGCGCGGCTTCGTGGCCTTTGCCGACATGCCCCGGCTCCAGAACCCGGACGGCGGGTTCGTCTTCAGCGCCAACAACCGGATCCTCGCTGCCGCCGACGGGCCCTACCTGAGTCTCGACACGGCGGCACCGTGGCGAGCGACCCGGATCGTGGACACCCTCTCGTCGATGTCGGCCGCCACCGTCGACGACATGGCCGCGCTGCACCGCGACGTGCTGTCGCTGCCCGCTAAGCGGCTCGCCAGGCTGCTCGGTGACTGGCGGCCGCTGGATGGCTGGGACGGCCGGCTGACTCCGGACTCCGCCGCCGCCGCGGCCTACTCCGTGCTGCGCCGGGAACTCGCCCAGCTGGTACTCGAGCGCTCTGGCCTGGCCGCCTTCGTCGAGCACCCGTGGAACCGGCTGCTGCCGGGTGTGCGCGCCGAGTCGCTGGTCTGGCGGGTCGCCGGCGATCACCTGGAGGCGGGTGACGAGTCGCTGCTCGGCGGGTGGTCCTGGCATCGCGCGCTGACCGAGGCCGTCCGCCGCGCTGAGCGCGCGTGGGGCGGTGAGCCGTGGGGCTACTTGCACGCTACCCGGCAGCGTCACCCGCTCGGACGGGCCGAGCTCGACCCGCCGTCGGTGCCGTACGGCGGCGACATGGATACGGTGCAGGCCAGCTCGTACCTCCCGTTCGAGGGCCTGCACACCGCGTCCGGCTCGGTCGCCCGCTACGCCTTCGACGTCGCGGACTGGGATTCCTCGGGGTGGGTGGTGCCGCTTGGGTCGGCCGGGCAGCCGGGCCACCGGCACGCTCACGACCAGCAGGAGGCCTGGCGCACCGGCCAGCTGCTGCCTGCGCCGTACTCTCGCCGCGCGGTCCAGGCGGCCGCGCAGGCGCAGGACAGGCTGCTGCCCAGCTGACCGCTTGACCGACGCGGGTTGTCGGCCTACGGTCGGTGTCCGTGCCGGCCTGGACGATCGAGGAGTGGCCGCTGCGGGAGCAGTCTGACGAGCTGCTTTCCGAACTGCACGCGGCCCGCGCGCCGCTGCACGCCGAGGCCACGCCGGACGACCCCAGACGCCCGCTGGCGGATGAGATCCGCGCGGCGCGAAGCCTGCCAGTGCTCGAGGATGGCGTGCGGTGCGTCGCCCGTGACGCCGCGGGGGGAATCGCGGGGTATGCCTGGTGCGGCTGGGAGCAGCTAGCTGGCTGGGATCACGTCCTGTCGGTCGACATCGCCGTGCTGCCCGACTGGCGGCGGCGCGGTCTAGGCCGTCTGCTGCTGGACCGCTCGGCCAGCATCGCCGAACGGCGCGGGCTCCGCCTGGTGATGGGCCGGAGCAGGGAGAGCGTCTCCTCTGGTGCCGCCTTCGCCCGGCGATTCGGCGCCGAGGTGGCGATGGTTGGCCGGGAGAACCGACAAGACCTCCGCAGCGTCAACCGGGACATGCTGGACCGGTGGACTGCCGACGGCCCCGTCCGGGCACCCGGCTACCGGCTGCTGTTCGTCGCCGGGCGCACGCCACCGGACCTGATAGCGCGGGTCGCCGCGGTTTTCAACGTGATGAACACCGCACCGCGCGAGAACCTCGACGTCAGCGACACGCCGGTGACACCTGACCTGGTCCGCCAGTACGAGGACGCCATCGTGGCCGCGGGCGACGAGATGTGGGCGTACTACGCGATAGAGAATTGCTCTGGCCGGTTCGTCGGCCTCACCAACGTGACGATCCGGCATGGGGAGTCAGACCGGGTGCACGTCGGCGACACCGGTGTCGAGCCGGCGCACCGCGGGTACGCGCTCGGGAAGTGGCTCAAGGCCGCCATGACCCAGCGGATCCTGACCGATCTGCCCGACGTGTGCTGGGTGATCACGCACAACGCGGGCAGCAACGACGCCATGCTCGCGATCAACTCGCAGCTCGGCTTCTGCACGTCCGCCGTCTTCGTCACGTGGCAGATCGCCACGGACCGGCTCCGGGCAGAGCTGGCCGCGGCGCCAGCCGCCGCCGATCGGCGGTCGCAGTAAAGTGCCTTGTCAGGCTGTCAGCGGCGGAGGGCAGGCGGCCGTCGCCAGGCGCTGGGCCAGGATCGGAGCGGGGCCAATTGACCCGCCGACCGGGCTCTCATATGCTTAACGCTGCACTGTGTTCAGGCGCAGTCCGCCAATGGTCAGGCAGCCCGCGGGGCGGTCTCGCTAGAGGTCGCGGTTGGCGATGCCGGCCCGGCATGTCACCTCAAAGCATGACTTTCCTTTGACGGACCCGCTGCGCACGGTACCGTACTGCAACCCATTACCTGTCCGTATCCGGAGTCCACCAACACATGACGAGTAGCACTGAGGCCACCTCGACCCCCAAGGTAGCGGTCAACGACATCGGTTCCGAGGAGGCCTTCCTCGCCGCGATCGACGAGACCATCAAGTACTTCAACGACGGCGACATTGTCGAGGGCACTGTCGTCAAAGTCGATCGGGACGAGGTTCTGCTCGACATCGGCTACAAGACCGAGGGCGTGATCCCGTCCAGGGAGCTGTCCATCAAGCACGACGTTGACCCCCACGACGTCGTCAAGACCGGCGAGCACATCGAGGCCCTGGTCCTGCAGAAGGAGGACAAGGAAGGCCGGCTGATCCTGTCCAAGAAGCGGGCTCAGTACGAGCGCGCGTGGGGCACGATCGAGAAGATCAAGGACGAGGACGGCGTCGTCACCGGCACGGTCATCGAGGTCGTGAAGGGCGGCCTGATCCTCGACATCGGCCTGCGCGGCTTCCTCCCAGCCTCGCTGGTAGAGATGCGGCGGGTGCGCGATCTGCAGCCCTACGTGGGCAGGGAGATCGAGGCCAAGATCATCGAGCTAGACCGGAACCGCAACAACGTGGTCCTGTCCCGCCGCGCCTGGCTGGAGCAGACCCAGTCCGAGGTGCGGCAGAACTTCCTGAACACGCTGCAGAAGGGTCAGATCCGCAAGGGCGTCGTCTCGTCGATCGTCAACTTCGGCGCGTTCGTCGACCTCGGCGGCGTCGACGGGCTGGTGCACGTGTCCGAGCTGTCCTGGAAGCACATCGACCACCCCGGTGAGGTCGTCGAGGTGGGTCAGGAAGTCACCGTCGAGGTGCTCGACGTCGACATGGACCGCGAGCGGGTCTCGCTGTCGCTGAAGTCGACCCAGGAAGACCCCTGGCAGCAGTTCGCCCGCACCCACCAGATCGGGCAGGTCGTGCCGGGCCGCGTCACCAAGCTCGTGCCGTTCGGCGCGTTCGTCCGCGTCGAGGAGGGCATCGAGGGCCTGGTGCACATCTCCGAGCTGGCCGACCGGCACGTCGAGATCCCCGAGCAGGTCGTGCAAGTCGGCGACGAGATCTTCGTCAAGATCATCGATATCGACCTGGACCGGCGGCGCATCAGCCTGTCGCTCAAGCAGGCCAACGAGGGCGCGACCGGCGAGGCGTCGACGGAGGACTTCGACCCGACCCTGTACGGCATGCCAGCGGCCTACGACGAGCAAGGCAACTACCTCTACCCCGAGGGCTTCGACCCGGAGACCCAGGAGTGGATGGAAGGCTTCGAGAGCCAGCGCGAGGAGTGGGAGCGGCAGTACGCGGAGGCTCGTTCCCGCTACGAGGCGCATCAGCAGCAGGTAGCAGAGGCGCGCACCAAGGCCGAGTCCACCGGCGGCGAGACCGGCGAGGAGCCGACCGGCCGCGAGCACCGCAGCGGCGGCGACACCGACCGGGGCGGGACGCTGGCCTCGGATGAGGCGCTGGCGGCGCTGCGCGAGAAGCTGTCTGGCGGCCAGAACTGACGAGGCGCGCACAGCCCGGTCGCGGTGGTGTGTGCGCAGCCGCCTGGCAGGCGCGGTGCCCGCCATCGCGACCGGGCACCCTGGCATGCTCCGGGTAGGCCTGACCGGCGGGATCGGTTCCGGCAAGAGCGAGGTGTCGCGGCGACTTGCCGCCCAGGGCGCTGTGGTGATCGACGCTGATCTGATCGCCAGGGAAGTGGTAGCGCCGGGCACTGACGGCTTGGCCGAGGTCGAGCGCGCATTCGGGCCGGACATCCTAGGGCCGGACGGTGCGCTGGATCGGGCTCGGCTCGGCGACATCGTCTTCGCGGACCCGCAGCAGCTGACCACGCTGAACTCGATCGTGCACCCGCGGGTCGACGCCCGGATGCGCGAGCTTGAGGCCGCGGCCGGATCTGACGCGGTTGTCGTGCACGACGTGCCGCTGATTACCGAGAACGACCTGGCAGGCGGCTACGACCTCGTCGTCGTTGTCGACGTGCCCCCGCGTGTGCAACTCGACCGGCTAGTCCGGCTGCGCGGCATGACCGCGGAGCAGGCGGCGGCCCGGATGGCCGCCCAGTCGAGCCGCGAGGAGCGGCTCGCGATCGCGGGGATGGTCGTCGACAACTCCGGCTCGCTGGCCGAACTCGACCGGCAGGTCGGTGACCTGTGGGCCGAGCTCCGTCGGCGCGCCCAGGCCCAGACCGCCGGACCAGCCTGACGCGCAACCGGAAGCATCGCCGGGGTAGCGGATGTCGCACTCGCCACCCGGCGGGCGCCGGCGTACCTGCGAGGTCAGCCGCGCAGCGCGTCCGGATGGCGCAACAGCGCACTGGATGCCGTGCGCATGCCGAAGCGTTCGTAGTACGGGCGTCCGGCCGCTCGCCTCGGCGGGATTGCCCAGTTATCGGGCTCGCTGCCATGATGAATGCCGGCAGCCCCGGAGCCCCGGAAGGGAAGGCAGCAATGGCAGCGGAGCAGAAATTCGGGATCGGGGTCCGGGTAAGTTGCTCCGATGGGCACTGCGGCGAGGTGCGCCGCCTGATCATCGACCCGGTAACCGATGTGGTCACCCATCTGGTCGTCGAGCCTGGGCACCGGAAGGATGCCGCGAGGCTCGTGCCGAGTGACCTGGTCGAGAGCACGGACGGCGAAATCAGGCTGCGCTGCACCCGCGCCGAGTTTGACCAGCTCGATTACGCCGAGGAACGCAAACTGGTCGACGAAGCCGATCAATACCTCGGCACCGGCGGCGGCCTGGGCTCGGGCCTGGCCTACGGCGCCGGCGGTGACGCATACGCGCCCCTGGGGGCTGGCAGGCTTACCAACCTCGGCCCCATGCCGATGCCAAAGCACCCCAGGACTCTGGTCCAGGACGTTGTGCCGCTGGGTGAGGACCAGGTGCGGCCAGGGGACAAGGTCCATGCTGTGGATGGCGAGATCGGGCGGGTGCAGGGCTTCCTCGTCAACCCAGCCGATGACCGGGTAACCCACGTGCTCCTCGAGGAGGGGCATCTCTGGGGACGAAAGGAAGTCGCCATTCCCGTCGCCGCTATAACCACGGTGGACCAGGGAATCCGGCTCAACCTCACCAGGGACCAGGTGGGTGACCTGCCGCCAGCCGACTGAGCGACCCGACCCCGGTCGGCAGGCATTATCGCGGAAGCTTTGCGTTTCGTGGATAGTTGGCGTCCGCATAGGACGCCAACTATCCACGTTAAGGAGCCACCCCGCGTGCCGCTGGCCGGGCCGGACTGTCGGGTGGCCGCCCTAGAGTGGGAATCGTGCAGCGAGCAGAGGAGACGTCATGCGCCCGGTGACCGATCTGCAGCGGCGTGTCGCCCCGTTCGACGTCGTCACGGAAATGGTGCCGGCCGGAGACCAGCCCACGGCCATCGCCGAGATGGAGCGCCGGATCAGGGCCGGAGAGAAGCACACCGTCCTGCTGGGCGCGACTGGTACCGGCAAGACCGCGACGGTGGCCTGGCTGGCCGAGCGGCTGCAGCGGCCGACGCTGGTGATGCTGCCGAACAAGACGCTTGCCGCCCAGTTTGCCAACGAGCTGCGCGAGATGCTGCCCAAGAACGCGGTCGAGTATTTCGTCTCTTATTACGATTACTATCAGCCCGAGGCTTACGTCCCGCAGACCGATACGTACATCGAGAAGGACTCCTCGATCAACGACGAGGTGGACCGGCTGCGACACTCGGCCACCAACTCGCTGCTCACCCGGCGCGACACCATCGTCGTCGCGTCGGTGTCCTGCATTTACGGTCTCGGCACACCGCAGGAGTACGTCGACCGGATGCTGTCGGTCAGGGTCGGTGCCACCATCGAGCGTGACCAGCTGCTGCGCCAGCTGGTGGGGATGAACTACGCGAGGAACGACCTGGCCTTCACGCGCGGCACATTCCGGGTACGCGGCGACACCATCGAGGTGATCCCGCAGTACGAGGAGCTCGCCGT
>JASHQA010000354.1 GCA_030037785.1 Streptosporangiaceae bacterium
CAGGCCCGGCCGGACCACCGGCCGGATGGTCCGCGGCCCGGCGCGGCACCGTTACCAGCCGCCCCGGACCGGCCGTGGCCGAGCTGACCATTGGCCGGGCCGGCCGCCCGGCCCTCGGTCACGGCTAGCTCGGTCCAGCCGCCGAGGCTCAGCTCGGCGTGGACGCCGTCATAGGCGGCCTGGACGTCGGCGGGCCGCAGCAGCCGCCGGAAGAACAGATAACCGTCGTCCGCCAGGCGCCGCCGCAATGCCGTCTGATCGGCTTGAATGGGGAGGGAGTCGACTAGCTCGCGCACGTGCACTACGGTAACGCCGGACTGCAGCGCCAGCGCTGACGCCGCGCTTGCGGACGCTCGCGCGATGGCGGCACAGAGCCCAGTGAATGCTGGCTCTCAGCAGGGGCTAAAAGATGAGGAAGAACAGCAGGCGGCGAGCGCGCCAGGTCCAGATGCGGTAGTCGTACCGGCCCGCGAGCGCCGCGAGGGCAAGCGCGACGAGCCCGGCCAGGACCTGGCCACCGAACAGCAGCCCGAAGCCGGCGATCGTCAGCACGACGGTCCAGCCGGCCCACAGCAGCCCGTAAGCCAGCCGCTTGCCGTCGCTGTAGGGCTGCCTGCGCGCTGTCGCGGCAGCCGCGCTGCGCGGCATTCCTGCGGCGGTAGCCCCCGGCGGCGCGGCGGCGGTGCGCGGCATTCCTGCCGCGGTAGCCCCCGGCATCGCAGCGCGCTGTGGCGCGGCGCTGATGTCGTCTGTCATCTGTTCGTCCCTCCCTGGTGCGCGAACCAGTTCAGCGGCTCCGCGGCTCGGCATTCCGGGCAGCCACATCCTCTCCGCGCGGCGGCGATCAGAGTGCGGTGCGCCGCACCGCTGTGGCTGATCCGGACCGCGCGATCGCGATAATGGCGACCATACTGTTCCTGGCATTTGCACTACCTCGGTCAACGGGGGACAACCGAATCCCCTGAACGTGCGTCAACGTGCTGTGAGCCCGCCATCGCCATCGCGCCACGACGCCACGGCGCAGCGATTCCTGCGGGCTGCGGTGCAGCTGATCGATGCCTACCTCCGCGACGAGCCAGCCCGTGAGCGGCCAGGTCGCCTTCGGGCGATCCGGTTTCCGGCGGCGCTGGACTGGCTGCGCACCGAGGACGTCATAAGGCTGGCCGCCGCCGACCGCGCGGCCGGGACATCTCGCAAGGCGTTCTTCAACCGGTGGCCAACCCGCGAGGAGTTCCTCCGCGACGCACTGGTGTACGCACTGGTCAGTGAAGTAGCTCCCGGCGATCCGATGGAGCAGGCCCGGCAGATGCCCGCCGACGCCACCACCGCCGCGGCCACGTCGTTCTCCGAGGCCGTGCTCCGCATCTCCGATCAGCTGCTCGACTCGCTCCGCAGCCACCCGCGGAGCTACCTGACCTTGCATCTCGGACCGTTACTGCCGCAGCATCCCCGGCTGTGGGACGCGGTGCTCCCGTCAATGCGGAAAGGGTCGCAGGTCTGGGCGGACGGATACGCGGCGCTGCTCACCGACCTCGGCCTGGTGCTCCGGCCGGAGTGGACGCCGGAGCGGCTGGCCCTGGCGCTGCAGGCCGCGCTCGACGGCTTCGTGCTGCGCTTCCGCATCCAGCCCGACGACTATCAGGCGTCCCGCTGGGAGGGCGCGAGCATCTTCGCTGACACGATCCTGGCGCTGGTCCTTGGCGTGCTCGATCACGAGCGGACCGGCGAGAACGGCCGGATGGTCCTCGACCGGCTTGTCGCCGGACCCGCGGTCGGGTCACCCTGATCCGGGGCGGCGGCGGTCGCTAGCTGGAATCGCCAGCCGGGCTCGCCAGCCGCTCGCTAGCCGGACTCGCGACCAGGGAACGGCCGCGGTCCGCTGCCGTCGTGGGCATCATGGAGGCGTGACGGAATCCGGACACGACGGCCTGTTCGGCGCGCTCTTCGGCCGTGGCCTGGCAGGCCCGTCCGACCAGGACTGGCTCCAGGCCATGCTGGACACCGAGGCCGCGCTGGCCCGGGCGCTCGAGCGAGCCGGGCTCGCGCCAGCCGGCGCGGGCGCGGCTGTGACCGCGGCTGCGATCGCGGCCAACTTCGACGCCGCCAGGATTGGCCGGGACGCCGTGCTGATCGGCAATCCGGTGTCCGCGCTCGTGCGCGCGCTGAGCGCCGCGGTGCCGCCGTACGCGCGCGAGGCCGTGCACCGGGGTGCCACCAGCCAGGACATCATCGACACCGCTGTCATGTTGCTTGCGCGGCGGGGCATCGACGTGATCGACGCCGACCTGCGCGCCGCCGCGGAGCACGCCGCCGATCTCGCGTGTCAGCACGCCGAGACTGTCATGGCCGGCCGCACGCTGCTGCAGCAAGCGGTCCCGGTGACCTTCGGGCTTGTCGCGGCCGGCTGGCTGACGGCGATCGACGAAGCCAGCCGGGAGCTGGACCGGGTACGCGCGAGCAAGCTCGCGGTCCAGTTCGGCGGCGCGGCCGGCACGCTCGCCCCGCTGGGCGACGCTGGACCCGCAGTAGCTGCACTGCTTGCCGACGAGCTGGGCCTGGCCGAGCCGGTGCTGCCCTGGCATACCGACCGGGAGCGGGTCGTTCAGCTTGCGGCGGCTCTGACCGGCGTCTGCGCGGCAGCAGGCCTGGTCGCCAGGAACGTGACGCTGCTCGCCCAGACCGAGGTCGCCGAGGTGGCCGAGGGTGGCGGTGCACCAGGTCAGGGCGGCTCGTCGGCGATGCCGCACAAGCGCAACCCCGTCGTTTCCGTGCTGATCCTGGGCTGCACCCGGCGGGCACCCGGCTTGCTCGCGACGCTGGCCGCAGCGGCCGAGCAGGAGCATCAGCGGGCGGCGGGGGCGTGGCACGCGGAGTGGGAGACGGTGTCTGAGCTGCTGCGTCTCACCGGGTCAGCGTCGTCGTGGCTGCTGAACTTGTTGTCCGGGCTGCGGGTTGATCCGGCGCGGATGCGTGCCAACCTCGACGCGACCGGCGGGCTGCTGCTCGCCGAGCACGTGACGGCGATGCTGGCGCCCGCGCTCGGGCGGCTCGCCGCGCACGACCTGGTGGCGGTGGCCGCGGACCGGGCGGCCAGCCAGGGGCGCAGCCTCGCCGAGGCTATGCTCGCCGACCCGGCTGCGGCTGCAGCGTTGCGCGACGCCGGGATCGGGCAGGCAGAGCTGGCCGAGGCGGCGGACCCGGCCGGCTACCTCGGCGGATCGGCCGAGTTCGTCCGCCGTGCCCTCGCGGCACACGGTCGTGTCGAGGACGGAGCGTGAAGCGGCAGCCAAGGGTGGCGCAGCCAGCGGTCGCAGCGAAAGGAAGCACACAGTGACGGACGATGAGCGCAAGGCAGTGGGCATGCGGGTCCGGCGTGAGGTCCTGGGTGACGCGCACGTCGACCGCGCTGTCGCGAATACCACGGAGTTCAACGCGGACTTCCAGGACTTCATCACCCGGTACGCGTGGGGCGACCTCTGGGCCCGTCCTGGCCTCAGCCGGCCGCACCGCAGCATGGTCACGCTGGCGCTGCTGGCGGGCCTCGGCCGGTACGAGGAGCTCGCCATGCACGTCCGGGCGGCGATCCGCAACGGCGTCACGGCCGCGGAGATCAGCGAGGTGCTGCTGCACGTGGCGGTCTACGCCGGCGTGCCAGCCGCCAACCACGCGTTCGTCATCGCAGACAAGACGATCAAGGAATCTTCATAGTCCGCACATCTGTTCACCTAGCGACAATCCCCTATAGGGTTTCGACGGCGAAGCGAGGAGGACGAGGAGGACGAGTCGGGCGTGGCTGAGATCGTGACACTCGCCGACGCGATCGCGGCCGCGGTGCGCGACGGCGACACCGTTGCCATGGAGGGATTCACGCACCTGATTCCGCACGCCGCCGGGCACGAAGTCATCCGGCAGGGGCGGCGGGATCTGACGCTGGTGCGGATGACTCCGGACATCATCTACGACCAGCTCATCGGCGCTGGCTGCGCCCGCAAGCTCGTGTTCTCCTGGGCGGGCAATCCCGGCGTGGGGTCGCTGCACCGGTTCCGGGACGCGGTCGAGCGCTCCTGGCCGCAGCCGCTGGAACTTGAGGAGCACAGCCACGCTGGGATGGCGAACCGGTTCGCCGCCGGGGCGTCGGGCCTCCCGTTCGCCGTCCTGCGCGGCTACCGGGGCACGAGCCTGCTGGCCAACACGACGGGGGTCGCCGACATTGTCTGCCCGTTCACCGGTGAGACGCTGACGGCGGTGAGCGCGCTGCGCCCTGACGTCGCAGTGATTCACGCGCAGGTCGCCGACACCCGCGGCAACATCCAGTACTGGGGCATCACCGGCGTGCAGAAGGAGGCGGTGCTCGCCTCCGCGCGCTCCGTGGTGACCGTCGAGGAGATCGTGGATTCGCTCGAGCCGCGGCCCGGCGCCGTCGTGCTGCCGTCGTGGACCGTCGATTATGTGGCGCACGTTCCTGGCGGTGCCCATCCGTCGTACGCGCTCGGCTACTCCACCAGGGACAACGATTTCTACCTTGGCTGGGACGAGATAAGCCGAGACCGAGACAGGTTCTCGGCCTGGCTCGACGAGCACGTGTACGGAGCCAGACCGCAGGTAGCAGCCGGGGCCGGGATCAAGGGCGGAGCCGAATGCTGACCTACACCGCCGACGAGATGATGACCGTGGCGGCCGCGCGCTCGCTGCTCAACGGGATGACGTGCTTCGTCGGGATCGGCAGGCCCAGCGAGGCAGCCAATCTGGCGCGCCGCACGCACGCTCCTGACCTGGTTCTCATCTACGAGTCCGGCACGATCGGTGCCAAGCCCGGCCAGGTACCGCTGTCCATCGGCGACGGCATCCTGGCAGAGACCGCGGACTCGGTTGTCAGCGTGCCGGAGATCTTCAACTACTGGCTGCAGCCCGGCCGGATCGACGTCGGCTTCCTCGGCGCCGCGCAGCTGGACAAGTTCGGAAACATCAACACGACCGTGATCGGCTCGAGCTATGCCGAGCCCAGGGTCCGGTTGCCGGGCGCAGGAGGCGCACCGGAGATCGCCGCCGCGTGCAAGGAAGTGGTCGTGATCGTCCGGCAGTCCCGGCGCACGTTCGCCGAGCGGGTCGACTTCGTCACCTCAGTAGGTTTTGGCGACGGCGCGGGCAGCAGGCAGCGGCTGGGACTGACAGGTGGCGGACCAAAGCTCGTCATCACCGATCTCGGCACGCTGCGGCCAGACCCTGAGACCGGCGAACTCGTCCTCGCTGGCGTCTACCCCGGCGTGTCCGTGCCCCTGGTACAGGAGAAAACTGGATGGGACCTGGCGGTATCGCCAGATCTCGTCGAGATCCCGGCACCGGCCGAGACCGAGCTGACCGCGCTGCGCGAGTTGTTGTCGCCGACGCCGTCGGCAGCGCGGCAGCTCGCGGTGCCGGACGGAGCAGGCCCGGCCGCGCGGCGGCCAGTCGGTGAAGGAGTTCTGTCATGACAGTCAGCAACCCGTCCGTGGCGAGCGGCGGCCTGGTACTGCCGCGATACGAGTCGGCCACCGGGGTACATCCGCCGCTGGACTCGCCCGACTACCGGTCATCCACACTGCGCCATCCGAAGCAGCCGCTGATCCCGTTGCCGCAGCGGCTGACCGAGATCACCGGGCCGCTGTTCGGGGCCGAGCGGGTCGGCGAGCACGACGCCGACCTTACGGCCGGACATCCGGGCGAGCCCATCGGCGAGCGGATCATCGTCAGCGGCCGGGTGCTCGATTCCGATGGCAGGCCGGTGCCCGACGCCCTGATCGAGGTCTGGCAGGCGAACGCCGCCGGGCGCTATCACCACGTGGTGGACGACCATCCGGCACCGCTCGACCCGAACTTCACTGGCGGTGGCCGCTGCGTCACCGACTCGCTGGGCCGGTACCGGTTCGTCACGATCAAGCCGGGCCCGTACCCGTGGGGTAATCACTACAACGCGTGGCGGCCAGCCCATATCCACTTCTCGCTGTTCGGTCGCGCGTTCACCCAGCGCCTGGTGACGCAGATGTTCTTTCCCGGCGACCCGCTGTTCCCGCTCGATCCGATCTTCAATTCGATTCCCGACGAGGCGGCACGCCAGCGCCTCATCTCGGGCTTCGATATCGAGAGCACCGTGCCGGACTGGGCGATGGCCTACCAATGGGACATCGTGCTGCGCGGCCGGACCGCGACTGTCTTCGAGGAGGAGGAGCAGTGACCGCCGGGCTTACCCCGTCCCAGACCGTGGGGCCGTACCTGAGCATCGGCCTGCCCTGGGCGGACGGATCGTTCGTGGTTCCGCCGGAAACTCCGGGTGTGATCCGTATCGCGGGTCAGGTGCTGGACGGCGAGGGCGTGCCGTTGCCGGACGCGATGGTCGAGACCTGGCAGGCCGACCCCGATGGACGGTTTGACCATCCCGACGACCCTCGAGGCGCTGCGAAGCCTGCCGTCGCCGGGTTTCGGGGCTTCGGCCGGTCGCTGACGGACGGCGAGGGCCGCTATGAGATCTGCACGTTGCGGCCGGGCCCGCTGCCGACGGCGGAAGGCGCCACCGAGGCCCCTCACCTGGACGTGTCTGTCCTCGCCAGGGGCATGCTCGACCGGGTCGTGACCAGGATCTACTTCCCGGACGAGGCGCAAGCCAACGCGGCAGACCCGGTGCTCAGCGCGATTGCCGATCCGCTTCGCCGGGCGACACTGATCGCCGCAGCAGGGCCGGATGGCGAGTTCCGCTTCGACGTTCGGCTGCAGGGCGAGGGCGAGACCGTCTTCTTTGATGTCTGACCGCGACAGGGCTCGGGCGATCGGCCCGCCGGGGCGGCAGCCCGATGGCTGAGCCGTCGGCGGTGGTGCCGGTCGCGCTCGCCGGGGGTGGCGGCGTGTCCGCGTCGCTCGCTGGCCCGGACGGCGCGCCTGTGCTGGTGCTCGGCAACTCGCTCGGCACCAGCGCTGCGGTCTGGGCCAGCCAGGTGCCCACGTTCGCGACCCGGTTCCGGCTGCTGCGCTACGAACTGCCCGGCCACGGCGGCACGCCGGCCGCGCCTGGCGCGTACACCGTCGGCGGCCTCGCTACCGGGGTGCTCGCGCTGCTCGACTCGCTGGGTGTCGAGCGCGCCGCCTACTGCGGGATCTCGCTGGGCGGCATGATTGGCATGTGGCTCGCGGCGCACGAGCCCGACCGGATCAGCGCCCTCGGCCTCGTCTGCACGTCTGCCTACCTTCCGCCCGCCGACGGCTGGCGGACCCGGGCAGCCCAGGTTCGCACCGCGGGCCTGGCGTCGATTACCGCGCCCGTCCTCGGCAGGTGGTTCACGCCGGGGTTTTCGCAGCGCGCCCCGCAGGTCATCCGGCGGTTCTCGGCCGAGTTCGAGCGCACCGACCCCGTCGGCTACGCGGGCTGCTGCGAGGCGATCGGCGCGATGGACCTGCGCGCGGAGCTGCCCGCGATCACGGCGCCCACGCTCGTGCTCGCGGGAGCCGAGGACCCGGCGACCCCGCCCGAGCACGGCGCAGCCATCGCCGCTCGTATCGACGGCGCCCGGCTCGAGGTCGTCCCTGACGCGGCACACCTGGCCGCCGTCGAGGCGGCCGGCCCGGTGACCGCCGCACTGGAGGCGCACCTGCGCGCGGCGATAAGATCCGGCGGTGGGGCCGCCGCCGGGAGTTAGCATGCAGAGCAATGACGATTTCTGCGCGCAGAGCGAACACACCCGACCCGGCGGCTAGCCGACGCCGGACAGCCCGGCCGGGCCCGCGTGCTGCCGGTGCCGGGCCGGCCGACCACGCGGTCAGTCCCGACGCCGTCGGTGGTGAGCACGTCCCGGCCGCGGCGAGCTTCGCGCGCAACAGTGACTTCGTCCAGTCGCTGGATCGCGGGCTGGCCGTGATCAGAGCGTTCGGGCCCGACCGGGAGCGGCTGAGCCTGAGCGAGGTCGCGAGGGCCACCGGGCTGACCCGGGCGGCGACGCGGCGATTCCTGCTGACCCTGGTCCAGCTCGGCTACGTGCGCAGCGACGGCCGGGAGTTCTCGCTGCGACCGCGGGTGCTCGAGCTCGGGTACGCGTACCTGTCGGGGCTGGCGCTGCCAGAGATCGCGTCGCCGCACCTGGAAGAGCTCGTCGCCACAGTCAGGGAGTCATCGTCGATCTCGGTGCTGGACGGTGATCACATCGTGTACGTGGCCAGGGTGCCGACCAAGCGGATCATGACCGTGGCCATCTCGGTGGGCACCAGGTTTCCGGCCTACGCGACGTCCATGGGTCGCGTGCTGCTGGCAGCGATGAGCCCGGACGAGCTCGACCGGTACCTGGCACTCGCCAACCTGGACGCGCTGACCGGGCGTACCGTGACCGATCGCGAAGGGCTGCGCGCCGTGATCCGCGACGCCGCGCGGCAGGGCTACGCCGTCGTCGATCAGGAGCTCGAGGAGGGCCTGCGGGCAATCGCAGTACCCATCCACGGCAAGGGCGCCAAGGTCACCGCGGCGGTCAACCTGTCCGCGCACGCCAGCAGGGTCAGCATGACATCCATGCGCACCGAGCTGCTGCCTGCGCTGCAGGAGACGGCCCGGCGGATCGAGGCGGATCTGCGCTCGCAGGGCGAAGGCTGATGCCGTTACCGAGCCTGAGGCCGACCCTGCCGATCCGCCCTAGGGGACTCGTCGGCAGCGGCGTGCAGCCAGCCACACCCGGCCGGGCTGCGCGCGGCGATCACGAGGACTGTTATGGCACCGTTACGGCGCCGTGACCGCCGTTGATGCGCGCAGATGAAAGTCCGGATCTGTTCCCAGAACGACTCCCCGTAGCGTCAGGTTAAGGCATGATTTGGGACGTTGACACCCCTGACGGGGCTGACTAGGTTTTCTACATTGCGCATACCCGTGCGCCACGCGAACACATCGCATCGCATCATCCGCAGTGCCCGACCGCGGTCCGAGTGTCCGCGGCGGGCCCCGACCCGCCGTTGGAGCGCGGGCGCTCACGGTGAGGAGACCGTATGGAACATCAGGAGGCGGATCGCCTGTTCGGAGACCTCGAGGTCAGCCGGCGTTCGCTGCTGAAGGGAATTGGGTTCGGCGCTGTCGCCGCCGGAGCCGGCGGCCTGCTCGCCGCCTGCAGTTCCGGCCTCAAGGGAGCCAGTTCGGCGGCGACGAAGAACATCACGATCGGGTGGATCCACCCGCTGACCGGCGACCTCGCCGCGTTCGGCGCCGCAGACGGATTCGTGGTCAAGAAGATCAAGCAGACCACGCCGTACAGCAAGGGCTTCAAGGTCGGCGGCAAGACCTACAACGTCACGATCAAGTCCTATGACTCACAGTCCAGCGTCAGCAGGGCCGGGGCCCTGGCCAGGACGGCGATCCTGAGCGACAACGTGGACATGCTGTTCGCCTCGTCCACGCCGGAGACCGTCAACGCGGTTTCCAGCGAGGCCGAGTCGCTCGGCACGCCGCTGGTCTGCTCGAACATCCCGTGGGAGTCGTGGTACCTGAACCTGTTCCCGAAGGGCAACCCGACCGCGGCCACCGAGACGGCC
Source organism: Streptosporangiaceae bacterium (assembly GCA_030037785.1). Classification (GTDB taxonomy): domain Bacteria; phylum Actinomycetota; class Actinomycetes; order Streptosporangiales; family Streptosporangiaceae; genus JAJYUU01. The sequence continues at coordinate 9,532 of JASHQA010000354.1, forward strand.
AAGTACGTGGTCATGTACTTCCTCGGTGCTGAGCACCTGGCCGCCTGCTTCATCCCGATGTGGAACCGGATCCACTCGCAGCTGAACACCGACAAGGTCGTCGCCGCCGCGTTCCCCAACGACGCCGACGGCAACGCGTTCCGCCAGACCTTCCCCGCGATCGTCGATGCAGCCGGCTACACGTTCGACATGTCCGCGCCGTACGCGGACGGGACCACGAACTACACCTCGATGATCTCGCAGTTCAAGGCCGATGACGCTGACTTCTTCACCAACGTCCCGCTGCCGCCTGACTTCGCCGCCATGTGGAAGCAGTCGATCCAGCAGGGCTTCCGGCCGAAGCTGGCAACGGTGGCCAAGGTGCTGCTGTTCCCGTCCGACACTTACTCGATGGGCTCTGAGGTTTACAACGTCGCCACCGACACCTGGTGGGTGCCAACGCTGCCGTGGACGTCGTCGTTCACCGGCGAGACCTGTCAGCAGATGGCGAATGAGTTCGAGGCGGACGGCTACGGCCAGTGGAACGCCAACATCAGCAACTACAGCCTGTTCGAGACCGCGCACGCTGCTTTCACGGCGGTCAGCGACCCGCACGACCACGAGGAGGTCGCTGACGCACTCCACAAGGTGAACATCAACGCGCTCGCCGGGCCGCTCAACTTCACCGGGAACGGAGCTGGCTGGATCAAGCCTTTCGGCCCCGCACCGGGCGTGGCCATCACCCCGCCGGCCGGCGTCCAGTGGCAGAAGGGCACCAAGTACCCGCTGGAACTGCAGGTCGTTGACAACACCCTGCTGCCGGAGGCGAAGATCACCGCTGATCTGCTGCCGACAAACACGTGACGCATGACGGCAGATGCGTTGCTGGCGCTCGAGCACGTGACGAAGCGGTTCGGCCGGGTCGTCATCGCCGAGGACCTGTCCTTCACGGTCGGTGCAGGTGACGTAGTCGGGATCGTGGGGCCGAACGGCGCTGGCAAGACCAGCCTGTTCGGCCTCATCTCCGGCGACCTGGCTCCCGACTCAGGTACGGTCCGGTTCGCCGGTCGTACCGTCACCGGACTGGACCCGGCCGCCCGGTGCCGGCTTGGCATCGGCCGCACCTACCAGGTACCGCGGCCGTTCGGCGACATGACCGTCTTCGAGAACCTGCTGGTGGCCGCGCAGCAGGGCGGCGGGCTCCGGCGCCGCGCCAGCTACGCTGCCGCGGCGCAGGCGCTGGAGCGGGCGGGCATTGGCGCGCAGGCCAACGTGCCTGCCGAGCGCCTCGGCCTGCTCCAGCGCAAGCGGCTCGAACTGGGTCGAGCCCTCGCCACCCAGCCTCGGCTGCTGCTGCTGGATGAAGTGGCGGGTGGCCTGACCGACCCGGAGGTTGCCCAGCTCGTCGACGTCGTCCGCGGCGTGAACGCCGAGGGCATCGCGGTGATCTGGATCGAGCATGTCGTGCGCGCGCTAACCCCCGTGGTCACGCGGCTGACCTGCCTCGCTGGCGGCAGGTTCGTCGGCGACGGCGAGCCGGCCGCGGTGCTGGCCGAGCCCGCGGTCCGCGAGGTTTTCCTCGGCACCGATGTCAGCGCGGTGCTGGCGGGCGAGTCGCTGGACGCCGCGACCGCCGACGGCGAGCGGAGTGAGCCATGACCGTTCCGGCCGGGGGGCTCGCCGGGTCATCGTCTCCCCTGGACAGCACCGAAGCAGCGCGCCC
>JASHQA010000355.1 GCA_030037785.1 Streptosporangiaceae bacterium
CGGGCCTCGGGCCGATCATCGCCCCGCCGCCGGCCGGTCCGCCGGCCGGCGGCGGCGGAAGCCGCCCGCCGGACACGTCCTGCTCGAGCCTCGCCGACGCGCAGCCGGGTGTCCCGGCGATCGGGGTCAGCCAGCTCACCGGCGACGGCAGCACGATCTTCATCGTGCGCGGCATGTGGTGGCCAGCGGGCCAGCGCCTGACCGTCACCCTGGTCGGCATCCGCACCTCGCCGATCAGCCCGATCGCCGACCGCGACGGCACCTTCAACTACGCGATCAACCAGGACCACGAGTTCTTTGCGGGCCCGGTGCCGCCCGGCACGTACACGGTCCGCGTGACCGACGCCCATGGCGCGCGCGCGGAGGCCCGGTTCCGGGTCAGCTAGCAGGCGCCACGGGGACCTAGCTCCACCACAGGTCTTCCTGGCGCGAGCACCAGGCCGGATCGCCGATCCGGTCCAGGTCGGCTTCGGTGACGATGCCGCCATCGATGAGCGCTCCGACCGCAACCTCGTCGGACAGGCGCACGCCGGGCCGCACCATGCCTCGTTCCAGCAGCTTGCGTCGTAGCACCTTCAGGTGCTCGCCCACCCGCGCCGACAGCCGGTCCCGGAACGCCTGGTCGGTGTCGAACGAGGCGAGCTCGTGATGCGCCTCCGTGACCTGCAGCGCCGCCCTGGCGATCTCCGGCGTCCGGGGCAGCGGTGAGGCGCGGTCGGGGTCGACCAGCCAGGGCCTGCACCACAGCAGCGCGACGAGGAACAGCTTGGTGTTCGGATCGAGGTAGAACGGCAGCAGGGTCGGGTCGCCGTCCAGCCGCCCGGGTGGCCGGGGAACGCCGCGGACCGGCCGCACGCAGACCACCACGAGCCGCAACGGCTTGCCTTCGTCCAGCATGGACCGGGAGCCGACGAGCGCCGTTCCCGTGCGCAAGAACCAGCCCTTGGACGGCTCGCTGGCCTCGTCAAGCCGCGGCAGCCGGATGCGGTAGCCGTCGCCCTCGGCGTACAGCGCGTGCGTGTGGCTGATGTTTGCCACCCACGCGCCGTCGGCCACCGCGCTGATCACGCCGGCCCGCCGGGACAGGCCGGGACCAGCGGGGATCACCAGGTCGGCGTCCGGGCCGCGCCCGAACACCAGCTGCGTCCCCGCCGGGATCGGGGTCACTGCCCCCTCAGGGCTCGTGACGTGCGCCGAGGCCCTGGCCGAGTCGAGCGTCACGATGCGTCCTGCGGCTCAACGGGTGTGGTCGCGGGAATTTTAGGGTTCCTGGCCGGTTCGCGCATCCCCGGATTCGGGGATGGCGCCGGCGAGGCGGACGGGGGTTGACTGCCGTAGCCAGGGCGAGGCGTCGCTGCGCCTGGCTTGCTCCGTGCTGGTTGGGTCAGCCTGTCCGGTACGGCCGAGGTCAGCACGCCGGGAGTGGGGGGGTCGATGATCCCGCGTAGCGCGCCTCGTCCTGGCCGACAGCCACGGCAGGTGGCGCACCGGCCGGTGGCATGCTGCGCTGAAGGCTCGCCGCGGCTGAAGGCTCGCCGCGCGCGATGACAGGATGAGCCGGTGCGAGTCGTCGCGCTGGCCGATACCCACGCGCCGCGGCGGTGGAAGTCGTGTCCGCCGCCGCTGGCGGCGTGGCTGCGGCGGGCGGACGCGATCGTGCACGCCGGCGACGTCTGCACCGCCGCGGTGCTCGACGAGCTTGCCCAGTACGCGCCTGTACACGCGGTAGTCGGAAACAACGACGGGCCGGACGTCGCCGCGTGGGGCGCGCTGCCCACCCTGGCGACCGAGCTAGCTGGCCTGCAGGTCGCGATGATCCACGACAGCGGTGCCGCAGCCGGACGGCTGCGCCGGATGCGGGCCGCGTTCCCCCATGCGGACCTTGTCGTCTTCGGTCACTCTCACATCCCGCTCGACGCGCGCGACGGCGAATTCCGGATCTTCAACCCTGGCTCGCCCACGGACCGGCGCAGGCAGCCGCACGGCACCTTCGGCGTGCTGCTGATCGACGCCGGCGCGCTCACCGACGTGCGGCTGGTCCCGGTCGACTGAGGGCCCCCGCCACGGCCGGGCCGGCCCCTAGTCGCTGGCGTCCGGCCGGTCCGGCGCGAGCCACAGCACCCCGAGGGGCGGGATGCTCAGCTCCGCCGAGGCTGGCCGGCCGTGCCACGGCTCGGCCGTCGACTCGATCCGGCCGTAGTTGCCGACACCCGCGCCGCCGTAGACCTCGGCGTCGGTGTTGATGACCTCAGCCCACGGCCCCGCCGACGGCAGCCCGATCCGATAGCCGTGGTGCGGCGTCGCGCCGAAGTTCGCGATGCACGCGAGCGTGCTGCCGTCAGCGGAATATCGCAGGAACGACAGGACGTTGCCGGACCGGTCGCTCGCGTCGATCCACTGGTGGCCAGTCGGCGACGCGTCTAGCTGCCACAGCGCCGGGTGTTCGCGGTAGGCCCGGTTGAGGTCCTTGACGAGCTGCTGTACGCCCGCGTGCAGCGGGTACTCGAGCACGTGCCACTGCAGGCCCGCCTGTTCCGACCACTCGTCGCCCTGGCCGAACTCCGATCCCATGAACAGCAGCTGCTTGCCCGGATGCGCCCACATGAACGCGAGCAGCCCGCGCAGCCCGGCGAACTGCCGCCATTCGTCCCCGGCGAACTTGCGCAGCAGCGCGCCCTTGCCGTGCACGACCTCGTCGTGGGACAGCGGCAGGATGTAGTTCTCGCTGTAGGCGTAGATCATCGAGAAGGTGATCTCGTCGTGGTGGTAGCTGCGGTGCACCGGGTCCCGGCTGAGGTAGCTCAGCGTGTCGTGCATCCAGCCCATGTTCCACTTGAACCCGAAGCCGAGCCCGCCGAGGTGTACCGGCCTGGTCACGCCGGGCCACGCGGTGGACTCCTCGGCGATCATCGCGATGCCGGGCAACCGCTGGTAGCAGGTGGCGTTGACCTCGCGGAGGAACGAGACAGCGTCCAGGTTCTCCCGGCCACCGAGCGAGTTGGGCGACCACTCCCCGGCCTTGCGGGAGTAGTCGAGGTAGAGCATCGAGGCGACCGCGTCGACGCGCAGCCCGTCGGCGTGGAACTCCGCTAGCCAGTAGATGGCGTTCGCCACCAGGAAGTTCCTGACCTCGGGCCGACCGTAGTCGAAGATCAGCGTGCCCCAGTCTGGGTGCTGGCCGCGCTGCGGGTCGGCGTGCTCGTACAGCGGCGTGCCGTCGAACTGGGCCAGCGCCCACGCGTCGCGCGGGAAGTGCGCAGGCACCCAGTCCAGGAACACCCCGATACCCGCCTGGTGCAGGCAGTCGACCAGGTACCGGAGCTCGTCCGGGCTGCCGAACCGGGCCGAGGGCGCGTAGTACGAGGTGACCTGGTAACCCCACGAGCCGCCGAACGGGTGCTCGGCGACCGGCAGGAACTCCACGTGGGTGAAGCCAAGCTCGGTGACGTAGGCGGTGAGCTGACTCGCGAGCTCGGCGTAGGTCAGCTCGGGCCGCCACGAGCCGAGGTGCACTTCGTAGATGCTCATCGGGCTGGCGAGCAGGTCGCGCTCGGCGCGGCTGGTCAGCCACTGCGCGTCGCCCCACTGGTAGCGGGACTCGGCGACCTTCGACGCGGTCGCCGGCGGCCGCTCGGCGGACCGCGCCAGCGGGTCGGCCTTGCGGTGCCACGTGCCGTCCGGCCCGCAGATGTCGTACTTGTAGGTGGCGCCGTCGCCGACGCCGGGAACCAGCAGCTCCCAGACACCGGAGCTGCCGAGCGAGCGCATCGGGTGCGCCCGGCCGTCCCAGTGGTTGAAGTCACCGATGACCCGCACGCCGCGGGCGTTGGGCGCCCATACCGCGAACGAGGTGCCGCCGAGGTGCGGGCGGACCCGCGCGCCGAGTACCTTCCACAGCTCCTCGTGCCGACCTTCGGCGATCAGGTGCAGGTCGACCTCGCCAAGCGTGGGCAGGTGCCGGTAGGGGTCGTCGTCGGCCGTCTCCGGGACGCCCGGGTAGGTCACCGCGATGCGGTAATCGGGGACAGCGCTGCCCGGCACGGTGACCGAGAACACGCCCTGGTGGACGTGCTGCATCGGCACCCGGCTGCCGCCCGGCAGCACGACGGCCACGGTCTGCGCGAGCGGACGCAGCGCCCTGATCGTGACGCCGTCCTGGCCGACGTGTGCGCCGAGTATCGAGTGCGGGTTGTAGTGCGTCCCCGCGAGGAGCCGGTCGATCTCGGCGTGGCTGACCCGGTCCACGTGGCGGGTGCCCGCGGTCATGCTGCCGCCACGAAGCTGAGCGGGATCGGGAGCCAGGACGGCCGGTGCCGGTGCTCGTAGACCACTTCGTACACCGCCTTCTCCAGGGTCAGCGCGCGCAGCAGGGCGGTGTGCCCGGCCGGGTCGGCTCCGCCGCCCGCCGCGTAGCCAGCGCAGAACGCCTGCTGAGTCTGGCCGACCCAGTCGCTCGCGAGCACGGCCAGCGTCCCGTCGTCGCTCTCGCCGACCAATTCGTGCCGCGCCGCGTAGTCGAGCGAGCGGAGCATCCCGGCCACGTCCCGCAGGGCGGGCGCGAGCCCGCGGCGCACCGCGAGCGGCACGGCGGGTTCGCCCTCGAAGTCCAGCGCCACCCACCCGTGCGGCGCGCGCAGCACCTGGCCCAGGTGG
>JASHQA010000356.1 GCA_030037785.1 Streptosporangiaceae bacterium
ACGGCGGGCTACAGCCGCGGGGGCCAGGGGGCGGCGGATTACGGCCGTGGTGAGTCCGGACCCGCAGATTACTACGGGGGCGGCCACGGCTCGGCGGGTCAGCCGAGCGGCGACGACTACGGGGCGCAGGACCACGCGGCGGGTTACCGGCGCGACGAGTTTGCCGCGGACGAGGGCTACCAGCGAGGCTACGAGCAGGCCGGCTACGAGCAGGCCGGCTATGAGCAAGGTGGCTACGAGCAGGCCGGCTATGAGCAGGCCGGCTACGAGCAGGCCGGCTACGAGCAGGCCGGCTACGAGCAAGGTGGCTACGAGCAGGCCGGCTACGAGCAAGGTGGCTACGGAGGCACCGAGACCGACTACCAGACTGGCGACTACCCCGGCTTCGCGGCAGAGCGCCGGGTCGGCTCGGATCGTGGTTATGCCGAGACCGACGGCTCGGGCTACCGCGACGAGAGATTTGCAGCGCCGCCCTATAGCGCCGATGACGGCCGGACTTACGCTAATGACAATCCTGTCCGCGGCAGCGGTTATGCGGGTGACATCGGCGATGCTGTGTATGCGGCCGAGCGACGGTCGGTTTCACGGCCCGACCGCTATCTCGAGCCCGCGGCGGAGGATGATGCCTATTCCTACCCCGCCGAGTATCGGTACCGTTAGCCGACCTAGCGAGCACTGACGGCGGCCGCCAGCTACCTGGTCGTTCTTGCACCCGATCACGGCCGCCAATCCGCAGTTCAGCGGCATTATGCTGGCTGAAGATGGCGGCCTAGCGACGGTGCCTGCCCGGCTCGATTCTCCCCGCTGAGCCTCGCGGTCACGGCCGTTACAGGCCTGTTGGGCTGGGCATAGATTCGCGGGGGAGGGGGATCTGCAAGTGGCTCAGAAGATCTCAGTCACGTTCGCATGCGACTACGACTCGAAAGAGATTCCCGAAGGCGAGCACGTGACTCGCGCGTTCAGCCTGGACGGCCGGGATTATGAGATCGACCTGTGCGAGCGGCACAGCGAGAAGTTCGACGAGGTCATCGGGCGGTTCGCGGAGCGCGCTCGCAAGGTAAGCGGCCGCGCCAGCAGGCCGAAGCGGCGGACAGCGGCTCATCGGCAGCGGAGCGCCGAAATCCGGGCGTGGGCGAAGCACAGCGGAATGGACGTGAGCGACCGCGGTCGCATTCCGGCGAACGTCATCGCCAAATACGAGGCCAACCACTAGCACGGCGGCCAGCCGCTGCAGTCGGCCGGACCGATCCGGGTAGCAGGCGCTAGCGCCCGCCCGGCGCGCTCAGGCGGCTGGGTCGCCTGCGCCTGCGCCGGTGGCGGCTGGGTTGGCGTGGCCGGTGCTCCCGATGCCCGGCGGAGCGGCCGTCGGGCTGGCGTGCGGCTGATCCGGGATGAGCAGCACGGCCGCCGCGAGTGCCAGGGAGTTCGGCAGCAGCAGCTGGCCCTGAGCGGTGTCCATCCTTACATAGGCCAGGCTCAGGTCCGTTACGGTGCCCTCGATCTCGCCCGACAGCGCGCCCGCGCGGAACCGTACGTGATCACCCACCCGGAACGGGCTGGCAAACAGCAGCACCAGTCCGGCAAACAGGTTGGCCAGGGACTGCTGCGCCGCTATCCCGAGCAGCACCCCGGTGACGGCGCCGCCGAGGAGGAGCTTGTCGGGCTTGATGCCGAGGAGGTACAGCGAGATGGTCGCGATGGCGAAAACCCCGGCCAGCAGCAGCACGTACCGGACGATCCCGGCGTGCGCCTGGCCCACCAGCGGTCGCAGGCCCGACCGCGCTCGGGCGGACAGCCCGACCGCGGCGACCATGCCGAAGACAAAGAAGACGACCAGGCCACAGATCCAGACGATCTTCGCGTGACCAGCTGACCCACTGAGCGTGCGGTAGCTCACGTTCGAGAACTCGGCAGCGATCGCTCCCGCAATGGCGAGAATCAGCGCGACGATGGACCGCCAGGGCCTAGCCCTGGCGCGGACCTTGGTCATCGCCGCGGCCATGTCCAGCTGACGACGTTCCTGGAGATCCATTCCTCCACGCTATCGAGGCACCGGGGTAGAGCGTCCCGCTGCCGGTGTGACCCTGTACACGCCCGGAGCCCGGGACCACGGCGGCCCCGGGCTCCGGGCGTGACGTCCAGCGGTTGCTACAGGTTGAACAGCGGCTTTCCGACCGGCAGCACAACCTTGCCCTTCATGCCGTTGATGACGCCAGCGGCCGAGGTGTACCAAGCCACGAGCGCGGTGATGACCCCGAGGTACCCGCCGACCTTGTTGAGCGTCGAGTTACCGGCGAAGCCACCGATGAACAGGAAGATCTCGGTCAGTTCCAGGGTGGCGAACACGAGGAACACGGCCATGTTCAGCTGCGTGCTCCAGATCAGCATGTATGTGTTGAAGATGGCGAACGCCAGCAGGATCCAGCCCAGGTCCTTCGGTGCCTGTGCCGCCGTCGCGTGGGCCAGCAGCGCCCAGAAGGCGAGGCCGATCCAGAAGCCACCGTAGCTGGAGAAAGCGGTCGACCCGAAGACGTTCCTGTTCCTGAACTCCCACATGCCCGCCAGCAGCTGGACCAGGCCGCCGTAACCGAGCGCGTAGCCGAGCCACTGTAGGGTGGACGTGTTGTTCGCCCAGCCCGCGTTCACCGCAGACAGCAGGAACGTCGTCAGCGCGAACGCCGCGAGCCCGAGTGGCGCGGGATCAGCGATGCTCTGGCTGACTACCGAGACAGGTGTAGGGGCGCGAGCATCATCTGTGGTGCTCAAATGTCTCCTCCTGAGGGGTTGCCTGCCCGGCACGAGCACGCTGCTGGGGCAAGGCAGGCGTGGTGGTGGATGGTCGAAGGCCGCGAGGGGACAGCTGGCCGCGTGGTGCGTCCCGCCGGGTGGATTAGCCCGGCTGGCCACGTCCTGCCGTCGGCAGGCGCCGGTATGAGCATGGCCACTCGCCGACCTTTCTGGGTCTTCACACCTGGCTCAGCAGAACCACCTGGAAGACCTGCCCTGAAGCGTAACTCGGCCACCACCATTTTGGGGAGTCCCCTTTCCGTCCGACAGTGAAGTATCTGCCAGATACGCCGAGCCGAGGAGACCCCGGCTAGGGCGTCGCACCGGAGTCGGCGGCTCGGCTCCTGGCGGTGTCGTCGCCGCGCAGCAACCCGGACAGCCCGGCCCTGGTGGCGATCACCACGACGTGATCGCTGGCGCGGATGACATAGTCCGGAGCGGGTGACCACTCGACGGTGGGGCCGCCGGACCGGCGCAGCGCGATGACGCGGAGCAGGTGCGGTCGGTGCACGGCGGATATCTGCTCGCCGGCCAGCAGGGTGACGTCGTCGGCCGCCACGTCCGCGAGCAGCAGCACGTGCCTGCCGACGGCGATCGTGCGCAGTACCTGGTGGTCAAGCACGGCAGCGGCGAATTCTGGCGCCGCCAGGTAGGAAGTCGAGCGCGAGACCGTGTTGTCGCTGACCGCCTGAACCCGCGCGGCCAGGTCGTCGTCGTACAGCCGCACGACGATGCGCGGCGCTGGCGCGAGCGCCCGGGCGTTCAGCGCCGTCTCCAGGTTCGCGATGTCGCTGTTGGTCACCGAAACCAGCGACCGGCAGGTGGCGATGCCAGCCGCGCGCAGCGTCTCGTCCCGGTGCGCATCGCCGATGACGACCCGCACGCCGAGCCGCCGGGCGAGCGGCAGACCGGCCGCCTCGGCGCTCTTGTCGACGCCGACGACGTCGATGCCGAGGTCGTGGAGCTGCCCAACGACGCGGGTGCCGACGGTGCCGAGCCCGGCTACGATCACGTGACCGGACCCCGGCGGCTGGTCGCCGCTCGCGATGCCCGGCAGCCGCGACCTGACGAACGCAGCCGTGACCACCGGCAGGATGGCCAGGCTGTCGAAGGTCAGCAGGATCTGGGCCAGCTTCTCGGCCCACGGGATGCTGAGTTGCGGGACCGCGTCGCCGGTCGTGTCCATCAGCGTCAGGTAGATCGCGTTGGCCAGCGACCCCCCCGCGGCGATAGCCAGCAGGACGAAACCGAGCACGAGGACCGCGATGAGGCCGGCAAAGATCAGGCCCAGCTGAGTGCCGAACAGCCGGCGCAGCAGTCGCAGCGGGGCACCGAGTCGGTGCCGCCGGCGTCGGGAGAGCGGGTTGCGCGGCGTCCCGTCGGCGACAGCGAGCACGACGCCGGCGGTCGGGTCGTCCGGCGGTCGCAGGCTCGGCGCCTCGGCGTCGATATCCTTGGCGAGGCCGCAGACGATCTGCCCAGCGCCGACGTTGTCCCGCCGAGTCACGTACATGGTCCGGCCGGCCATCCGGACGTGGCTCGGCGCGGGCTCGCCGAGAGCAGCGGCGACGAGCGACGGCGCCGCCACCTGGGCCTGTGACAGCACCGCGCAGTCGGTGAAGAAGCTGCGGATCCGGTCTCCGAGCCCGACGTTGAAGATCGCGATGACGAGACGGATGCCCGGACTGAGTTCCTGGGCCCGCAGCGCCGCGTGGAAGTTACCGAGATCGTCCTCGGCCAGGATCGCCAGCCCGCGGGCCGTGGGCAGCCCGGCGTCGGTGAATGCGTCGCTGTCGAGCACGGCCCGCTCGAGTAGCCGCACACCCGGCATGGCGGCCATCCGGACCGCGTGCCGGTCGCGGGCCGACGGCACGATGGCTGTCACCGCGAGCCCGTAGCGGGCGGTCAGTTCTTCGGCCATCCGCGAGGTGAGGGCGTTGGCGCCGCAGATGACGACGTGGTCGGCCGGCTCGCCCGGCTGCGGTGGCACAAAGGCGATCTTAATAGCGCGGACGCTGCCATTGCCGTGCATAACGCGGTCCCGGTGGGTCGCCAATCCGCGCGGCCCGGCCGTCGTGCCGAGTGTCGATTACCCGGCGGTCGCCGGAATGGCCGCGACGAGTTCCAGCGCCTCGCCGTACACCTCATCCGGGTCCAGCCGGCGCAGTTCCTCCGCGAGCAGATCGGCGATCTCGCGACGGTGCAGTGCCACGTGCCGGTCCGGCTGGCCGGGCCTGGACAGCGTCGCCACCCGGCCGTCGGGTCGGCTGATGACGACCTGGCCCGCGTCCGTCTGGAGCGTGACCTCGGTGATGCCCGGACCGGCCGACGCCTCGCGGCTGAACGGCGCGTCCAGCTTGCTGCCGAGCCAGGCGGTGAGCAGGTCGCCCGTGGGATTGTGCTGCTCGGCCACCACCTGGCCGCCCGTGATCGCGGCCCGCTCCTGGTCCACCGTGGCGGCCAGCAGCGACCGCCACGGCGTCGCCCTGGTCCAGCTGAAGTCGGTGTCGCCGGGCTGATAGCCAGCGCTGAGCGCAGCCAGCGCCGCGCCCGGTGCCGCTGCCCTGGCCGTGTCGGTGACCCGCCGCTGGGCGAGCACGCCGAGCGGCTGCGCCGACGGGACGGCCGGCATTATCCCGTGCCACCAGGTGACCACCGGCGTATCGGGGACCAGCAGCGGCATGATCACCGAGTCCGCGTGCTCGCTCATCGGCCCGTACAGCCGCAGCAGCGCGGTCTGCCCCGGCGTTCCCTCGCCCGACCTGATCTCGGCGTCGAGCCTCGACGCGGTCCGCGACTCGCGGGCGATCACGCCGAGCACCCGGCACGGATGCTCGCGGCTGGCCTGGCTGGCGGCCCGGACGGCGTCGTGCTGACCGGACTCGTCGGTCACGATGATCAGGTTGAGCACCACCCCGGTAGCCGGCCCGCCTAGCTGGCCCTGGGCCCTCGCGAGCGCGGCGCGGATGTCCACGGTTGTGGTGTCTGCGAGGTCGGTCAGCATCTGTCCATCTCTCCGCTCCGGGGCCTTGGCGTCGCCGTGCTGCCGAGAGCGCGGCGTGCTGGTGCCATGCCTGCGCCGCTACAGCCGCCGCCAGGACCGGCCGTCCCTGGCGACCAGCGCATGGGCACTCTCCGGCCCGGCCGTGCCGGCCGGATACTGTTCTGGCTTGTCATGGTCAGCCCAGAACTCCTCGATCGGGTCAAGGATCTTCCATGACAGCTCGACCTCTTCCTGCCGCGGGAACAGTGGCGGGTCGCCAATGAGGACGTCGAGAAGCAGCCGTTCGTAGGCTTCCGGGCTTGACTCAGTGAACGACTCGCCGTAGGCGAAGTCCATGTTGACGTCCCGCACCTCCATCGCGGAACCTGGCACCTTGGAACCGAACCGCAGGGTGATGCCTTCGTCCGGCTGTACGCGGATGACGAGTGCGTTCTGGCCGAGTTCGCGGGTGTCGGTGGCGTCGAACGGCAGGTGCGGCGCGCGCTGGAACATGACCGCGATCTCTGTCATCCTGGTCGGCAGCCGCTTCCCGGTGCGCAGGTAGAACGGCACGCCGGCCCACCGCCTGTTGTCGATGGTCAGCCGCAGCGCCGCGAAGGTCTCGGTGGCCGAGTCGGCCGGGATGCCTTCTTCTTCGAGGAAGCCGCGCACCTCGATGCCGCCCTGCCAGCCGGCCGAGTACTGACCGCGCGCGGTCCCGGCCGCGATGTCGGCCGGGATCTGGACCGCCGCGAGGACCTTCTCCTTCTCGGCGCGCAGCGACTCGGCGGCGAACGACAGCGGTTCCTCCATCGCGGTGAGCGCCAGCAGCTGAATCAGGTGATTCTGGATCACGTCCCTGGCTGCGCCGATCCCGTCGTAGTAACCGGCCCGCCCGCCGATGCCGATGTCCTCGGCCATGGTGATCTGCACGTGGTCGACGTAGCCACGGTTCCAGATCGGCTCGAACAGCGTGTTGGAGAAGCGCATGGCCAGCAGGTTCTGCACCGTCTCCTTGCCGAGGTAGTGGTCGATCCGGAACACCGCGTGCGGCGGAAACACGGCGTCCAGCATCGAGTTGAGCTCCTGCGCGCTGGCCAGGTCGTGACCGAACGGCTTCTCGATGACGACTCGTCGCCATGGCTGGTCGAGGGCTCGCCAGTCGGCGGGCTGCCCGGCCGGCTGCCAGTCGGCCGGCTGGGACAGGCCGGACCGCTTGAGCTGCTGGACGACGAGCGGGAACGCGTTGGGCGGGATCGACAAGTAAAACGCGTAGTTGCCGCCCGTGCCGCGCTCAGCGTCGAGCGCAGCCACCGTCTGCGCGAGGTGGTCGAACGCGGCGTCGTCGCCGAACTCGCCCGGCACGAACCTGATGCCCTCCGCCAGCTGGTTCCATACGTCCTCGCGAAAGGGGGTCCGCGCGTGCGACTTGACCGCATCGTGCGTGACGTGCGCGAAGTCGGCGTCGGTCCAGTCCCGGCGCGCGAAGCCGACGAGTGAGAAGCCGGGCGGCAGCAACCCCCGGTTCGCCAGGTCGTAGATGGCCGGCAGCAGCTTCTTGCTCGCCAGGTCGCCGGTCACGCCGAACAGCACGAGCACGCACGGCCCGGCGAGCCGCGGGATCCGCCGGTCGCGCGGATCCCGCAGCGGATTGGGCTTCATGTCGTGCTACCGCCGGCTGCCATCTCTCGGCTGATGGTGTCCAGCAGCTCGGCCCAGGAGGTCGCGAACTTCTGCACACCGTCCTCTTCCAGCACCGTCACCACGTCGTCGTACGACACGCCCAGCGCCTCGAGCTGGGTGATGACCTCCCGCGACGCGTCGTAGGTGCCGGTGATCGCGTCACCGTGCAGCTTCGCGTGCGCGGCGGTCGCGTGCAGCGTCGACTCCGGCATGGTGTTGACGGTGCGGGGCGCCGCCAGCTCGGTCACGTACATCGTGTCGGCGAACGCTGGGTCCTTCACGCTGGTCGAGGCCCACAGCGGCCGCTGCTGCCGGGCGCCGCGGCCGGCCAGCGCCTGCCAGCGCGGCGTGGCCACCCGCTGCTCGAACAGCTCGTAGGCCAGCCGCGCGTTGGCGAGCGCGGCCTTGCCGCGCAGCGCCTCCGCCTCCGGCGTGCCGATCTTGTCGAGCCGCTCGTCGACCTCGGTGTCGACGCGGCTGACAAAGAACGACGCCACCGACGCGAGGCCGGCTAGGTCGGCGTCCGAGGCGCGCTCGAGGCCCGCCATGAAGGCGTCGATGACCTGCCCGTACCGCTCGAGCGAGAAGATCAGCGTGACGTTGACGCTGATCCCTTCTGATAGGCACTGGGTGATGGCGGGCAGACCCTGAACGGTGGCCGGGATCTTGATGAACAGGTTCGGCCGGTCCACCAGCCACCACAGCGCCCGCGCTTCGGCGATGGTCTTGGCCGTATCCCTGGCGAGCCGGGGGTCCACCTCGAGCGATACCCGGCCGTCGACACCGTCCGTCGCGTCGTACACCGGCCGCAGCACGTCACAGGCCCACCGGATGTCGTAGCTGGTGAGGGCGCGAGCGGCCTCGTCTACCGTGACACCACGCACCGCCAGGTCCGCGACCTGGTCGGCGTACGCAGATCCGCTCGACAGTGCCTTGGCGAAGATGGTCGGGTTCGAGGTCACGCCGCGGACGTGCGTGTCCCGCACCAGCGAGGCGAGGTTGCCCGTGGTCAGCCGCTCACGGCTGATGTCGTCGAGCCATATCGACACGCCCATGTCGGTGAGCTGGGCGAGAGTGTCGGTCTGTGTCGTCATGTCTATCGCTCCTGCCCTCGTGCGCGGTTCCTACCCTGCTCCGCCGGCCGTGGTCACCCTCGCGAGACTGGCGAGCGCCGCCTCCGCGGCGTGCTCAGCCGTGATGCCGAACTCGGCGTACAGCTTCTGGTAATCGGCCGAGGCGCCAAAGTGCTCGAGCCCCACGCTCGCCCCGGCGTCCCCCACGTACTCGCGCCAGCCCAGCGTAATGCCGGCCTCGATGCTGACCCTCGCGCGGACCGACGCCGGCAGCACCTGCTCGCGATAGTCGTCGTCCTGCTCGGCGAACCACTCCAGGCAGGGCATCGACACGACCCTCGCGGCGACCCCGCTGTCGCGCAGCAGCGTCCGGGCGGTGAGTGCAATCTGCACTTCGCTGCCGGTCGCGATCAAGATAACCGCCGGCGCGCCGCCGTCAGCCTCGGCCAGGACGTAGCCGCCGCGGGCGGTGCCTTCAGCGCTGCCGAAGCCGGGCCCGTCGGCGGATCGGTCGAGTACCGGAAGCTCCTGCCTGGTCAGGCACAGTCCGGCAGGGCGCCGAGGCCGCTCGAGGAGCGTGCGCCACGCGACCGCGGTCTCGTTGGCGTCGCCCGGCCGGACCACGTCAAAGCCGGGAATGGCTCGTAGCGCCCACAGGTGCTCGACTGGCTGGTGGGTCGGCCCGTCCTCGCCGAGCCCGATGGAGTCGTGCGTCCATACGAACGTGACCGGCTGCCCCATCAGCGCGGCGAGCCGCACCGCGGGCCGCATGTAGTCGCTGAACACCAGGAAGGTGCCACCGTACGGCCTGGTCAGGCCGTGCAGGGCGATGCCGTTGAGGATCGCTCCCATGGCGTGCTCGCGGATGCCGAAGTGCAGCGTCCGGCCGTAGCCGTCGCCGGGGAACATCCGGGTCTGGTGCACGACCGGGATGAAGGACGGCTCACCCTTCATGGTGGTGTCGTTGCTGCCGGCCAGGTCCGCGGAACCGCCCCACAGTTCCGGGAGTACCGGGGCGAGCGCGCTGAGGATCTCGCCAGAGGCTTTCCGCGTTGCGATCCCCGTCCGGTCCGGAGGGAACGTCGGCAGCACGCCCGCCCAGCCGTCCGGAAGGTCGCGGCGAGCCAGCCGGTCCAGGAGACGGCGCTGTTCCGGGTGCGCCGCCGACCACGCCGCGAACTCGGTGTCCCAGCTCGCATGGGCGGCCCGGCCGCGCTGCCCGACCGCGCGCGCGTGGGCGACCGCCGCCTCCTCGGCTGGGAAGCTAACGCCGGGGTCGAAGCCGAGGATCTCCTTGGTAGCGGCCACCTCGGCCGCGCCGAGCGCGGAGCCGTGCGCTGCGCCGGTGTCCTGCTTGGTTGGCGCCGGCCAGCCGATGATCGTGCGCAGCGAGATCAGCGACGGCGCCGCGGTGTGTGCGCGGGCCGTCAGCAGCGCGTCATACAGCGCCTGCACGTCCTCGTGGTACCCCCCCGGTCGGTGGTCCCCCGAGGTGCCGCTACCAGCTGGCGTGCGGAAGCTCACCTGCTGGACGTGCCAGCCGTATGCCTCGTAGCGGGCGCAGACGTCCTCGGACTTCGCGATGTTCGTGTCGTCCTCGATGGAGATGGTGTTGTCGTCGTAGATGACGACGAGGTTCCCCAGCTGCTGATGGCCCGCGATCGAGCTGGCCTCGTGACTGATGCCCTCCTCAATGTCGCCGTCGGACATGATCGCGTACACGTGGTGGTCGAACGGGCTCGCGGCCGGGCGTGCGTCCGGGTCGAGCAGGCCGCGCTCGCGGCGCGCGGCCATCGCCATGCCGACAGCGTTCGCGATGCCCTGGCCCAGCGGTCCCGTGGTCGTCTCTACCCCCGGCGTCAGCCCGTGCTCCGGGTGGCCAGGGGTGATGCTGCCCCACGTGCGATACCGCCGCAGGTCATCGAGCGTCACGCCGTAGCCGGCCAGGTACAGCTGGATGTACAAGGTCAGGCTGGAGTGGCCGCAAGACAGCACGAACCTGTCCCGGCCCAGCCACGCCGGGTCCGCCGGGTCGTGCCGCATCACCTTCTGGAAGAGCAGGTAGGCCGCCGGAGCGAGGCTCATCGCGGTGCCCGGATGACCAGAGCCCGCCTGCTCGACCGCGTCCATTGCCAGCACGCGGATGAGGTCGACCGCTCGCCGGTCGGTGTCGGACCAGTCCAGGGCCGGTCCGTGGGCCCGCGCACTCACATCGCCATTCACGCTGATTTGTGTCCCTCTCGACCGCTCCGCCGTCACGGCATCGACCCTATCGTCTGGGCGCACTGGGCCAACTGTGCCCGACGCGGGTTAACACCAGGGGTCGAGCGGGCACGGCCGGGCTGCCGGCGACCGCTACTACGGGAGGGCGCGGAGGAACTCCAGCAGTGCCACGTTCACCTGGTCGGGATGGCTGAGGTTGGCAGCGTGCGATCCGCCGTCGACGAGCACGAGTTCGGCGGGCCCCGCGAGCCCGGCCTGGACCACCGCTGCCTTGGCCACCGGGATCGCGGCGTCGGCGGTGCCGTGCACGATCAGCGTCGGGCAGCTGATCTCGCCCAGCCGGTCCGTGACGTCGTCGCGATCCATCAGGCAGCGAAACGCCAGCCTCAGCTCTTCCCGGTCAGCGCTCGCCCACCTGGCGAACCACGGCGCGTAGTCCACCGGGCCGTCGGGCGGGCCGAGGATGATCGAGGCCACGATGTCCTGGACTGGTGCCGGGCCGTGCTCGAGCCAGGTCTGTTCTAGCTGCTCGTAGGCGGGTACCAGGGCGGGATCTTCCTGCCCGGCCTGGCTGTCGATGAGCACGAGCGCGCGCACCCGCTCTGCTGCGAGCAGTGCGGCACGCAGGCTGACGAACCCGCCCTGCGACATTCCGGCCAGCACCGCCTGCTCGACGCCCAGGTGGTCGAGCAGGCCGAGCACGTCGCGCGCGGAGTCCCAGTAGCTGAACTCGCCGCTGGCCCGGCTGCCGCCGAAGCCGCGCTGATCCCAGGCGATCACCCGGTACTCCGGCGCGAGCGCGGCAACCTGCGGATCGAACATCGCGGAGTCCATCAAGTAGCCGTGGCTGAAAACGACCGGCTCGCCGGTGCCGCCGGTGTCGGAGTAGCTGATCGTGACGCCGTTGATGAGTGCTGTCGACATGGCCGACAACGTATCGCGGGGCCCGCTGGCCACCAACGCAGGCCCGCTGGCGGGGAAGATCAGCGCGGCAGGCTGACGTCGCCGCTGTGCGCGCCGGCCGGCTCGGCCTGTCGGCCAGCCGAAGCTGTGGCGCGATTACGCAGCGCGTAGGGCAGGAAGAGAGCCGTGACCCAGATTGCCACCGACCCGGTGACGTGCACCCACACCAGCCCGGCGGGCAGGCCGGAGAAGTACTGGGCGTAGCCGATCGCGCCCTGCGCCGCGATCAGGCCCGCGAGCAGCCAGCCCAGCCGCACCGCGCGGCGCGGCGCGGCGCCGAGCCGCAGCCCCAGCAACAGCGCGACGACGAGCCCGCCGAGCAGCCAGCCGATATCGGCGTGGAACTGGGTGACACCCTGTAGGGGCAGGTTGTAGCGTGCCACGTCACGGGCGCCGGCCAGCGGGCCGGTGCCAGTAACGACCGTGCCTGCCGCCATCATCACGGCGACCCCGCCGACCATGGCGATCCCCATGAGCCGGACCGGCCGCGGCGCGAGCGGTCGCGCCGGGCCCACGCCCTCCTGGCAGCGCACGTAGAGCGCCACCGTGGCTGCGACGAGCGCCACCGAGGCCAGGAAGTGCACCGAGACCAGGGCCGGGTTCAGCTTGGTGAGCACGACAAGGCCGCCGATCAGTGCCTGCGCGACGATCCCGCCGGGCTGCGCGGCGGCGAGCCAGACCAGGTCACGGCGCCGCCGGCCGCCGTCGTGCCGGTATTGCCAGGTGGCGATGAAGACGCCGATCGCGACCACGAAGATGGACACGGTGACGAGCCTGTTGCCGAACTCGATCCAGCGGTGGATCAGCGGATCGCCGGTCGTGCCGCTCGCCGCCAGGCTGGTGGTGGTGCAGGTGGGCCAGTCCGGGCAGCCTAGTCCGGACTGGCTGAGCCGGACCGCCGCGCCGGTGAGGATGATGAGTACCGAGGTGACGAGCCCGGCTGCGGCCCATCGCCGCAGGGCGGCTGGCGTGGGGGCGAGCAGCGCGTCGGCGAGCACCCGTGCCCAGGGGGAGGCGGGGCCAGCGCTGCGAGCAGCGGGAACGCGTTCCATGGTAGGAGGCACTGTAGCGCAACCCGGCTACGCGTCAGTGCCGCGGCGGGCGGCGCCGGCGCCGGCGCAGGCGATGATGACCAGTGCTATCGCCAGCCACTGCCGGGCGAGCAGGGTCTCGCCGAGCAGCGCCAGCCCGATCAGCGCCGCCACGGCCGGCTCGAGGCTCATCCAGATGCCGAAAATCCGGGCCGGAACCCGCCGCAGTGCCTCCAGCTCGAGTCGGTACGGGACGACCGACGACAGCAGGCCGATGGCGAGGCCGACGGCCAGCAGGCTCGGTCGGGCCAGCTCGCGCCCGGCCCCGGCGAGGGCGGGGCCTGTCACCAGCAGCGCGGCGACCACCATGGCGATGACCAGGCCGGATGAGCCGCCGAACCGGCGGCCGGTGGCCCTGCTGAGCAGGATGTAACCGGCCCAGCAGGTGGCCGCGACGAGCGCGAAGGCAACGCCGGCCACCGGTGTGCTCAGGCCGAGCGCTGGCCCGGCGCGGCCCGCGTGGCTCGCCTGCCCGGCGCCGCCCGCGGTCAGCAGCAGCACGCCCACCCCGGCCAGCACGACCCACGCCGCATCCAGGGGCCGTCGGGACGAGGCCACCGCGACGGCGAGCGGTCCGAGGAACTCGATCGTGACCGCGACGCCGAGCGGTATCCGGGCGAACGACTGGTAGATGGAGAAATTCATCACACCGAGCACGATGCCGAACGCCAGCACGACGGCCAGATCGCGCCAGGCCCGGCTGGCGAGCACGGCGCGCACGGCCCGGACAGCGGGGCGGCCGCCCGCCGCGGCCACGATCAGCGCCGACCACCACAGCCGCAGCCCGGTCACGCCGGCCGGCCCGAGGTCGGCGAACAGCCGGGCGGCCAGTCCGGCTCCGAGCTGAACGGACACGATTCCCGAGAGGACCAGCAGGGACGCCGGAGCCGGGCCGTTGTGCGTCATCAGCCGGCTGACTCCGGCCGTCCGGTCGGGCGCGCTCACTCCCAACGGAAGGTTCGCGCCGCCAGTGCGATCGCGGCGGCCGCCCAGACGCACAGCACGAGCAGGTCGGTGCCGGGCGCACCGCCGCGGTAGTCGAGCACCGACCGCAGCCCGTCCGCGAGCGCGTCGGCTGGCAGCAGCCGCAGCACCGGCCGCGCGCCGGCGGGGAACTTGGTCAGCGGGAACAGCACGGCGCCCAGCCCGAGCATGATCAGGTAGAGCAGGTTGGCGGCCGCCAGCGTGGCCTCGGCCCGCAGCGTGCCCGCCATCAGCAGCGCCAGCCCGCTGAACGCCGCGGTGCCGGCGAGCAGCAGCAGCGGGACCCACACCACGGCCGCTGGACTGGCGACCGGTCGCCAGCCGAGCACGGCTCCCACCGCCAGCACGATCGCGACCTGTGCCACCTCGACCACCAGCACCGTGCCGGTCTTGGCCGCGATGAGCCCGCGGCGCGACAGCGGCGCGGCACCGAGCCGCTTCAGCACTCCGTACCGGCGCTCGAATCCGGTGCCGATGGCCTGGCTGGTAAACGCGGTGGACAGCACGGCCAGCGCCAGGACGCCCGGCACGATGAAGCCGATCCGGCTGCCGGGGCCGACGCTGACGAGGTCCGCGCGCCCGAATGAGATCAGCAGCAGCACCGGGATGATGAGGGTGAGGACCAGTTGCTCGCCGTTGCGCACGAGCGTGCGCAGTTCGAGGCCGGCCTGGGCGCGGACCATCCGCGACAGCGGGGCGGCTCCCGGCGCGGGCGGGGGCCAGTTCTCGCGCAGCAGTACTTCCTCGGTCACGACCGCAAGTCCCGCCCGGTCAGCTCGAGGAACAGGTCCTCGAGCGAGCGGCTTTCGATCTGCAGGTCGCGCGCCAGCACGCCGTGCTCGGCACACCACGCGGTCACCAGCGCGATCAGCTGCGGGTCGACGCGGCTGGTCACCTCGACCAGGTAGTGCCCCGCCGGTGACTCCTTGGCGCGCGCGTCCGCGGGCAGCGCGGCGACGAGGCCAGACAGCTCCAGGTTCGGCTCGGCGCGGAACCGCAGCTGGCCGGCCGATCCGGTGAGTTCCGTCGGCGGCCCGCTGGCCACCACGCGCCCGTGGTCGACGATCACGACCTGGTCGGACAACCGCTCGGCCTCTTCCATGTAGTGGGTGGCGAGGATCACAGCCGCGCCCGCTGCCCGCAGGCCGTCGATGAGCTCCCAGGTCGCGTGTCTGGCCTGCGGGTCGAGGCCCGCCGTCGGCTCGTCGAGGAACACCAGCTCCGGGCGGCCGATCACGGCGGCCGCGAGCCCGAGCCGCTGCTGCTGGCCGCCGGAGAGCTGCTTGTAGGGAGTGCGCGCCGAGTCGGTGAGGCCGAGCGCTGCGAGTAGCGCGGCCGGCTGCAGCGGGTGCGCGTAGAAGCTGGCCTGCACGCGCAGGTACTCCCCGGCGCGTGCGGTGGTCGGCACGCCGCCGGACTGCAGCATGACACCCACCCGGCCGCGAAGCTCGCGCGCGTCCGACACCGGGTCGAGGCCGAGCACCCGGACCGTTCCGCTGTCGGCACGGCGATACCCCTCGCAGGTCTCGATCGTGGTGGTCTTGCCCGCGCCGTTCGGGCCGAGGATGGCGGTGACCTGGCCGCGGTCAGCACACAGCGACAGCCCGGCGACCGCGGTGGTGTCCCGGTAGCGCTTCACCAGGCCGTCGATCTGGACCGCCGGAGCGTGCTTCACCTAGGCGAGTCTAGGGCTTCCGGGCACCGCGAACCGTCGGCTACCCGGATGCGGACGTGACGAAGCGGGCTAGCCGCTCCGACTGTGCCAGCCTGCTCGGCTCGTGCAGGTACATCATGTGGCCCGCCTCGTAATAGCCGAAGCTGACGTTCGCGGCGAGCTCAGCCGGGATGTCCAGGTGCGCGAGAGCGTGCTCGGCGGCGAAGTACGGGGTGGCCGCGTCGTAGTAGCCGCAGTCCACGTGGACTCGCAGGTGCGGGTTGGCGCGCATGGCCGCCGCCAGCTTGTCCAGCACGAAGACGTGCTGGTTCTCGAACTCGGCATACGACCACGGCCGCACCTGCGGATTGAGGATCTCGTACGGCAGGTCGCTGTGGTAGCCGAGCTCGGCTGGCACGTAGTGATTGAGCGCCGCCGTGTACGGGCCGGTGATCGCTGTCATGGACGGGTCGTCGGACCACCGCTCCCGGCCGTAGTCGGTGTCCCAGCCGGTGAACCGGCCGTCGATCCGGCCCACCACCAGCCGCTGGTCGCGCAGCAGCTCGGTGAGGAACCGCACGTGCTCCGGTCGCAGGTTGACCCGGTCCAGGTAGTCGGCCGACAGGCCGGTCAGCTCCGCCAGCCGGGCGGCGGCCGCAGCCCTCGCGTCGGCGGGCAGGCGCGCGCCGCGGCTGAGGATCCGCGGGTAGTCGTGCTCGGCGTACGACTCCGCCGCCGCCAGCACGTCGCGCAGCGGCCGGTCGCCCAGCTTGCCGTGGTAGTGCGCGATGGCCGCGTAGGTTGGCAGGTACAACGCGTACGGGTCGTCGTTGCCGCCGCTGAAGATGATCGCGCCGAAGTCCAGCACGGCCGAGATCAGCACGACTCCGTTCAGGTACATGCCGTACCGCTCCTGCAAGTGGCGCGCCAGCCCGGCGGCCCTGGTCGTGCCGTAAGACTCGCCGCACAGGTACTTCGGTGACATCCACCGGCCGTTCCTGGACGTCCACAGCCGGATCACCTCGCCCACCGAGGCGATGTCGGCGGTGTAGCCGTGGAACTCCTTTGGCTTCTCACCGTGCACCGCGCGCGAGTAGCCGGTGGACACCGGATCGATGAACACCAGGTCGCTGTGCCGCAGCAGCGTCTGCGCGTTGTCGGTGAGGCCGTACGGCGGCGGCTGCAGCGCGCCGACGTCGCCCGACAGCACCCGGCGCGGACCGAGCAGACCCAGGTGCAGCCACACGCTGGACGAGCCAGGACCGCCGTTGAACGCAAAGGTGACCGGTCGCGCCGCCGGGCTTTCGCTGTCGGCGGTGTACGCCGTGACGAACACCTCCGCCCGCGCCTTCGCGCCGTCGAACTTGTCGTCGGTCTGGCGCTCCTGCCGCAGCACGATCCGGCCGGCGGTGGCCGTATAGCTCAGCTCGCCGTCATCGAGCGTGATCGTGTGCCGGGTGGTGACGAGATCATCGGTCGGCTCCGTCTCCTTGGTCTCCGTTTCCTTGGTCGCGGTGTCCTCAGTCTTCGAGTCCGCGTTGTCTTCGGGGTGCTGAGCCGTTTCCGCCATGGCAGCACGATATCCAGATTGCGGTGGTTAGCGCGGCTGTCATACTCACTACGTGACGGCGGTTTCCGGCCAGACCTGGGACGGGCTGCCGGTCGCTCCGGACGAGCCGCACGGCGCCGCGATACACGTTCGCCGGGCTGGCACTGGGGAGCACCTGATCCTGCACCGAGCGCACCACGGACCGGACTATGCGGGCGACTGGGCCTGGACACCGCCGTCCGGCGCGCGCCAGCCAGGCGAGCCGGTGCTGGCGGCCGCGCTGCGGGAGCTCGCCGAGGAGTCCGGCCTGGCGGCCGGGCCGGCGGACCTGCGCGCTCTCGACCTCGGCGGCTCGTGGGTGCACTTCGGGCTGGACGTGCTGGCGACCGCGCAGCCGCGGCTGGATGCCGAGCACGACAGGTTCGAGTGGCTGCCCGCAGCCGCGGCGATCGCCCGCTGCCAGCCGGCGGTCGTCGCCACCGGCGTCCGGCTGGCCAGTTCCGTGCTGGCGGCACCCGCGGGCTTCCGGCCGCTGGCGATCGCCGACCTGCCCGCGCTCGTCGGCTGGCAGCACGCGCCGCACGCCGCGCGCTGGTTCCCCGAGCGGCTGGACCTAGCCGCGGCGCGGCGCAAGTACGCCCCGCGGATCGTCGGCGCGTCGCCGACGCGGGTGCACGTGGCCGTCGTGGCCAGCCGGGACGTCGGCTTCCTCCAGCACTACCGGGTCGGCGACTACCCGGACTACGCCGCGGCGACGGGACTGCCGGATGCGGTCGGCATCGACTACGCGATCGGCGACCCGGGCCTGGTTGGCCGCGGTCTTGGCGCCCAGCTCATCTGGAGCCGCCCGCTGCCCCGAGCTGAGAGCGTGATCAAGTTATCGATTGGGCTTTTCAGTAATAGTTACTGAAAAGCCCAATCGATACTGACGAGCACGAGGGCAGGTGGCGATGGCGGTCAGCATCGACGGCGCGCGGGTGCTGGTGACCGGCGCGAACCGCGGGCTCGGCCGGGTGTTCGCCGAGAGCCTGCTCGCCCGCGGCGCCGCCGTGGTCTACGCGGGCGCGCGCGACCCGGCCGCGGAGGTGAGCCCGGAGGCCGTGCCGATCAAGCTCGATATCACCAGCCCTGACGATGTCGCGGCGGCGGCGGCACGGTGCGCCGACATCGACGTCCTCATCAACAACGCCGGGATCATGCGACTCGCGCCGGTGCTGGCCGCGCCCGACATGGACAGCGCGCGCGCGGAGATGGACACGAACTACTTCGGCACGCTGCGCATGTGCCGGGCGTTCGCGCCGGTGCTCGCGGCGAACGGCGGCGGTGCGCTTGTCAATGTCCTGTCCATCGTGTCGTGGTTCGCCAACCCGCAGAACAGCTCGTACTGCGCGTCGAAGTCGGCCGCCTGGGCCCTCACCAACGCGGCCCGGATCGAGCTGCGGCGGCAGGGCACGCTGGTCACGGGCGTGTTCGCCGGCGTCATCGACACCGAGATGGGCGCCGCGTTCGCCGGCCTGCCGAAGGTCAGTCCGCAGCGCGTGGTCGACCAGGCACTCGACGGGATCGAGGCGGGCGCCGAGGAGGTGCTCTGCGACGAGCGCACCCGCTCGGTCAAGGCCGCGCTGCCCCATGACCTGACCGAGATCTACCCGGCCCACCAGGCCCGCTGGGACGCCGCTCATCCGGGGTGAGCGAACGGTGCGCACTGGACTCAAGCGCGGCAGGGCCGAGCCCGCGCGAACGGCCGAGCCGCAGCCTGGCGGTCCGATTCGGTAGGCCCGGCAGTGGCCGTTGCCCTAGTAGTGGCGTCGGCCGGCCGCGGCGACCAGGGCGGCAAAGAGGCTCGGGTCCTCGCCGGCTTCGGGATGCCACTGCACGGCGACCATGAACGCCGCCGGCTCGGCGAGCTCGACCGCCTCGACCGTGCCGTCGTCCGCCCACGCGGTTGCCACCAGGCCGTCGCCGAGCCGGCCTGCGGCCTGGTGATGATGGGTGGGCACGTCGGCCTCGGTGCGGCCGAGCAGCCGGGATAGCTGTGACCCCGACGCGACGCTGACCTTGTGGCTGCCGTGCCTGGCCTCCTGCGGCGAGTGGCCGTCGTGGCCGACCACATCCGGGAGGTGCTGGATGAGCGTGCCGCCCAGGGCCACGTTGATCACCTGCAAGCCGCGGCAGATGCCGAGGACGGGCACGCCGGTGTCGAGTGCCTGCCGGGCGAGCGCGAGCTCCGCGGTGTCGCGGGCCGGGTTGGCCGGCCCG
>JASHQA010000357.1 GCA_030037785.1 Streptosporangiaceae bacterium
ACCGCGCTAGCCGGCATCGACCGGCTCGACGTGCTCCGCCCTATGCCCGCCGCGCACGCGCCCGACCCCGCCTCGGTGACCGCCGCCGAGCGGCTGGCCCGGCTCGGCGGCGGCACGTGCCGGCCGGTCCGCTCCCTCGGGGACATCCCGGCTGCGCTGACGCTGCTGCTCGCCGGCCGCTAGCTGCCCTGCCCGGCAGGGTCAGCCCTTGTCGGGCGGCACCCAGATGTCCCGCTCGTGCAGCAGCCGGATCTGCTTGTCGATCACCTCGCGCCGGTAGTCCTCGTGGCCGTAGGGGGCGCGGTCCAGGTACAGGTTCTTGGGATAGACGGGCTCGTCGTAGATGAGCTGGTACTGCTCGGTGGTGAGGTCCTTCAGCCAGTTGTCCCACTGCGCGCTCGCGCGGAACCGGCGCAGCGCCTCGACGTCGATGGTCCCCGCGACCCAGCCCGAGCCGGCGCTGTAGTCGTGCCTGCCGACGATCTGGCCGCGGTAGTCGAAGACCGCCGACCCGCCGCCGAAGGTGTCGATGGGAATGTCGGAGTCCGCGTCCAGGTAGTAGGTGCCCACGTTGCAGGCGATCAGGTAGAAGTTGTTGTCCAGGGCGCGCGCCCGGTTCTGGATCTCGAACAGGCCGTTACCGACGTGCGGGTGCGGGTACGGGCCGCGGTACACCACCTCGGCGCCGTTCATCGCGAGGCCTCGCGCGTTCTCCGGATAGGAGCCCTCATTGGCCATGAGGAAGCCGAGCCGGCCGATCGCCGTGTCGGCGACGGGGTAAAACGCATCCAGCGTCCGCCCGTAGAGCTCGATCCAGCGGTCCCACACGTTGTGCGGCGTGACCGAGTGCTCGACGGGCAGCAGCGGGACGACCTTGTGATGCCGCAGGACCAGTTCTCCGTCCGGGTTCAGCACGAAGCCGACGTTGAAGAACCGGCCGGGGAACTCCGGATGCCGCGCCTTCGCCTGCGCCATCACGAACGCGTCCCACGTGCGGGCCAGCGCCCCGAGATAGTCAGTCTCCGGGCCGGGAATGTCGATCGCGCACTCCGTGGCGAACGTCTCATGGTCCAGGTCGAGCACTTCGTCGTTGAATCCCTGCAGGCTGCCCTCGGGGATCGCGATGAGCCGGACCGGCAGGTCCAGGCTGGACAGCCAGGACGCCGCCTTGATCAGGTGCGAGATGTGCTCGAGGTTCACCCGGATGTCGTCGCGGCGGCGGATACCGCGCATCGTGGGCACCAGCCCGACGGCTTGGTACGGCTCGATCATGACCAGTCCCTTCGGGCGGCGGGCAAGACAGGCGAGCAGGACTCCCCCATGCTCTCCCGACTGAGGCCGCCGTGTCTGCCCCGCCGCTGCACCGGCCGGACGAACGACCTCAGGCCACGGCGACCGCGTTCCCCCCTGGTCTTGCTATGCCACGCCGTCGAGGTGCGCGGTGTCGTTGTAACCGCGCACGATCCAGCGCTCGGCGGTAATCACGAGGCGGGAGATGGACGCGTTCTCCGCCATGGTGAAGGCAAACGGCCGCGACGCCGCCGCGATACAGAGCGCCTGTCCGATGACGCCGCCGTGCGTGAACGCAGCGACACGCTGGCCGGGGTGGGCTGCGGCGATTCGCCCGATCACCGCTGTGACCCGGCTGGCGAACGCGTCGGCGGGCTCGGCACCGGGGATGACGTCCCACCGCTCCGCGGCCATCATCCGCACCGCGATCGGATGACCCTCGGCCACGTTCTTGCGGAACACGCCGCCTTCCCACGCGCCGAGGTGCACCTCGCGGAGCCCGGCCTCCACGGTCGGGGTCAGGCCGAGGGCGGCAGCCAGCGGCGCGGCGGTCTGCGCGGTGCGGCGCATCGTGGACACGTAGACGGCACTGATGGCGCCGAGGCCGGCCAGCCGAGCGCACACCCGCCGCGCCTGGGCTTCGCCGTCGGCCGACAACGGCGGGTCGCCCTGGCCGTCGATCAGGTCAAAGAGGTCGCCGTCGACATAGGCCTGCGACTGGCCGTGGCGCACGAGCAGAATGTCCGTCGCGCCCGGCGGCGGCGCAAACGGGCGCTGCCGGAACGCGGGCGTTCCTGACTCTGGCTCCGGGTCCGCTGCTTCCGTCACGGCAGAACCTCCCGGTCAGCGGGACTGCGGCAGCTTGAAGGAGCGCTTCTGAGCGCCCGCCGCGGAGGGCGGCGGCACGACCGGGCCGACGTCGCCGTCCGGAGCCTCGTCCAGGTCGACGATGAGCGGCGCGTGGTCGCTCGGCGCGGTGCCCTTGCGCGCGTGCCGGTCCACCCACGCGGCCTCGACGCGGCTTGCCACCGCCGCGCTGGCGAGCACCAGGTCGATGCGCATGCCGAGGTCCTGGTGGAACATCCCGGCCCGGTAGTCCCAGTAGGTGAAGACCCGCCGGTCCGGCCAGCGATCCCGGACCACGTCGTGCAGCCCGGTCGCCTGGAGGCTGGCGAGCGCGGCTCGCTCCGGCTCGGTGACGTGCGTCTGGCCGATGTAGGCCGCCGGGTCGAAGACGTCGGCGTCGGTCGGCGCGATGTTCATGTCGCCGCAGACGACCGTCGCGTCGGGCGCGGCGCGGACGTACCGCTCGAGCGCAGCGAGCCAGTCCAGCTTGTAGCGGTAGTGCTCGGAGTCTGGCTCGCGGCCGTTGGGCACGTAGACCGAGACCACGCGGATGCCGCCGCAGGTCGCCGCCATCGCGCGCGCTTCCGGCTCAGGGAAGCCTGGCGCGCCCGGCAGGCCGGCGGCGACGCCGTCCAGGCCCACCCTGGACAGGATCGCCACGCCGTTCCACCGTGGCTCACCGTGCACCGCCACCTGGTAGCCGCGGCTCTCCAGGTCGTTGCCCAGCAGGTCGAGGAACGCGTCGTCGGCCAGCTTGGTCTCCTGCAGGCACACCACGTCGGGCCGGCGCTCGTCCAGCCACGGCAGCAGCCGCGGCACGCGCTGCTTGACCGAGTTGACGTTCCAGGTAGCGATCCGCATCGGCGCTAACAATAGCGGCGCGGTCAGGCTCGCCACGACGGTCGCCGGCGAGTCTGGTTGAACTCGCGACTGACCGCCCAGGCGTCCGCCACCGGACCGACGTGCGCGAGCTTGTCCGGGTTGCTGACAGCGCGGATCGTCTGAATCTGCCCGCCGAGTACGTCGAGCGTCACGGTGAAGAGCACCTTGCTGTCCCGATCCCGGAAAATCGCTCCCGGCTGGCCGTTCACCTCGTGCGGCTCCAGCGTCACGTCGATCCGGACGAGCCAGGGGAAGACCGTGGCAAGCAGCCTGGCCACCTTCTCGGCGCCGCTGACGGTCCGCGCCAGCGCTGGCACCTTGCCGCCGCCGTCCCCGGCGAGCTGCACGTCAGCGGCGAGCAACTCCTGCAAGCCGGCGACGTCGCCGCCGCGAAGCGCGTCGAAGAACCGCGTGGCCAGTCTCTCCCGCTCCTGGCGGTCGGCGTCGAACCGCGGGCGCCCCGCGTCCATGTGGCGCCGCGCCCGCACCGCGAGTTGACGGCACGCCGCCTCCGACCGCCCGACTGCCGACGCGATCTCGCCGAAGCCGAACCCGAACACCTCCCGCAGCACGAAGATCGCGCGCTCGAGCGGGCTGAGCCGCTCCAGCAGCAGCAGGGCCGCCATCGACACCGAGTCGGCCAGCTCCGCCGACCGCGCCGGGTCCTCGTACGGATCGGTGAGCAGCGGCTCAGGGAACCACTCTCCGACGTACTCCTCCCTGCGGACCCTGGCCGAGCGCAGCACGTCGATCGAGATCCGGGTCACCGCGGCCGAGAGGAAGGCCTTGGCCGAGACGGGCTGCGTCGGGGCGGACTCGTAGCGCAGCCAGGTCTCCTGAACCGCGTCTTCGGCCTCGGCCACGCTGCCGAGGATCCGGTAGGCAATCGAGAACAGCAGCGGTCGGAGCTCCTCGAATTCCTCGGCCCTGGTCACGCCAGCTCTTCTCGGAAGCCCTGCCGCCAGGACGGATGGCGCAGCCGCCAGCCGAGCTCCCGCTTGGCCTTGGCGTTGGAGAAGCCGCGCCCCTCCGTCATCAGCAGCACTGCAAATTCTCCGGCCAGCAGCCTGGCCAGCCACCCGGGGACCCGCATCGGCGGCTTCGCGCCCGCGCACGCAGCCAGGTAGGGCAGCCACTCGCTGACCGGGGCCGGCTCGTCGTCGACGATGTTGAACAGGCCTGTCGCGTGCTGCTCTACCGCCAGGACGGTAGCGCTCGCCGCGTCCTCGAGATGCACCCACGAGAAGTAGCCGGTGCCGCGGCCCACGAGCGGGAACTTCCGCTTGCGCACGAGCTCGAATTGGTCCTCGGTGGCGCCGGGCCCGTACAGCGCGCCGTATCGCAGCACCGCGCCGCCTGCCGCGACGACCGCCTCCTCGACGTGCACCACCCCCTGCACCAGCGTGCGCGCCATCGTCCCCGCTCCGGGCTGCACGGGGTCTGCTTCGGTGAGCACCTGTGCGCCCGCGAAGCTCTGCGCGAAGCCCTGCGCGACGAGGTGGGACACGCCAGTCGCCTCCGCCGCGGCCAGCAGGTGATCCGTCCCCTCGGTGCGCAGCCGGTTGGTGTTCGCGGCGAACCGGTCAAAGTGCCTGAAGTCCGGCTTGCCAGCATGCGCCGCCGAAAGTGCGGTCATCTCGTGCACGATCACGTCGGGCTGAGCCCCGGCTACCGCCGCGCCGACCGACGCCGCATCCAGCCCGTCCATCACCACGGCGTCCGCACCGAGGTGCTGCAGCAAGCCCAGCTTGGCCGCGTTCGTCGTCGTGGCCGTCACCTGGTGGCCACGGCTCACGAGCTGCGGCACTAGCTGCCGCCCGATAGCGCCGGCTCCGCCTGCCACGAACACGCGCATGACCGTCACCTTCCCCGTTTTGACCGCCTGTCTCTGCTACCGAGACGAGACAGCCCCGGCCGTCTGTGACATGCGCGCGCGCCTGACATCATCGAGACATGCCCGAGCACTATGACGTCGTCATCGTCGGGACCGGAGCGGGCGGCGGCACCATAGCCAACGTGCTGGCCCACGGCGGCAAGCGAATTCTGCTGCTGGAACGCGGGGACTTTCTGCCGAGGGAGCTGGCGAACTGGAACCCCGACCAGGTCTTCGTCGACGGCCGGTACATATCCGCGGACACCTGGTACGACAGCGACGGCGCGGCATTCCAGCCGCAGGTGCACTACTTCGTGGGTGGTGCGACCAAGATGTACGGCGCGGCGCTGTACCGGCTGCGGCCAGCTGACTTCGGCGAGATCCAGCACGCCGACGGCCTGTCGCCTGCGTGGCCGGTCAGCTACGACGAGTTCGAGCCGTGGTACACGAAGGCCGAGTGGCTGTATCAGGTGCACGGCGCGCACGGCGAGGATCCCACCGAGGGTCACTGGTCTCGGCAGTACCCGTGGCCCGCGGTCAGCCACGAGCCGCGCATCCAGCAGATCTCGGACTCGCTGCGCGCGGCCGGATATCGCCCGTTCCACGCGCCCTGCGGGATTCTGCTGGACGAGGCGCGCCGCCCCGCGAGCACGTGCATCCGGTGCAATACCTGTGACGGGTACCCGTGCCTGGTGCACGCCAAGTCGGACGCCGAGACGATGGCTGTCCGCCCGGTGCTTGACCTCGACAACGTCACCCTGCTCGTGAACGCGGAAGTCCAGCGACTGGAAACTGATGCGGCAGGCAGATCGGTAACCGGCGTCGTCGTGTCCCGTGGTGGCCAGCCGGAGGTCTACACCGGCGACGTGGTCGTGGTATCGGCTGGCGCGGCCAACAGTGCCCGGATCCTGCTCAGGTCGGTCTCCGAGCAGCACCCCGACGGCCTCGCCAACAGCTCAGGGCTGGTCGGCCGGAACTACATGTTCCACAACAGCAACGCCGTGGTCGCGCTCGACAAAGAGCCCAATGACACGGTGTTCCAGAAGACCGTTGGGCTCAACGACTTCTACTTCGCCGGCCACGGCAGGCCGTGGCCGCTCGGCAACATCCAGATGGTCGGCAAGTCGAACGCGGCGGCGATGAAGGGCGAGGAGCCCACGCTGACGAAGCTCGCGCCGCAGCTCAGCCTCGACGAGGTCGCCAGGCATGCGGTCGACTTCTGGCTGACCACCGAGGACGTGCCCAAGCCGGACAACCGCGTGACCGTGGACGCAGCCGGGCGAGTGCACCTGGCCTACCGTGCCACCAACGCGGCGGAGGCCGACGGCCTCTACGGCGAGCTGCGCACGATCATGAACCACATCGGCATCGCCGCCCACCACGTCCTGGACAAGAACTTCTACCTGCACATGAGCATCCCGATCGCCGGAGTCGCGCATCAGGCCGGGACCTGTAAGTTCGGCGCCGATCCCGCGACGTCGGTGCTCGACGTGCACTGCAAGGCCCACGACCTCGACAACCTGTACGTGGTTGACGCGAGCTTCATGCCGAGCATCGGCGCGGTCAATCCCGCGCTGACCATCATGGCGAACGCGATCCGGGTCGGGGAGCACCTGCTGGCCCGGACGAGCTAGCGGCGCGGAAGCGCCGGTCCCTGGCTTCGCCGCTCCCCGTACCGGCGGCGCCGTGCCTCGGCGGACACCTCCTCGAGTTCGCCCTGCGACAGGATGCGCGGCTCGCCGTAACCGCGAGCAAGCCGGTAGACGCGGGCCAGCCACTCCAGCAGCACCGCCCGGTCGTAGGCCGCCGGCAGGCTCGCTCCGTAGCAGATCGCCCCGTGGTTCTGCAAGATCGCCGCCTGCCGTCCGGCGAGCGCGGCGACGGCCGCGTCGGCCAGGCCCGGCGAGCCGAACCGGACGTATCCCGCGACGCGCACCGGGCCGCCCAGGCTCGTGATCGCGTAGTGCACGGCGGGCAGCTCGGTGCACGTCGCCGACAGCGCCACGACCTCGGCCGAGTGGGTGTGCACGACAGCGGCCGCAGCGGTAGCCCCATAGACGGCCAGGTGCATGGGCAGCTCGCTCGACGGCGTCTCCGCCGCCTCGACCTCGTCGCCAGCGAGCGTCACGAGACAGATGTCCGACGGCGTCACCTCGTCGTAGCCGATCCCCGATGGGGTGATGGCGATCAGGTCACCGACCCGGACGCTCAGGTTCCCCGCGGCGCCGACCGCCAGCCCATCCGCCGCCAGTCGGGCACCGAAGCTGACCAGCTGTTCCCTGGTCGCGCGCAGCTCGGCGCCAAACTCCATAACGGGATGGTAGCCGCGCGGCAGAGCCCCGATCCGGTCCCCGGCCGGTGGCAGGTTAGCGTCGTGAGGGTGACCAGCCGTGCAGAGCGCTCCATGTCGTTCGGCGCGATCGCTGACGACTACGACCGGCTCCGGCCGGGCCCGGCTCCCGAGGCGGTCGGCTGGCTGTTGCCTGCCAGCCCCGGTGTCGTCGTTGACCTCGGCGCCGGCACCGGGCTGCTGAGTCGCGCGATCGCCGCGGTCGCAGACCACGTGATCGCCGTCGAGCCGGATGGCCGGATGCGCGCCGTGCTGGCGGGCCGGTCCCAGGGCGTGCAGGTGCTGGCGGGTCGCGGCGAGGCTATCCCGCTGCCGGACACCTGCGCCGACGCCGTCCTGGTGTCTTCTGCGTGGCACTGGATGGATCCAGACCGAGCGGTGCCGGAGATCGCGAGGGTGCTGCGGGACGACGGGCGGTTCGGCGTCATCTGGACAGGCCGGGAGCGAACACCCTGGCTCCGGGCCGGTGAATGGTTCGGCACCGGTGACGGTGCCAGCCGCGGCCGGCCGCACGCGGCGGACCTGGCGACACCCAGGGACCGTGGCGTGGCGTTGCCCGACCCCGTCTTGTTCCGCAATATCGAGACGCGCACGTTCCCGTTTACACGGCGCATGTCGATTCCCGACCTGGTCGAATGGCTGACGACCTACAGCCGCGTCATCACCGCCGACGAAGAAGTCAAGGCGGCCGGCCGGGCGCGGGCGACCGCGGCGCTGACCGCGCAGTTCCCTGGCGTCACCGAGCTCGAGGTCCCGATGCGCTCGCGGTGCTGGCGCGCCGACCGAGTGCCGCGGTCATGACGCGGCCACACCCCGATCAGCCGGTCGGCTGAGCGTCGCGGAGCGACTGCAGCCGCGGCCACAGGTATTCGAACGCCTCGTCCACGTCGAGGGCTACTAGCCGGCGCACTTCCCCGCTTTCCTGCAGGTCCAGGGCGAGGTCGAGGAGCACGCCCTGGCCCGAAGCTCGTAGCCACCGGGCCGCAAAGTCGGAGACCCGGCCAGGCCCGAGGCGGGACAGGACCGTGGCGAACATGCCGACGGCGTCGTCGCGCGGGCCGACCATCGTCACCTTGGCCGGCCGGGCAGCCTCGCGCGCCGACAGCGGACTGAAGTCGTGGCATCCGTCCCAGAGCGGGTCGGCACCGGCGTACCGGACGGTGCCGACCGGCCCGAGTCGGATCGCGGCCGAGCACTGCAGGCACGGTTCGAGGGTGGTGGTGAGCACGAGGCGGCTCGTCTGTCGGTACGGGAGCCTGGCCAGCACGTTCACCTCGGCATGGGCCAGCGCCGAGCCGAACGCCTCGCCGGGCGGCCCGGTGCTGTCTGCCACGCGGTTGCGGGCCGCGTGCACGATGACGCCGTCGAGCGTGGATGCGCACGCGCCGATCGCGATGTTCCCGGTCCGCAGCGCGCCCCACGCCTGGCGGAATGCCTCCCGCCAGGGGTCATCCAGCCCGGACCAGAGTTCCCCTGGCGTGCCCGCCGACTCGCCGTTCATGCTGGCCAGTATCGGTCCGCCGGCGACCTGCGGGCCAGCGAGAGCTGTGGGCAGCGTGCGGTCATGAGCGCGCCATCAGTTCTCCAGCGGCAGCAGTTCCGTCACGAACTCGTCGATGAACCGCTCCGGCGTGTCGTCGCCGGCCGGTGCCGCCGGCCGGACGACGAATTTGCTGAGCCCGACGTCGATGTAGGCCTCGATCCGGCCGCGAAGCTCGGCCCACGTTCGCGGCAGCAGGCTCGCCGGATCGACGCCGGGCCGCCGCCGCGCCACCGACCGCGCGAACTCCGGCGTCACCGCACCGACGGCAAGGCTGATGCCGTAGTGGTCGGCCTCGATCTCCCGGCCCGCGGCGGCCGCTGCTGCCTCGATCTGCTGCCGGGCAGCACCCGCTTCGGCCGGGGTCAGGAAGCTGCCGAGCCAGCCGTCGCCGAACCGGCCCACCCGGCGCAGGCCCGCCGGTGCGCTGCCGCCGAGCCAGATGTCCAGCGGCTTGACCGGCTGCGGCCCGACACTCGCCTCGGTCACGGTGAAGAAGCGGCCGGAGAACGACACGCTCTGCTGCGTCAGCAGCAGGCGCAGTAGCTCGAGCGACTCGTCGAACACCGCCGCCCGGTTGCCGGCCACCGGGAACGCCACGGCCTCCGGCCCGCGGGCCGGCCGCAGCCCGAACACGGGCAGGACCCGGCGCGGCGCGAGCGCCGCGAGCGAGGCGAGCTCCTTCGCCACGAGCACGGGATGGCGGCCCGGCAGCACCGCGACGCCGGTGCCGACCTTCAGCCGGCTCGTACGGGCCAGCACGTGCGTCATGCCGATGAGCGGCTCGACCAGGTCGCCGTACACCATCTCGCTGAGCCAGAGCGAGTCGATGCCCGCCGCCTCCACGGGATCGACCACGGCGGCGAGCCCGGCTGGCGTGGCGTACGGACCGAGGCTGACGCCGATGCGTACCTTCATGCCTCCATCCGATCACAGCAGCCAGCCATCCGGGCAGCCCTGGCGAGCCGCCCGACGGCCGGCTGGACCGGCACTGGTCACTGCGCGCTGGCCGGCCGGGCCGGCCCGAGCGAACCCCGTTCCCTCATGTATCTTGACATCAAGACAAGACTCCGGGGAGGTGGCCAGTGCTCGCCCGCCGCGGCGGCTGCTGGTTTCGCGGTCACGGCGTGCCGATGGCCGGCCAGGACGCCGGAATACCCGGGCACTGACGCCTGTTGCCAGCGGCATGACGACACAGCCGGACGCCACTGAGGACGTGCAATTCTGGTTCGATCCCGTGTGCCCGTGGGCCTGGATCACCTCCCGCTGGATTCTCGAGGTCGAGAAGGTACGGCCGATCCGCCCCGACTGGCGGATCATGTCGCTGGCCTACCTGAA
>JASHQA010000036.1 GCA_030037785.1 Streptosporangiaceae bacterium
GGCCGATGCTGGCGTTTGCCCGCCAGCCAGGGCCGAGCACTCCCCGGTCGGCATTGAGGCCGGCCTGGCCGGCGGCCGGCCCGCTGACGATCGCGAACGGCGTGGACGGTCCGGTGGTCGTGGCGATGCCGTTCAGGTTGAACTCCGGAACGCACACCGCGCGGACGGTGGCTGACAGCACCCGAAGGTGGCCGGGCAGGCATCCGGCCATGACGGCGTTCGCCGCCAGCGCGCGGTTGGTGACCGGAGCGCCGCTCGGCGGCATGCGGGCCACCACGTCGTCCGGGTCGCCGAGGACGGCGAGCATGGCGTCGACCCGCGGCACGGTGGGCGGGATCACCGGCAGGCCGTCGGTCCACCCGAGATCGTGACACCGGTCAACGGCGTCAGCCGCGTCGGCGTACCGATCGGCCGGCCCGGCCGTCACCGGGCGCGGGTCGCTCGCTGGCACCGGCGGCGTGCTGCCCGCTGCCGCGCGCGGCCTGCTGCCCACTGCCGCGGGTGGTCCGCTGCCGTCGGCCGCGGGCGTTGTCAGTGCCGCCACGATGGCGTGGTAGGCGTCATCGAGCAGCGTCAGCGCCGTTTCCTCGGCCACCGTTTCCGGGTTGGTGTCGATGGTGACCGTCGGCAGCCGAACCCCCGCGCTCACGGCGAGCGCGTCCACGAGACTGGCGAACTCGCTGGTGACTACCAGCACGACTGGCACGCCCAGACACGACAGCGTGACGGCGTCGTGGTGGCTCCACGCGGTGCATGACCCGCAGTTGGCCAGCCCGACCACGGCGGCGTCCGCCGTCGCGGCGATGAGCCTGAGCTGCTCAGGGTCGGCGGCGGATCCGTTCGGCACCAGGAACTGCCGGGTCGCGACGCCCGGCTCCCGGTCGGACAGGAGGCTGCCGAGCCTGTCGGCCATCCGGTGCCAGGACGGCCACGCGTTCTTGACCAGCGCGACCGTGTGGCCGGCCAGCGACTCGAGCGGGGCGGCGAGCACGGACTCCGGCGGCGCCGGGGCGGTGGTGGGATCGACCAGCAGGACGGAGTGGGTCATCCGGCGGCTCCCTGTCTCGATCCAGGCGATGGGAAACGGCTGCGCGGTACCGCAGGCCGCGTGGCCGGACGGGCCCGTTCCCCGCAACGGCACCGGTGCTCACCCGCACGTTCCGCTGAACCGGACTGTACGCGCATGGCCGTGCGCCCCCCGGTCAGTCGGCGCCGGTCTCCATCGCGGCCCGGTCCAGCAGCTGGTCACCGCTCGGTACCCGGCCGCGGGACGCGATCGTGTGCGCCCCGCCCTCCGGCAGCGCGCCGATCAGCCCGGTAGGAGCCGCGGGCGCCGCACCGACCAGCGCAGGGTGCGGGCTGCCCACGATGCCGAGCACGGCGTACTGCTCGAGCCGAGCCCGCGAGTCGGCGATGTCGAGGTTGCGCATCGTGAGCTGGCCGATGCGGTCGGCTGGCCCGAATGCGGAGTCCTCGGTCCGTTCCATCGACAGCTTGTCCGGGTGGTAGCTGAACGCCGGCCCGGCCGTGTCGAGGATCGAGTAGTCGTCGCCGCGCCGCAGCCGCAGGGTTACCTCGCCGGTCACCGCGGATCCGACCCAGCGCTGCAGCGACTCGCGCAGCATCAGCGCCTGCGGGTCCAGCCAGCGGCCTTCGTAGAGCAGCCTGCCCAGCCGGCGACCTTCGACGTGGTAGCTCGCGAGCGTGTCCTCGTTGTGAATCGCGTTGACGAGCCGCTCGTAGCACGCGTGCAGCAGGGCCATGCCCGGCGCCTCGTAGATGCCCCGGCTCTTGGCCTCGATCACCCGGTTCTCGATCTGGTCCGACATGCCCATGCCGTGCCGGCCGCCGATGGCGTTGGCTTCCAGTACCAGGTCGACGGCAGAGGCGAACTGCTTGCCGTTGATCGTCACCGGCCTGCCTTGCGCGAAGCCGACAGTGACGTCTTCCGGCGCGATCTGCACGGCGGGGTCCCAGAACCGCACGCCCATGATCGGCTCGACGAGCTCGAGCCCGGCGTCGAGTTGCTCCAGGGCCTTGGCCTCGTGGGTGGCGCCCCAGATGTTCGCATCGGTGGAGTAGGCCTTTTCCGAGCTGTGCCGGTAGGGCAGGTTGCGGGCGACCAGCCAGCTGGACATCTCCGCGCGGCCGCCCAGCTCGCTGACGAAGTCGGCGTCCAGCCATGGCTTGTAGATCCGCAGGGACGGGTTGGCCAGCAGGCCATAGCGGTAGAACCGCTCGATGTCGTTGCCCTTGAAGGTGGAGCCGTCACCCCAGATCTGGACGTCGTCCGCCAGCATCGCGCGGACCAGCAAGGTACCGGTGACCGCGCGGCCGAGCGGCGTGGTGTTGAAGTACGCCCGGCCGCCGGTGCGGATGTGGAACGCCCCGCAGGCGAGCGCAGCCAGCCCTTCCTCCACCAGTTCCGCCTGGCAGTCGACGAGCCGGGCGACCTCGGCGCCGTAGGCGGCGGCGCGGCCGGGCACCGAGGCGATGTCGGGCTCGTCGTACTGGCCGATGTCGGCGGTGTAGGCGCACGGCACCGCGCCGTTCTCGCGCATCCAGGCGACCGCCACCGAGGTGTCGAGGCCGCCGGAGAAGGCGACCCCGACGCGTTCACCGACGGGGAGGGCTGCGAGAACCTTGGACAC
Source organism: Streptosporangiaceae bacterium (assembly GCA_030037785.1). GTDB lineage: Bacteria > Actinomycetota > Actinomycetes > Streptosporangiales > Streptosporangiaceae > JAJYUU01. The sequence goes on from JASHQA010000036.1 coordinate 2,652, forward strand.
GAACAGAATTATATGCACACTACTGCATAATCATGCAGCCCTTGTCGCGTGCAGCGGACGGCTTTGTCGCGTGCAGCGGACGGCTTTGTCGCCCGCGCCGCGGGCTGCCTCGTCTCGGGCAGCGGTCCGGGTGGCGCCGCTCGGCTGGCTCAGGCGGAAGTCGGCGGCGCCGACTCGGGCGCCACGCTGGCGGCGCTGGCGGCGCTGGCCAGGTTCGCCCGGGTCCGGAGCAGCGCCGCGCCAGCCGCGAGGGCCGCGACGACGAACACGATCACGCCGATGACCAGGGCAGCCGCGTTGGACTTCGGCACCCACGGTGCCTTGAGAGCCGAGTCCAGTGACCAGGCGCCGGGTCCGGTGAACCCGATCACGACCGCGAAGGCCGCGAGCACCAGCGGATACTCACCGCCGCCCGCGGCGTTCCAGACCGTGCCCTTGGATAGCGTCGAGGCGCCGCCGGCGACCATCATCGTGCCAGCCAGCATCGCCGCGCCGAGCGGCGTGGCGATGCCGACCGCGATGAGCAGCGACCCGACTATCTCGCAGCCCGCTGCCAGCCTGACCATGTGACGGCCAGGGCGCTGGCCCAGGCTCTCGAAGATGGGCGCCATTCGGTCCAGGCCCAGGCCGGAGAACCAGCCGAGGGTCTTCTGGGTGGCGTGCATGTACAAGATTGCGGCGAGCACGAGGCGCAACAGCAGCAGTCCAAGGTCCATGTCACTGCCTTCCTTCGGCCCCTGGTCGGGGTGGTGGCACCGAACTCGGCGCCGAGGGGCTACACGTCAGTGTTGTACCGGAACCGAGCGGATACGTGAAATCTTCCGGCGCTTTCTGCGGAATGGTCGCCGCGCGAGGTGGTCCGCGCGCCGTGCGACCGGGCGAGCCGTCAGGCCGCCAGGACCGCTTCGATAGGGTAAGGGTCCGCCGGATGGTGGTCCAGCGCGCGACTGGCGGGCCTGGCCGCCGGGCCGGCTCCAGGGAGGCGCTATGGCATCGCAGCACGCCCAGACCGCGGCTCAGCCGTCGGCATCCTTCGACGCCGATGCTGTGTCGACCGCGTACCAGAGCGCGCTGGAAGTCATCGAGGCGGTGGAGCCGGGCGTCGCCACCGCGATCCGCAGCGAACTGTCGGACCAGCGTGCATCCCTGAAGCTCATCGCGAGCGAGAACTACGCCTCCCCAGCGGTCTTGCTGGCGATGGGGACGTGGCTGTCGGACAAGTACGCCGAGGGCACGGTCGGCCACCGCTTCTACTCCGGCTGCCAGAACGTCGACACCGTCGAGCAGATCGCGGCCGACCACGCGCAGGCGCTGTTCGCGGCGCCGCACGCCTATGTCCAGCCGCACTCCGGCATCGACGCGAACCTGGTGGCGTTCTGGGCGATCCTCGCGCACCGCGTGGAAGCGCCCGCGCTGGCCGAGCTCGGCGCGAACCACGTCAACGACCTGACCGACGACGACTGGGAGGCACTGCGCCGCAGGCTCGGCAACCAGCGCGCGCTTGGCATGGCCCTGGACGCGGGCGGCCACCTCACCCACGGCTTCCGGCCCAACATCAGCGGCAAGATGTTCCACCAGGCTTCCTACGGGACCGACGCGCAAACCGGGCTGCTCGACTACGCGGAGGTGGCGGCCAGGGCGCGCGAGTTCCGGCCGCTGGTGCTGATCGCCGGGTACTCCGCGTATCCCCGCAAGATCAACTTTGCGATCATGCGCGAGATCGCCGACGAGGTCGGCGCCACGCTCATGGTGGACATGGCGCACTTCGCCGGGCTGGTTGCGGGCAAGGTCTTCACCGGCGACTTTGATCCGGTGCCATTCGCCCACGTCACGACCACGACCACGCACAAGTCGCTGCGCGGGCCGCGCGGCGGGGTCGTGCTGTGCCAGCCTGACTACGCCGAAGCGGTCGACCGCGGCTGCCCGCTGGTGCTCGGCGGGCCGCTCGGGCATGTGATCGCGGCCAAGGCCGTGGCGCTCGCGGAAGCACGCCAGCCGTCGTTCCAGCGCTATGCGCAGCAGGTTGCTGACAACGCCGTCGCGCTGGCCGACGGACTGCTGTCCAGGGGCGCGCGCCTGGTCACCGGCGGCACCGACAACCACCTGGTGCTGCTGGACGTCAGCACGTTCGGGCTGACCGGCCGTCAGGCCGAGTCCGCGCTGCTCGACTCGGGCATCGTGACCAACCGCAACTCGATCCCGCGCGATCCCAATGGCGCCTGGTACACCACCGGCGTGCGGCTCGGCACTCCGGCGCTCACCTCGCGCGGCTTCGGCGCCGGTGACCTCGATCGGGTCGCCGAGCTCATCGTCGGCGTGCTGGCGGCCACCAGTCCGGCAGCCGCGCCGTCCGGCGGCGCGTCAAAGGCCAGGTACGTGCTGGCCGACGGCGTGGCCGACCGGACCCACGCGGCAGTCGGCGAGCTACTCGCGCAGCATCCGCTGTACCCGGGGCTCGATCTCGGCTGACGCTGGTTCGCTCAGCGGCCGGTGAACGCCGGCGGTCGCTTTTCCGCGAACGCGCGCTGACCCTCGCGGTAGTCCGCGGACTGGAAGCACGCCTCGACCATCGTCTCGACCCTGGTCAGGTCCCGCAGCTCGGGCGGCCTCGCGGCCTCCCGGATCGCCACCTTGGCCGCGGCGACCGTGAGCGGCGCGTTGCTGGCGATGCCCGCTGCCAGCGTCATGACCGCCCCGCGCAGCTCGGCGGCCGGCACGACGCGGTTTACCAGCCCCATCTGGAGCGCCTCCGCTGCCGAGAACCGCCGCGCGGAGAACAGGATCTCGGCCGTCCACGCCGCGCCCACGAGCCCCATCAGCGTGGTCACGCCGGTAAGGCCATAGCCGAGTCCGAGCCGGGCCGCGGGGATGCCGAACTGGCTGTCGGCTGAGGCGATCCGGATGTCCGCCTGCAGCGCGGTGAGCAGGCCACCGCCCATGCAGAAGCCGCGGATCATCGCGATCACGGGCTTGTCGAGGTCTGCCCACGCGGCGTACTGAGCCGCCTGCCCCTTGTCGTAGTCGGCCCGTGCGGCGGGTGTCGTGCGCTGCTCGCCGAACTCTGAGATGTCGGCGCCCGAGGCGAAGGCCTTGTCCCCGGCGCCGGTGACCACCACGACCCGGACCTCCGGGTCCGCCTGCAAGGCCGCGAGCGCGCCGGGCAGCGCCGCGCGGATTTCCCTCGAGAGGGCGTTGCGCTTGGCCGGGTTGTTGAACGTCACCACGGCGACCGCGCCCGTCACCTCGACGAGGAGCAGGTCGGTGCCCGTCTTCAGCTGTGCGGGCGAGTTCGTTGACGTCATGCGGATCCCTTCCTGGACACGAGCTGCTCAGACGATGCCGTCGGCGCGAAGCCGCTCGACCTGGGCCGGCTCATAGCCCAGCTCGCCGAGCACCTCGCCGGTGTGCGCACCCAGCTCGGGACTCGGTGCGCGGACTGTCGGCGGCGCGTCCGTCATCCGCACCGCGTTCCGGGCGATGTCGAGCCGGCCGAGCACCGGGTGTTCGACCGCGCCGGTCATCGCGAGGTGCTCGACTTGCGGATCGGCGAATACCTCGTCCATCCGGTACACCGGGCCGCATGGCACGCCGGCCGCGTTCATCGCGGCGACCCACTCCGCGGTGCTGCGCGTTCGCAGCCGCGCGCCGATGAGCGCGTTAAGCTCGGCCCGGTTCGCCGACCGCCGGGCGAGTGAGTCGAAGCGGGGGTCGGCAGGCAGCCAAGGCAGGCCGACGACCGCACACAGGCTGGCCAGCAGCCGGCCGTCAGCGCCGCCGATGTTGACGTAGCCGTCCGCGGTGGCAAAGCAGCCCATCGGCACGTTCGTGGGGTGATGGTTCCCGGCCGGCTCGGGCACCTCCTTGTCGATGGTCCAGCGCGCAGCCTGGAAGTCCATCATCGCGATCATCGATTCCAGCAGCGACGTCTGCACCCAGCGTCCGCTGCCGGTCCGGTCCCGGTCGTGCAGCGCCACCAGCACGCCGATCGCGAGATAGAGTCCGGCGGCCAGGTCGGACACCGGGATCCCGGCGCGGGTCGGCGCACCGCCCGGCAGGCCGGTGACGCTCATGAGGCCGCCCATGCCCTGCGCGATCTGATCGAGGCCCCCACGGCTGGCGTACGGGCCGTCCTGTCCGAAGCCCGAGATCGACCCGTATACCAGCCGGGGGTTCCGCGCGTGCACGGTTTCGTAGTCGAAGCCCAGCCGGTACTTGACCGGCGGGCGCATGTTCTCGACCAGCACGTCACAGGTGTCGACCAGCCGCATCAGCACCTCACGTGCGCCGGGCTCCTTGAGGTTCAGCGTCAGTGACCGCTTGTTGCGGTGCAGGTGCTGGAAATCGGCGCCGTGCCTGGTGCCCAGCTGGACGGCTGCGGCCCGGTCGGGCGGCGGTTCCACCCGGATGACATCGGCGCCCCAGTCGGCTAGCTGGCGCACGCAGGTCGGGCCGGCCCGCGCGACCGTCAGGTCGATGACCCGGATGTCGTCCAGCGGAAGATTCGTGGTCACGCCGCACCGCCCGTTACCCGCCCTGATGACCGTCTCGCTCCCTATCATCCCCTGGGCCTCAGGCCCGTGGGACAGGCGCCTGGCGCGATCGCGCGGCCGCGAACGGTCCGCAGCGCGCCGGGTCGGCGACTCTCCACCGATTCCGCGCGGTCAGCCGGGTGGTATGCCCCGGTTTGAGTGCGCGGAATCGGTGGAGAGTTGGCCCGAGCGGTCGCTACCCGGAGGTTGGTCAGTCGCCGGAGTCGCCGTGGCCGAGATGATGGTGGTGGCCGAAGCCGACCACCGGGATCGCGGCGGTGACCGTCACCGTGCTGCCTGCCGGAACGGCGCCGCTCGGCTGCACCGAGATGACGGTGCCGGGATCCTGCCCGCTGGCGGTCCACGTGATCGCCGGCGTCAGCCCGAGCTGGCTGAGCTCCTGGCTGACGGCCGAGACCGGCTGACCGACGAGGGCGGCGTCGTTCACCTGGACGGTCTGGACGGTGGGAGCGCTAGCCGGCGGCGTGGTGGCGCGCGCCGCGGGGGTCCGCTGGCTGTCCGGCGCGCCCGGCAGGGCCGCCGCCAGCAGCCAGGCTCCGAGCG
>JASHQA010000358.1 GCA_030037785.1 Streptosporangiaceae bacterium
GCGGGGAAGCTGTCGGCATCAGCCCACAGCGGCTGACTCTCGCCCAGGACGGCGAGCTGGCGCATCGGGGCGGTGGCCGGAACCGTGGCGAGCGCACGGAGCACGGTAACGACGCAGCGCAGAGCCGCGGGCGCGATCTGCCGGTCGTCACGTCCGAGTCGGCTCTGCAGTGGGCTTCCCGGCAGCTTGCGCTCGTAACTGACCGACGTGCCGTCGAGGTGTTCAACGCGCGCTATTTCCGGCGTAGCGAACGGCAGGCCGGCCGCAGCCACGTCGGCGTAGAAGCGCTGCATGCGTTGAAGATCGTCGATGCTGCGCTCGCGCCAGACCTTGGCGATGAGGCCTCCGCCCAGGTCATAGGTCGCGCCTTCGACTCCGGCTGCCAACGGCCTGACGTCGTGCCCTTGGCTGGTAAAGCGGGCAATCCACTGGCGGGTATGAGCGAGCACGAAGTCCGGCATGGCGTCATCATCGCTCAGCCCGCGACCGCAACCGACGACGCGATGCTGACGGGCTCTCACGCCGAGGCGCAACACGCAGGTCAGCCTCACCGATCCGGTCACCTGACCTGTCGTTGCGTTGTCACCGCTCGCGCCGTGGGAGTGGGTTTGCTATGGGCGGGTCCATAGCAAACCCACTCCCACGAACCATCCCACCTGCTCGGTTGGCTCGGGCCTCGGCGAGGCTGGCGGCCGGCTCGCCGCCGTGGTCGATCCGGCTGACCAGCGCTGGCTATTGGCAGTGCGTAGGAACCAGATACCGTTGCCCCGTGGATTCTCCCCTCATCGTCGAGCCAGGGCAGCAGGCTGTGCGCACCGTGTACCGAGATGCTGCGCTTGCCGACGGGACTGGGCCGGAACTGCGCGTTGGCATGAGCATCCTCGTCGCCAGCGACCGCATCGAGTGGGTCGGGGAGACCGGGGACGAGCCGCCACTCGCCGCGGATACCGTCGTCGTCGACGCTTCCGGCTCGACCGTGATCGCCGGGATGGTAGATAGTCACAGCCACCTGACGTTGCCGGGCGGCGCTCACTGGGTCGACCACGGCTTCGATCCGCCGCAGCAGCTGGTCGAGGTCGCCGAGACCAACGCCCGGCTGCTGCGAAGCGCCGGCGTCCGCTGGGCGCGGGACGTCGGCTCGCCGATGGGCGACGACCCGATCGACGGGCGGCACCAGGCGCTGGCGCTCGGGGTGCGCGATCGCTGGTCCGGGCGGCGCGAGTACCCGTACGTGCGGGCGGCCGGCTGCTGGGTCTCGCGGGCCGGGTCGCTTCCCGCCGGTCTCTCGGTCGACGTCGAAGACGGAGACGGTTTGGTGGCGGCGGCTGCTGGGCAGCTCGACGACGGCGCCGACTTCGTCAAGCTCTACCTCGACGGGCCAGATCGCGAGACGTCACCCTTCACGGTGAGCGAGGTGCGCGCTGTCGTCGAGGTGGCTCATGCCCGGGGTGCTCGGGTGACCGCGCACTCGGGGATGCTGCCAGGGGCGCGAGTTGGCGCCGAGGCAGGGGTCGATTCGCTAGAGCACGGCTTCCAGCTTGACTCGGACGTGGTGGCGCTGATGGCTGCCAACAACGTCGCGCTCGTGTCCACCCTGGCCGTGCTCGAGTCGTGGCGTAGCTTCAGCCGCACGACGACGCTGCCGCGCTTCGTCGAGCCGCCGCGAAGAGCCGATATCGCCGCGCGCCGGGAGTGGGCCCACGAGAGCGTGCGGCTTGCTGCTCGGGCAGGCGTCCTGGTGGCGGCCGGCACCGACTTCGGCGGCGGATCATTGCGCGCCAACCAGCTCGCCTGGGAAGTGGAATGCCTGGTCACCGCCGGCCTGGAGCCCTGGCAGGCCCTGGCGGCGGCGACCCGCAACGGCGGGCAACTCCTCGGCGAGCCCGATGCAGGCATCATCCGGCAGGGCGGCCCGGCCGATCTTGTCTTCGTCCATGGTGACCCGCTGTCCGACCCGGCGGCGCTGTGGCGGGTCTGGCTCGTCACGTGAGCCGCGGGACCGCCGTCACGGCTTACGGGCGACGCACACCCAGAGTGCGGCTGGCGCCTCGGGTGTCCCGGCCGGGTCGGGCCGCCACTCTGACACGTTGACCAGTCCCGGCTCGACCGGTTCCAGTCCGGCGAAGAAGCGCGCGACCTGGTCTCGGTCACGAGTGGTGACCTTCTCCGCGACGAGGTCGTTGAGCCGCGCGACCATCGCGGTGACCTGGCCCTGCTGGACGTCGGACGTCGGGTGCGACAGCGCCAGGTAGCTGCCCGGCGGGACCGCGGCCAGCAGTTCGGCCACGACCCGGTACGGCTCGTCGTCGTCTGCGAGCAGTTGCAAGACCGCGAGCAGCACGATTGCGACCGGCCTGGAGAAGTCCAGCGTCTGCGCGGCGCGCGCCAGGATCGGGCCGGGATCTCTGAGGTCGGCGTCAAGGTAGGCGGTCACGCCCGCGGAACTGCTCGTGAGCAGCGCCCGCGCGTGCGCGAGTACCACCGGGTCGTTGTCGACGTAGACAATGCGGCTCTGCGGTGCTAGCGCTTGCGCGACCTCATGGGTGTTGTCAGAAGTCGGAATGCCCGTGCCGACGTCGAGGAACTGCCGGACTCCTGCCTCGGTCACCAGGAAGCGAACCACCCGGCGCAGGAACGCGCGGTTGGCGCGAGCCGACGCCACGATGCCGGGGAACTCCGCAATCGTCCGATCTCCCGCCGCGCGGTCCGCGGCGTAGTTGTCCTTGCCTCCCAGCCAGTAGTTGTACACGCGGGCGATGTGCGCGACGCTCGTGTCGAACGTCGGAGCTTGCGCACCCTGCAGCGCTGCGGCCGATTGCCACGATGTCTCGCCCGCCATTTGCAGCCTTTCGTGAGCGCCATTTCCGCTTGGTTGGCTTTGGGGAGCTAGTGTAAGCGTTTGCCGGCCCGCGCCACGCGCCGAGGTCGACTGACCCAGACCTCAGCCGCGCTTGAGAGGCCGAGATTGACGTCGAGAGCGGCCGCTGTTCTGCACGCCGACGAAATCCCGATCGACGCCGCGCTGGTTCGCGCGCTGGTCGACCGGGCGATGCCGCACTACTCCTGTCTGCCAGTTCGGCGACTGCACTCAAGCGGCTCGTCGAACGCCCTGTTCCGTCTCGGGCAGAATCTGCTCATCCGGCTGCCACGCCAGCCTGGCGGTTCGGTGACGATCGGGAAAGAGGCTAGGCGTCGAGAAGGGCTTGC